>JAISJM010000047.1 GCA_031261525.1 Eubacteriales Family XIII. Incertae Sedis bacterium
GTGATGGCAGAATTTGCGACATTTGCGGGGCGAGCGATATTGACCTTGGTGATATCGTTGAATTTGATGTACACTATGGTGCTGCGCTCATGCTCATGCACTCTGATATAGAAATTGTCTATATGCATAAAAATGTGATATAATTTAGATTGAGTTTTTGTGAAATTTATTAATGAATTCGTCATGGTCCAGTTTGGATCTGAGAGGGGCGGGAAAGGTAATTATGGCAAAGTATATCTTTGTAACAGGAGGCGTCGTATCCGGTTTAGGAAAGGGCATTACAGCATCAGCGCTTGGGCGACTTTTGAAGTCATGCGGACTTAAAGTCACAGCGCAGAAGCTAGATCCATATATCAATGTTGATCCAGGGACGATGAGCCCGATTCAGCATGGCGAGGTATTTGTCACAGAGGATGGTGCGGAGACGGACCTCGATTTGGGGCATTATGAGCGATTTATCGATACGGATCTCAACAAATATTCAAATCTTACAACAGGTAAGGTTTATTGGAACGTCCTCAATAAAGAGAGAAATGGCGAATATCTCGGCGAGACTGTACAAGTGATTCCACATATTACAAACGAAATCAAGGATTTTATCTACGCAGTAGGTGACTCCACCGATTCTGATATTGTTATCACGGAAATCGGCGGTACCATCGGTGATATCGAGTCACAGCCACATATCGAGGCCATCAGACAGGTTGCAAAAGAAGTCGGTCGCGGCAATGCGGTCTTCATTCATGTAACTTTGGTTCCATATATTGAGGGTTCCCACGAATACAAATCCAAGCCAACGCAGCATTCTGTCCGCGAGATGCAAGCGATGGGCGTTGCTCCTGATATCGTCGTCTTGAGAAGTCATGGCGATGTTGGCGAATCTATCAAATCTAAGATTGCAAGCCTTTGTAACGTTGATCCAGAGTGCGTTATTCAGAACAAGACGATTGACAATCTCTATGCGGCGCCACTGATGCTTGAGGAGCAAGATTTTACAAATGTCATTGCAAAGCGCCTGAATCTAGATATTGGCAAGCCTGATCTTGCAAACTGGATTGCGATGTGCGACCGTATCGAAGCGATGGACAAGACCGTTACGATTGCGATGGTTGGAAAATATATTCAGTTGCACGATTCGTATTTTTCTGTCATTCAAGCGCTTTATCATTCAGGATATGAGACGGGTGCCGTTGTCGATATCAAGTGGGTCGATTCAGAGCTCGTAAATGATGCAAATGTCGCAGAGATCTTGGGCGACGTAGATGGCATCCTTGTTCCAGGTGGTTTTGGTGAACGTGGCATTGAGGGCATGATTCGTGCATGTAAATATGCACGTGAGAATAATATACCATATCTGGGAATCTGCCTTGGTATGCAGATTAGTGTCATCGAATATGCAAGGCATGTCATTGGCTTACCAAATGCAACATCTTCTGAGTTTGATCCAAATTCTGAAGATCTCGTTATTGATCTTATGGCAGACCAGCACGGTAATTTGCCAAAGGGCGGTACGATGAGACTTGGTGCATATCCATGTAATATTTTGGAGGGCTCCACCCTTCATAAGGCATATAGTCGCGATTCCATTTCGGAGAGACACAGACATCGTTATGAATTTAACAATAGCTATCGTGACCAATTTGCAGAAAATGGCATGACATTATCAGGTCTATCTCCAGATCATAGGCTCGTAGAAGCCGTAGAAATCACAGACAACGATTTCTTCGTAGGTGTACAGTATCACCCAGAATTTAAATCGAGGCCAAACAGAGCCCACAGATTATTTAAGGCATTTGTAATTGCCTCCCTTGCAAATCAAAAGACTTCATCAGCCGAGTAATAGACCATTTTAGCACGAAGACAGATAGGAGAAATTTTATGGCAATTCATAATCCTGAAGAAATACTAAAAATTGCTGCAGTGAAAAATGCTTCGGATGTATTTATCATATCTGGGCAGCCTTTGTCCTATAAAATTGACGGACAAATTGTAAAGCATGATGACGAAAAGCTCATGCCTGACGATACTGAGGCGATTATCAATAAGATTTATGAATTGAGTTCGGATCGAAATTTGACACGCGTATCTGATGGCGGCGACGATGATTTTTCATTTTCCATTCCCAAAGTTGCACGTTTTAGAGTCAGTGCCTATAAGCAAAGAGGTACTTTGGCAGCCGTAATTCGTATTGTGGCATTTGATTTGCCAGAGCCAGCCTCGCTTGGTATTCCGCCGATTGTCTTAGCACAAGGCGATCTAAAAAAGGGATTGATGCTTGTCACAGGACCCGCTGGCAGTGGTAAATCTACGACACTCGCTTGCGTCATCGATAAAATCAACAATGACTTCAACGATCACATCATCACGATGGAAGATCCGATTGAGTATTTGCATCGGCATAAGAAAAGTATCGTAAGCCAAAGAGAGATTAGCCTCGATACCGAAAGCTATGTTCATGCACTGAGAGCTGCATTGCGGCAAGCACCAGATGTCATCTTACTCGGAGAACTTCGGGACTCGGAGACGATTGATATCGCAATGACCGCTGCTGAGACAGGTCATCTGGTTATCTCTACACTGCATACCGTTGGTGCCGCCAATACAATCGATAGAGTCATTGATGCATTTCCTGCTGAACAACAAGGACAGATCCGTGTCCAGCTTGCAATGGTGTTGAAGTCCGTTATCTCACAGCAACTCGTACCCGCAATCGATGGCGGTGTGATTCCGGTCTTTGAGATTATGCTCGTCAATGATGCCATCAAGAATATGATACGTGAGAGTAAGATTCATCAAATCGACAGCGTCATCACCTCTTCTCAGGCAGAAGGCATGGTTACAATGGATGGAAGTCTGATCAAATTATTCAAAGAAGGCAAAATCACAGAAGAGACCGCGCTCGCATTTGCGGTACAGCCGGATTTGATGAAGCGCCGAATGTCCCTCTAAATAGAGTCTACATGAGATTTTTGTACAGCTAAAATTAAGATATCAGAAATTTAGGAAATTCTATAAAATTTGTTTAACTGGACGTTTTTTGTGGTATTTATAAGTGTGGGGTCTGAAAAGGATATCCTGCACTGCATAATTGATATTCGTTACAGTAGATAATAGGTGAATGCGTGAATACTGTCTCAATATATGCAGAAAACAGTAGAATAGGAGAGTACTTAACCAACTTCATCAATTCGATCAGTCAAAACAAGTCTGAGATTACATTGACCGATTCTTTATCAGAGCTACAGGCATTGACGAGGGACAATGAATACGATCTCAGTATACTCGAGGTGACCGATTATAGTCAGCCACGGAGTAATGGAAAAAGCGCACTCAAACTTGCTTTTGATTTGGTTAAGATGGGTGAATCTCAATGTCTGATTTTGACCAATGAGTCTTTTGATGAGATGACACTTGAGAAAATAGAGAATGCTGGCATTTTTGTCATTGTCACTCCCGTAAAAAGGGAAGTGCTATGGGCAACGCTGAAAAGCATCTCTGTCGCGCAGAATCGAATGAAGGCAATTAAGGAACTCAATGATAAGATTCGCTCAAAGCTTGATGATGTAAAGCATATCAGCCGAGCGAAAGCATTGCTTATGACTTCATTGAAGATGAGCGAAGAGCAAGCACATCACTTTATTGAGAAAGAAGCGATGCAGCGGCGCATGACAAAGGGTGCCATTGCAGAACAGATTATTAAAGTCTATGATGAATAAATTGGGTCATGAATAAGAGAGGAAATTTTATGTGTTTTACCGATAAGTTGCACGAGGAATGTGGTGTATTTGGGCTTGCATCTCCGTTGGGATCTGATATCCACGCCGCATATGAGACATTTACGGGCCTATTTGCTTTGCAACATAGAGGACAAGAAGCTTGTGGAATTGCTGTGAATGATACAGGCGTAATCAGTTGTTACAAGAATACAGGCATGGTGCTCGATGTATTCAATGATGAAAGATTGGCATCGCTCAAAGGCACCTCTGCGATTGGGCACGTCAGATATTCGACGACTGGGGACGACAACGCTGTCAATGCACAGCCCATTGCGGTTACGCATTATAAGGGTAATCTGGCAGTCACACACAATGGCAATCTGACAAACGCCGCAGAGCTCAGACTTTTAATTGAACAAGATGGTGGAATCTTCCACTCAACAACAGATTCCGAGACAATTGCCTATACAATCGTACGTGAACGACTGAAATCTACATCCATTGAGGAAGCTGTTAGGCGCTCAATGCATATCATCCAAGGCGCGTATTCACTTCTCGTGATGAGCCCAAGGAAGATGATTGCAGCAAGAGATCCGAATGGATTCAGACCGCTTGTCATCGGAACACTCGACGGTAATTATATATTTGCATCTGAGACTTGTGCCATTGATGCCGTTGGTGGTACCTACCTAAGAGACGTAAAGCCTGGCGAAATTGTAATCGTTGAGGACGGTCTCATTCGCTCCATGCATAGCGGCATTGAAACGCCGCAGACATTCTGCTCTTTTGAATATATCTATTTTTCAAGACCAGATAGCATCCTAGAAGGTGTTGGCGTTGATTATGCAAGGCGTCTTATGGGACGAGCACTTGCAAAGGAATCTGGCGTAGATGCCGATATGGTTGCAGGTGTCCCAGATTCGGGACTTTCGGCAGCTTGCGGTTATGCGGACGAGAGCGGTATCCCGCACGGTACGGCATTTATCAAAAATAAATATATTGGACGTACGTTTATCCAGCCATCACAAGGTCAGAGAGAACGAAGCGTCAACTTGAAGCTCAATCCATTGCTATCCAATGTAAAAGGCAAACGCATTGTATTGATTGATGATTCCATCGTCAGAGGTACAACTTCCGCGCGCATCGTCAGATCGCTTCGTGAGGCTGGTGCCAAAGAAGTACACATGCGTATCAGTGCGCCACCATTTCTATATCCATGCTATTTTGGTACGGATGTACCGGATAAGAAACTTCTGATTGCAAACAATCACACCGTTCAGGAGACAGCTGAAATTATAGGTGCAGATTCTCTCGCATATCTATCAGAAGATGCGCTAAAGAAGATTTTAAATGAAGCTGGCGTAGGCGTTTGCACCGCTTGTTTCTCTGGGAATTATCCAATTGAACCACCACAAGATGGCTGCAAAAATATGTTTGAAAAAAAAATCCAAGTTGAGTAACATACGTCTCGTATTGCGTTTCGTATGGTGATACATAAAGCAAGGAGGCTTTTGAAAGTATGCAAGTAAAACATCTTAAAAGTCTAATTAACAGAATTGATTACGGAAATAATATATCAAATGATGAGCTCACTGAGCTCATCAGTCTTTTTTACGATGAATATTCCATGGCTGATCTTGAGGGTTCTGAAGATTTGCTCATGCTACTAAAAAGTCGTGCACGCGCAAAGTCGAAGAGTGTTTGGGGTAACAGAATTTATCAGCATTGCATGATTGAGATTTCTAATAGATGCCAAAATGATTGCTACTATTGCGACATTCGCCATGGCAATACAGAGATTCCCAGATACAATTTGAAAAAATCGGAGATTCTTGAGACGATTAAGCCATACTATAAAGTGGGGATTCGCGATTTCATATTGCTTTCAGGCGAAAAGGCACACAAGTCGGATGAAATCACGGATATCGTCCACTATATTAAGTCCTATTATCCGGACACAACACTCACGCTTGGGCTCGGTATTGCTGATAAAAAAGCCTACAATGAATGGCGCGAAGCGGGTGCCGACAAATACATGTTGCGTGAGGAGACGATTGACGAAGCGCGGTATATGATGCTTCACCCCGCGTACATGAAACTCGAAAAGCAAGTGGATTCGCTCTATGATTTAAGAAATCTCGGCTATCAAGTGGATATGCGGTTTACGCTCGGCACGCCCTATCAATCGCCAGATTCTCTCGCTGAGATGCTCTGTTTTATCAAAGATTTTGGACCAAGTTCCGTGGCGTTGAGCCCGTTTGTCCCCAGTCCAGATTCAGAATTCAGACATCACAATGAATGCAGTCTCACACTCATTACCGCAATGACAAGTCTGTTGAGACTCCTCATGCCGAAGCTTATCATTCCTGCAACGTCAACGATGGATGCCATTTCTGAGCAAGGCACGATCCAAGGCATTTTATCAGGTGCAAATATCACCATTCACAATATCACGCCAGATATCTACCGAAACTATCGTTCCGATATCAACTTTGGTTCAGTGAATCCTGTCGACGAAGCTTTAATTTTGGGGCTCGATAAACTAGGATATGAATTATTCTATCGGCATGATTATGATACGAAGCGCAGCTCTTGTGCGCATGCCCCAAGGATATAGCGGGAAAAATTACATCGTCTAAGAAAACCACCATGATGACAATTTGTCATCATGGTGGTTTTCTTATTCTATACATTTGATTACAATTTTTTCCTGTATAATATTGACATTCGGGGCTTTCCATGATATGCTAAATGCGAGATGGTAAATATTTGAATTAGGCGCAAAATTATACATTGTTAATAAATGCTTGAATCAGATATTACAATAGCGTATGATTAAGGGAGACAGAGATGAGTAAATCAGCAGCCAAGGCAAATAAAAAGCACAAGGATTCCGTGTTCAGTTCGTATCTAGGAGAGCCAAATAAACTTATCGAGATCTACAATGCGGTTATGAATACAAATTATCCACTCGATACAGAGCTAGAAATCAATACCCTTGACGACGCATTGTTCAAAAATCGGCAAAATGACATATCATTCCTACTAGATGGTCGGCTTATCGTAATGTTCGAGCATCAGAGCACGACGTCTCAGAATCTGCCGATTCGTCTGCTGATGTATCTATCGAGAGAGTACGAAAAGATTGTCGCAGAAGAAGCGATTTATCACGAGAAACTCGTGCCAATTCCAGAACCATTGTGTATTGTGTTTTATAACGGAATCGACAAAATGCCTGCAAAATGGACAGAAAGATTATCAGATGCCTACCTATCCCATGAGACAGGAGACCAGCTTGATCTCGAAGTTACAATATACAATATTAATCCAGGTGCTGACGATGACATCCTTGGGAAAAGCCGTGCACTATACAATTATTCATTTTTAATATACAAGATACGAGAATATCATGTGGAAGGCATCACGCTTGAAGATGCAATCATACAGGCAATTGATTACTGTATGAGTCATGATATCATGAAAGAATATCTGAAAAATCATGCTTCGGAGGTGCGAAATATGCTATATACAGAATGGAATCAAGATACTGCCCTCAAAGTGCGATTTGAGGAGGGACGCGAGGATGGTCTCGAACAAGGTCTCGAACAAGGTCTCGATTATGTAGTAGTCAATCTTATCAAAGAGGGTTATGATGATAACGTTATTATGGCTGGCACAAAGAAATCGCTTGCTGAAATTCAAGCCATCCGCAAAAGGTTAGAATCTCAAAATCAATAAACTTTAATGGTATCTACTACAAAAACAGGCTACCAATTTGTCAATGCGATGACTTTTTTGCTTAATACGGATACTTTATGCTATACTATATATGTATATATAAATTTAAATTCACTGATCCGATTATCCGAGAAAGGAATAGAAAAATGGAAAAGAATATTGTAGAATCACTAGAAAAAATCAGACCATATCTTCAAAGAGATGGTGGCGATGTTGAGTTTGTCGAATACACGGAAGACCATATCGTGAAAGTAAGACTACTCGGTCACTGTGCAGGATGTCCTCATAGACAGATGACAGTAAAAGGTGGCATCGAGAAGATCCTCAAGGAGGAGAATCCTGAAGTAGTTGCAGTAGAAGCTGTTTCTTAAGAGGGTTTATGTCGAAAATAAATAGTAGTACCGCCATTGTGGTGGTGACTTACAAACGCAAGGAACTATTGAAAGTGTTATTTGATAGTTATTTGGCAAGTACCGTTTACCCAGGCAATATCTATATTGTTGACAATGACAAGGATCCTGAGGTGGGCGATATGTGCAGGCATTTGCAAGAAAATCTTCGGGCAAATGTCGCAGCAGTAGGCAATTCCGAAGACGGCTCGCACGCAGATAGCACTCCGATGTCCCCATCTGTCAACTATATCCCGATGGAGACAAATACGGGTGGTGCTGGTGGATTTTCAAAGGGTGTCGAGTCCGCATACAAAGCTGGCGCGGAGTGGATTTGGGTCATGGATGACGATGTCAAAGTATTGCCGCATGGACTTGAGACGCTCGAGAAATGGATGAAGGATGCTGTTGCAGATGACCATCGTGTCATTCAGTGTCGCCGAATGAACTATGACGATACGCCATTTTACTGGCAATACCATTTTTGGAATAAATTGGGTATTCCGAATCCGGTTGCGCCTGCGGATTTCAAGCCTGGCGAGACGCAAAGGCCGATGAATACTGCTTGCTTTGAGGGCGGGCTTTTTCATAGAAGTATTGTCGATGAGATTGGTATTCCGGACAATCGGTTCTTTATCTATTGGGACGATACCGTCTATGGATACCTCGCATCAAAGGTTACAAATCCAATACTTGTCGTGGATATCCTCATGCAGCGTACACGGCATATCGACAATATCAAAATTGGTTCTGCTCGAAAGCTCAACTCAACAAGTGATATGGTGCGCTATTATATTATGCGTAACCGAGGCTATATTGCACATTATTTAAAACTCAATGGCGAGTACAATCCGATTATATTTGGATTTGGAACATTTTTGACATTTTCAAAAGAGACGATCAGGCTTGTCATTACAAAGAATTTCCGCCAAGGCATGGCTAGTATTACGCGGGGCATGAAAGATGGAAAGATTGCGCGACGTGACAAGACATGGAAGCCGATGAAAGAAATTCAAGACTAGAGAGAGGTAGAAATATGGCTTATTGTAATAATTGCGGGCAGACGATACATGCAGGTGAACAATATTGTGTGAATTGCGGCATGAAGATTGAGACTGAGGTGTTTACAGAGACTGTATCGACAGCCTCAGAATTTGATACAGCATCAACTCCCGAGGCTTCAAGTATAGATTCAAATGAAGATGATGTGCAAGATTTTACATCAAATTTAAATCAAGATGATACAACAGTCCCAAATTACGGACAGCAGAATTCACGGGCACCACAAGACGAAGTCCCAAATTACGGACAGCAATATACCGCTCCAGAACATGACACTGCGCAACAGGCGGGTCCATCTCAATATGGTTATTCTGGCAATACCGATTATAATCAAAATTCGCAAAATGGACAGCCTCATGGACCATATTATCGTGGATCTGGTAGCGCAGAACCTGACGATTCTTTTGAACCATATAAAGTACAGTCCGTTTTGGCTTATATACCTTGTCTTTTCTTCATTCCATTGGTGGCGTGTCCAAAGTCGACATTTGCTAGATACCATGCAAATCAAGGATTGGTGTTGCTTATTACTTGGTTTGTTTATAGTGTTGTGAGCAAGGTGATTAAGGGGATTACGCTGGCAATTACAGGTGGCTATTCCAGCTGGTTTGGTTTTGGAAATCCACTCTATTCAGCGGTTAACGGTATATTGAGTCTCGTCAATCTTGGGCTTTTGGCACTCATGATTATCGGGATGGTTCGCGCAAGCAGGGGCGAAAAGACACCACTGCCAATCATCGGTGGAATTAAGTTGTTATAATTGTGCATCACTAGAAAATGCACGAGGGTGGCGTTACAGTACGATAGCGATGTTGCCCGTTAAGGAACAAATAATAAATGACAGATCGAACATTACACAACACATATACGCTGGCTCTGAGTGAGGTCGACGACTTCGCAAAAGAGCTGGCGATTTTTATTGGTGCAGATGTTATTGATTGCGATATGCAAAATGGGAATTCGAATTTGGACTCCTATTTTGGAGATAATTGCCAACATCAACGCCAAAGTCAAAGTCATCGTGCTGGATACAGTAGGGTTATTGCGCTTACTGGAGATTTGGGCTGTGGAAAGACATCGCTGTCACAGGCCTTTGCTCGCGCTGTTGGCGTTTTGGATAGCGTTACAAGTCCGACATTTGCAATTGTAAGTGAATATGAGCATGGTCGATGTCCGCTTTATCATTTTGATTTGTATCGGATAGAGGATGCTTCGGAGCTGGAGAGCATTGGGTTTGAGGAATATCTTTCGAAAGATGGCATCTGTTTGATTGAGTGGCCAGAGGTCGCAGAATCGTTGCTGCCAGCGGATACCGTGTGGGTGCATATTTCCTACTGTGCGGACGATGAGAATCTTCGAACTTATGAGATTTATTTGCGTGACGAGGGCGGAGCCGATTCTGCTGTGCCTAGGGAAGTCGTGCATCGAAAAGAAGTACAAGGCGAGGAACGATGTGGTTCTGTCGTTACGTTGGGTGATTCCGCGGAACGCGTCGCTACAAACGCTGATACAAATTCAGCTGTGGACGTTGTGCCACGTGCCGCATCAAATGATTCTGTGGGAAATGCTGCAACGATTGACTATGTACCCTTGACATCCGATGTGCCTGAAACAAATGTATATGGCTTTATTATTCCTGACAAAAGAGTGATTTTTTCAAAACATGGTAGTGGCTCAGTGCTTGCAATTGAGACAACAGGGTCACTGCTTAGTGTGGCATTTGCTTCACGAGATGATTCCGCTGTGAAGTGCGCTTCTGATACAACCATGCGGGATGTTCATGGTGATGTAACTGAAAATCTGACCTCAGGGGTGCAAGATTTGGGGGCGCTAGATTCAGCATCTTCGCAATCTAGGTCACAAGACTCAGTGCTGCAAGATTCAGGATCGCAACACTTTAGTATTACACAGCGCATCGAAGATTCTGATATGCGTCATCTGCAAGGGCTTGTGCCGATGATACAGTCTATGCTTGTGTCGGAAAAGATTTCCGCCGATGATATCGATGCAATTGCTGTAAGCGTTGGACCAGGGTCATTCACAGGGGTTCGTATTGGCGTGAGCACGGCAAGGGCGCTTGCACAAGTATGGAAAAAACCGATGATTGCTGTACCAACACTTGATGCACATGCTTATCTGTTGGATTCATCGTTTACAATGCCTCAGAAATCTAATTTTGTGCCTGTGCAGTCTAGTCTTCCACGGATTGCTGTAATTGCAACGGATGCAAGGCGAGACCTAGTCTATGTTGGTGTATATATGCTGAATGGCGAAAATATCGATGTACTGATTCCTGGACAAGGCTTGCATGCGGAAGAATTTGCAAAATTATTATTTGAGAAATTGTCAGACGAATCACTTTTTGAATTTAACACTAATTTGCATGATGGATTACGCGCTGAGTCGAACAATGAGCTGTGCGAAGAATCCGTCGATGCTTTGTACATAGAGTCATGCGATGAACTGCATGATAACCCGCATGATGAACAACATGACATGCCACATGAAAAGGGGAATAGTTGTCAGGATGCAGCTAGCTTGTCAAACAAATTGGAATTTGGAACAAAAATACAACTGGATTTTTTTGGATCTGGAGCAAAGACGGTGCATGATATTTTTGGGCAAATTGCAAATGCGCAACAAAGCATTAGTAGCACCTTACATCCATTGCATGCGGATTACTCTCTGCAAGCAAAACATATCGCAAGATATGCGAAGAATTATTATTATGAATTGAGCGTGACTGATGTTGTGCCCAATTATATGCGTGAAGCCGAACCCACGCAGAAGCTGCGCGAAAAGTAGTATTTTGCCTAATGCACAGCGTGTGAATGAATTTTAGAATCTCCCATGAACATTACTATACATGCAGCACATGTCGCAATAATGAGATACCTGATTCAGAAATATACAGAGCGAAAATGATGGAATGTAGTAATTAAGTGTCCAATAAATGAAACAATTAAAGTTGAATTATAGAATATGTCTAGCGATAAATGAGAAGATGTAAAAAATCATGTGTCCAATAAATATGACAATTAAATCTGCAGAAATAGAACATGCGCATGATATATGGTTGCTTGCAGATACCGCACTTTCTTCGGCATGGAGTGAGAATGAGCTTGCACGCGATATTGTTGATTCTTCGAATCGTGCACATTTGCTCATCGCATGCAGAGCGGATGATACAGAAATTACAAGGATTCCCAGCAATACTACCATGATAGGCAATGCGAATCATACAAACGATTCTGACTATGCACATACACAATTTCAAAATTGCAACGAGGCGACGATTGCCGGATTTATCCATTGGTGGGAAGTCGCTGGTGAGGCAGAGATTCATAATGTTGTTGTCGATGCAGACTTTAGAGGAATTGGGATTGGGTGGCAAATGTTGCAAACTGCGCTTGATGACATCAGCGCGCGATCCGATATCTCATCTGTATTTTTGGAGGTGCGTGCAAGCAATGTGAATGCAATTAGGCTCTATGAATCGCATGGATTCGTTGAAATTGCAAGACGAAAACGTTATTATCACAATCCAAATGAGGATGCAATTGTGATGAAGATGACATTGCAAAAGTCGTAATACGAATCAGCATAAAATATATTGCAAATGGCATCGGCTCAATCTTTATACAAAATATGGCGTTAATTCAAGTGAAACGTAAGGTTGGTATTTGCGAAATCAGAAGTTCAAAATGTGAACGACGAGGGGAATCGTTGTCATCAAAAATATTGAGCGCGATTGACTTTAGAATGATTTTTATTGTGAATTCGTATTCGTAAGTGAATTGAAATGGAAAAAATGGGAATGAAATCAATCAATGCTGTGGGCATTAAAAATAGAAAATCGAAGCAGGAGACATCTCGTATTGGTAATGTCTCATCGTATGATACTGATACCGCAACTTACAATCTGAATCCACCACCAACAATTCTTGCAATCGAAAGTTCATGTGATGAGACGTCAGTATCCATCACTCGCGGACGCGAGGTAATCAGTCTCATCATCAGTTCGCAGATTGATATTCATGAGCAATTCGGTGGCGTTGTACCAGAAATCGCTTCGCGCCATCATCTGGAACAGATTAATTTTGTGGTTGACGAAGCATTTGCAAAAGCAAATATGACGTGGGATGATATTGATGTAATTGCTGTTACGAAAGGACCGGGTCTCATTGGTGCGTTGCTAATCGGTATTGCATCCGCGAAAGCGTACGCACTCGCATTGAACAAACCGCTCATCGGTGTGCATCATATCGTCGGTCACATGAGTGCTGTCTATATTGAGCATGCCGATTTGAAACCGCCATTTATCTCATTTGTCGCATCTGGCGGTCATACGGCAATCGCCTTGGTGAAGAGTTATACTGAATATGAAATTCTTGGTAGCACAAGAGATGATGCTGTCGGAGAAGCTTATGATAAGGTCGCGCGCGTAATTGGTCTAGGCTATCCGGGCGGCCCTAAAATGGATAAAATTGCTAAGAAAGGAAACCCTCAAGCGATTGATTTCAAGCGTATCATGCTTGAGCAAGGCAGTCTTGATTTTTCATTTAGTGGACTGAAGACGCAAGTAATCAATCATCTGAACCAGATGCGTCAGAAACATATTGATATCGTCGCTGCTGATGTTGCGGCAAGTTTTCAGGAAGCTGTCGTTGATGTAATTGTTGCGAAAGTGAAAATGTCAATCCAGCGCACAGGATATAACAAACTAGCCCTTGCTGGTGGCGTTGCCTCCAACTCTCGCATCAGAGCGCGGCTTCAGCAGCTTGCTGACGAGATGGACATCCAGATATTTTTCCCATCTCCCATTTATTGTACAGACAATGCTGCGATGATTGGTGTTGCTGCATATTATGACTGGATTAGTCGCTATGCAACAAAACCTGCTGAGACAGCGAGGTATTCAAATGCGACAAATATTGCTGACATGACAAAACCTGCTAATGCAATAAATACCAATCACCAAACGAGTCCTACAGGCAAAATAAATCCTGCTGGCGCAACGAATCCCGATAGCACAGCAAAGTCAAATATTGAAAATGTCATTATGGGCGATGGCCTTGATATGGATGCCTATGCGAGGATTAATTTGTAAAAATAGTTCAATTTCTATCAAATCCCGCGTCTTGATTTTATCATGCTATTTTGCAAAGTAACGAATTGCATAGCAACATTATGTAAAGGATAATATGATATTTTTAATACAATGTATGATGTGGTATTAATAACAATGCCGATAGTTAGGCGTTAAATGTCCATATATCCGAAAATATACAAATTTATGTGTTAAAACGTGTGAAATGTAAGGTTCGTATCGCTTTAAGACCATTTTGGCGGCGGTACAAATAACTGGACACATTAATTGCTATGCCTCTGCCAATAAAGCTAACTTTTCTCTATATATTTTAGGACTTGTTTTGAGATTGGATTGTATCCGTCTCTCGTTATACCACGCGAAATATTTTTCCAAACTAGAAACGATTGCATCAGTGATATTTGCGCTAGATTCCTTATATGAACAAAATGCGCACGCAGCGATGCTTTTGTAGTGATCTGTTTGTTTTACAACGAGACGACCATTCGACCAACGACAAAAATGTTACAATTCGAGCCACTCACAAAACTACCGCTTATGCCGTCAAACTACCGACATACCGTCAAACTACCGTCCGAATTTTTCGCGAATCTTGGAATAAATTTTCGTACTTGCCGCCATCAAAAATAGCAGAATCAAAACAATAAATAAATCAAGCTCGACTGCTATCAATAAGAGTCGTATGACAAAATTGGCAATGTATAACGTTACGATTGCAGCAACAGATATCATTAGCAACCCGATAAAACTCGTTGTAATTGCAATGTTCATAGCCTTTTGAGATGCCTTTTTTAACAAAGACTTAAATTGAATGAATACAGGTATGATACATGGCAGGAGTGCTATAGCAAAGACGAGAAATCGTACGCTTAAAAATATCTTCGACTCCGAAAAATGCATCGGCAAACGGTCAATTAAAATATTCGTCAACAGAAAACTTATAAAGAGCAGAACATAATTTATGATTGCAACTTTACCTATCTGAATAAAGAGAATTTTAAATCGATTTGTAGATTTGCCTTCAAATCCAGCATAAATCCCATTACTGAATTGCTCGCCACCCTCATACTGATTATCGTCACCAAGCTCACGATTAGAATACTCATGATTTGCGTGACTCTCATACGGATTATCGTCACCAAACTCACGATTAGAATACTCATGATTAGCGCGACTCTCATACTGATTATCGTCACCAAACTCGCGATTAGAATACTCATGATTGGCATGGTCTTCATACTGATTATCGTCACTATCCACACGACTAGAATGCGTCCGATTCGTCCGATTCTCGAATCTATCTTCAGAATCATACCACTCGTCGAAGTTGTCAAAATCTGCGAGATCTGCGAAATCTGTTATTTCTTCCTCTGCCACATCTTCTTTACCTAATTTATGTTTATCCACACGTTTTCTTCTCATAATAACCTCTAATAACCTATACTAACCTCTATTACTAACCGCCAATCAATGTTGATCCAATAGAATCAATACATATATTTTCTTCCTACATATAAGTATATCATTAGAACAAAATATTGGTGTCTATATTTATTTTATTGTTCTTTTTTGTATTTTTATTGCATTTTAACTTCTTGATAAAAATACTCAAGTTTGAACATTGTAAACGTTTTTACACAGTTTTTAGGTTTTAAAACATTATAAAATTTATAATGTTTTAAGTTGACGCAAAATGCTGTTATCTAGTAGAATCAATACTATATTAAGATATTGATTGATAAATTGCAAAATATACACTATAAAATATAATAATTTTAGAGTGTGATAAACGTAGCAAGTACTGGGAGGCTTACTATGAATACGCGTTGTAGAGTTGGAAAGGGGTATGCGAGTAGCGTGCAGATTTACATTTGCATTGCACTGGTTGTAATCGCAGTTATTATTGCGTTGTCTGCACCTGCACTGGGATTCACGGATACAATTATACCACAAGCTCGGAAGTCCGTTCAGCATCGCGTTCAGGGAATCATAAATCCGATTTTGAATGATGCGGATTTTGAAGTGAAATCTTGGGAAAATCCTGAGACGAAAGAGCTCATTACGGCAAAAGTTTCATACAAATATCAGGATAAAGGATTGATTTATATTGATATCGCAGTGAAAGACCCAACAGACATCCTGATTTTATTGGTAAATAATTCAGATATGGACAAATATACCAAGGAGAGCAGCTATAAGAAATATTTAAACCCTGGATTCTATCCGATGGATGTCCCTGGAGGCTACTTATTGAAAATCTCTACGAGGCAGGAGCGAATCAGTGAAACAGCGTCAAAATTTCATATTCTCTACAGAAAGAATTTCGAAGCAAAATTTGAAGGGACTTCACCAGCTAGCTATGCAAATGTTTACACGTCTTATGACGAAAACAGCGCCCTTGCAGCGGACGCAATAGACGCAACAAACGATATTGTGGGCGATAGAGAAAAAGTTGCTGCATTGATACAGCACATGCAGGAAACATTTTCATATGACTGGGATATGCTTAGCAAAAAGAAGGATGGCGCAATTGTTGAATCCGATATGCTAGGCGATGTGGATGCATATTATGCAAAGAAAACGGGATTGTGTTTTCAGATAACGCAAGTGTTTTCGTCAATGTGCAAAGCAATTGGGATCCCATGTCGTGAAGTGAGAGGCTATAACAACACCCATTTATATCATTCCTGGGCGCAGGTATATGTTGATGGCAAATGGTTGGATGTAGATCCTGGATCTGCAGATCCATTTGAACACATTGCTGCAGAAGGATTCATACGTACATCTGTAGCGTATTAAAATCAATTCGAAAATAATTATAATATGCAATTTGATGCATAAATATTTAAAGCATGAATAAACTTTGAATTGCTCGAAATTAAGAAGAATCTGTAACCAATAACCTTCATATTGGGTGACTGACATTTCCGAATGTCCTTATCTGGAATCTTGCTGAAGACTGTAATTTATGTTATTTTTACTAGGTTCATGTGCGCGATGAAATACACTGTGTTCGTAATTATGACTATAACTATGATTATGACGAAATGATAGAATGCTACGAGGATAAGTTCATGCAAGCGATGAAAGATGAAGCGCTCATAGCATTACAAATGCCAAATGATGATGAATTTCATGATTCGCATTGTATGTGGAATCCAGTTGCTATTTTTATTCAAAACTCGAATCAACGCAAACGGGAATTAACTCGTAATCCAGTCCACCAAAGGCGTACAGATTTTGAAATCCGCATAATCCTCTCCTCTTTCCTGCGAATTTCGGAAGCTGTACACTTTTTTTATTTTTTTTGTCAATTGAGGTGAGATGTAATGTTGGTATCACTTTAGAGCCATTTTTTGAGCCTAAAATTGATACCAGCCTTACATCTCACTTGTTTTAACACCATATCTCGATATATTTTTATTCGAATTTATATGAGGCAACTGAACGAAGCATCTCTGGATACCCTTTAAATTTTAAAATTGTTGAACCATTAAACTTAATTCGTTTTGGCTTAAAACCGTTGAGTTTAGCCATTTGAATGGTTTTGGTTTTAAAATTGTCTATAAAATTTTAAAAATATTATAATGTTTGCTATTGACAATAATAATTGTAATCGAGTAAAATCATTGTTACAAAAGGATTCTACGCAATCGTTAAAAGTGATTAAAATTGGAACATTGGATTCTAATAGAATTGTTCTAACGATTGCACACAAATTTGGATGTATGCTGCGATTTAGATGAGGCCTGTCTGAAATTTCAGTATGCTCCACGTTGATTAAGGAGAGGCACTATGAATTCGCGCCTTCGAATAAAGAAAGGATCTGCACGTAACTATATCGCTCTCATCATTGTTCTTACACTAGTAGTGACCATGGCCATTCCCGCATTCGGTTTCGCGGATACATTGCGGAACCCGTTAAAACAAGCAAGCGCTGATGCGTCAGACGCTGCGAAAATGTTTCACGTCGATTATAAAGCCGGTGAGACAATTATCAAATCTGTCACAATCCAAATTCCAGAAGATTCCAATTCTGCATTACTTTCAGCAGAAGCATTTCCAACGGAGGAAGAGCTTGCAAATGTCATCGGACCAGAAAATCAGATTATTGGCTGGATTGACATTTCCGATCTCGACCTAGAAGACCCAGCGCTAAGCGACGCAAATAGTGTTGCCATTTCAGCACGTGCGCAAGATGACGCGGCTGTCTACACGCAAGAAGAATTGATGCGCGTAGAAATGTCAGACGACAAAGTCTTCGCAATTGTTGTGGTTGCGCCAGAATCTGCAGCAACAGCGACAGATGCTACGCAATCTGCAAAATTGGCGGATGCAGACACCGCAACGACAGACACTTCACAACCAGCGAAATCCGCAGCATCCGCGAAGTCAGATGCTACGCAGTCTGCAGAAGCTGGCGACACGACCGATTCTGCGCAACCCGCAAAGACTGACGCTGCTGACGGTGCTACGCAATCCTCAAAAACGACGGATGCAGACACCGCCACGACAGACACTTCACAACCAGCGAAATCCGCAGCATCCGCGAAGTCAGATGCTACGCAGTCTGCAGAAGCTGGCGGCACGACCGATTCTGCGCAACCCGTAAAGACTGACGCTGCTGACGGTGCTAAGCAATCCTCGAAACCGACGGATGCAGACACCGCCACGACAGACACTTCTCAACCAGCGAAATCCGCAGCCTCCGCGATGTCAGATGCTACGCAGTCTGCAGAAGCGGGTGACACGACTGTTCCTGCGCAATCTGAAAAAGCTGGTGACACAAATTCACCAAATTCAGCCCCATCATCCCCAACAACAGCCCCCACATCGACTCCAACAAAATCAGCCCCAACAAAATCCATAGCAACGCAAGTTCAATCCCTACTGACATCACAACCCGAATCACAATCCGCGCTGAGCATCACCACACTCGCAGCGCCGCTTGTCGCACCACTTGCATTACCGGCAAGCAAGCCATCGAACATTCTGGCAGGTGCAAAATTGTCATCACCAGACAAGACGGCATCTAGCTATGATGCGAGTTGCTATCCGCTCGATTCAGAGCCTGGCGCTGTCCAGATGGCGAAAAGTGCTGTATGGACAGACAAAGCAAAAGGCGAAGCGGAGATTCAATTTAATCTATGGGGCAACAACGTAGCCCAAGATGCTGGCGATGTCATCATCTTGTTTGAGAGTCATTTTGCAACGGCTCAATCGCAAGGTTATTCCATTTGCCCATACGATGGCGCAACGCTGCCGAGCAACGCAAAATGGCAATTTTCAAATCTGAATGGCAATACGCGCACAGCCCAAATTGTAAATGCACCGGGCCATGTGCATACGGTGACGCAGACTTATCACGGCTCGAATATGATGGCTGATGGCAACGGACTCACAAGTTCGCTGAACTGGAGTCCATTCCTGCCCACACTCAACATGAGAATGAGCGCGCATAAAGGCGTTGCAAACCGCTATATCGATGATATCACTGGTGCAGGCGGCAAGGTTGCAGTCATCACCTACGGCACAGGCGTCATTGCGAATACAGGTTTTACGACGAGTCAAAATGCACATAATACAGTTATGAACGCGGACTACAATACAGCGGCTTCAACAAATCACAATTTTGTACCACCACTTCAGGCGGCGGACAAGTTGATTCGAAGCCGAGCGAATCAGTCGCGGCCGGTCACCATTCTATGGATTACGGATGGATATCCAACCGGTGATTTAGATGCCTACAGATCTGTCGTGGAATATATGCAATCATGGGATTACTATTATGATACGCATGGCGCACAATTGACTTTCGATGTATTTGGCATCTATGTCATGGATAATCTCGGTAAATATGGTGTTTCATGCATCTGGGATATCGCGACTGATGGTAGCCAAGGACATCAAACGTTCGACAACGGCAATATCATCTACAACAATCATACGAGAATCTTTAAACAATATGCATCACCGAGCACGAATCAACTTGTCAGCGCAATCGATAGTCTTGCCGCAAGACTGACGGGTGGCGCAGGCGGCACAGGCGGTACGGGCAGTGCCCTACCAGCAGGCAAAAATGCCAAAATTACCGATGTCGTCAGTGACGATTTCCAAATTGTCAGCGTCGACACACACGGCATTGGAACGGCAACGGTCAATGGTCAGACGGTTACATGGACTGTCGGCGATATCCCCGCAGACCCTGGTGCTGTGCTGACGATTCACGTGAAGCTAAAGGATAATTACACAACAAAGACTGAATTTGCAACAAATAAGGGCAATGCGGAGTTGAGCTATAAGAATTTTGACAATAAAGATTGCAAGCAATATGTCGATTCTCCAACCTTGACACGTGACCGCATCAAGCCAACTTATCCAACGGATTTCTATAAGACGCTCCCTGATAGCCAAAATTCCGTGATTGCGAAGTCGGATACTGGCAAGCCTGTGAATTATGAAATCAGCTTCAAACTTCCTGCGGATCTCGGTGGCTATACTTCCATCAAAGTCCAGGATATCATTCCGGCAGGCATGGATATCAATCTCGCCGATGTCAAAGTAACCGCAAATGGTACCGCATTATCGCTACCAGCGGGCGCACTCACAAAGACGCCAGCATCAGGTTCTGGCTCAAGTGCCACAAAGGCGACGATCCAGTTATTCATAGAGAAAAATGCCGTATCTGCGGATTTCTGGAATGCACTCGCAGGCAAGACCATTGGAATCCAGTTGCAGTCGACTTTCACGGGTACGCCTGCCGTTGGTTCAACCTATACAAACCTTGCGAAACTATTTGTCAATGATGACAATGTCGGCACCGATGACGATACGACCATCACAATCGGTGAGCTCAATTCTCCGAAGACCTTTGTGAAGCAAGTCTCTGTCGATGGTGGATTGCACTATGTGGACAATGCCAATATCACGTCTGCTGATACCGTTTTGACCTATCGCATTGCTGTGACATTTCCAGACAATATGAATGGTTACAACAAAGTTGCCATCGAAGATGACCTCCCAGATAGCTTACTTTACCAGCAAAATAGCGGGAAAATTCTGATTAATGGCACGCAGGCAGGCGCGGCAGATGGTGCATTTGCAGTCAATGCGAGCACAAATAGCGTCACGTATACCTTTGCAGATGGCTATGATTTGAAGAGCCTCGCGGGTAAGACGGTCGAGTTCGTGTTGAATGCCAAAATTGATGCAACAATGCTTGCCGCAAATGGCTCAACAACGATCACAAATGATGCAAAGTTAATCCTGAACAATGGCAATGACGATCAAACAGTAACGACAAAGCCAGCAATCGTCGTGCCAAAGTTGCCTGAAGATTTCAACAAGACCCTCGCCGGTGGGCAAAACGCAACCATTCTCGTCTCTGACATCAGCAAGCCAGTAGGCTACGAGATTCGCTTCAAATTGCCAACCGACATGAAGGGTTACGAGTCCATCAAAGTCACAGATGCCATCCCGACAGGCATGGATATCAATCTCGCCGATGTCAAAGTAACCGCAAATGGCACCGCGCTATCATTACCATCGGGCGCACTCACAAAGACGCCAGCCTCAGGTTCTGGCTCGAGTGCAACAAAAGCGACAATCCAGTTATCCATAGATAAAAATGTCGTATCCGCAGCATTCTGGAATGCCCTCGCAGGCAAGACCATCGTAATCAGCTTGCAGTCGACTTTCACAGGTACACCTGCCGTTGGTTCGACCTTTACAAATACGGCGAAGATCTTTGTCAATGGCGACCAAATTGGCGAAGAGGACAACGATACGACCATCACAATTGGTGAGGATTTGAAACCTCAGCTACCAGCGGATTTCAACAAGACCCTCGCCGATGGACAAAACGCAACCATCGCATCTTCTGATATCGGCAAGCCAATCGGCTATAAGATTAGCTTCAAATTGCCTACAGATATGAAAGGTTACAGTTCCATCAAAGTCCAAGACGTCCTCCCAACAGGCATGGATGTAAATCTTGCTGATGTCAAAGTAACCATCAACGGTACGGCATTTGCGATTCCAGCAGGTGCACTGACGAAGACGCCTGCATCGGGTTCTGGAGCCAGTGCTACAAAAGCGACAATCAACTTGCTCATAGAGAAAAATGCAATTCCAGCAACCTACTGGAATGCACTCGCAGGTAAGAGCATCGTAATCAATCTACAAGCGACATTCACAGGTGCGCCTGCAGCAGGGGAAAGCTTTACGAATGTTGCGAAGATTTTCGTCAATGGTGACAATGCCGGCGAAGATGGCGATACGACGATTACCATCGATAACCCGAAAGCAGAACTACCAAGTGGTTTCAAGAAGACCCTTGCAAATGGTCAAGATGCAACCATTGCGCTCAATGAGACGAACCAACCAATAGATTATGAAATCAGTTTCAAGCTCCCGGCGAATCTAAACGGCTACAAGACTCTCAAAATTACAGACACACTTCCAGCAGGTATGGACGCCGCACTCTCTGACGTCAAGATTACTGCAGACGGCGCCGCGTTCCCACTTCCATCAGGATTGCTGACAAAGGCATCGAATACAATCACCTTGCAAGTGGACAAAGCATCCATTCCAGCAAACATCTGGAATGCGCTACCAGGGAAGACGATTGTCATGCATGTAAGTGCGACATTTACAAGCACTGCAAATCCAAAGATTGGTGATGTGTTTACCAATACTGCAAGAATCTTCCTCAATGGTGAGAAAGTTGGCGAAGATGAGCAGCCGATTATCATCGGTATCGCAGCAGGTCCAACAGATTTGCTCAAATCTGTATCGACAGATGGCGGTAAGACTTTTAACGCAGATGCCGTAATCACGTCACTAGATACACCGCTGATTTACAGAGTCAACGTGACATTCCCAGCCGATATGAGCGGCTATGACTCCGTTGCAATCGCGGACGAACTCCCTGCATCGCTCGTCTATGTAACAGGCAGTGGTAAAGTCGTTGTCGACGGCAAGACGCCAGCAGCCACGGATGGTTCCTTAAGTTTCGACACCGCGAAAAACACTTTGACCTACACATTTGCGGATAACTATGATTTGAAGAAACTCGCAGGCAAGTCTGCACAGCTCTACCTCGACGCAAAGATTAACGAAAAAGCAATTGCAAATGGCGCAACAGTCATCAAGAACGTTGGACATCTGATCTTGAACGAAGCAGAAAATCCAGCGGCTCCTACAAACTTCAAGAAAGTTGTAGCAGCGGGACAAAGCACATCGATATCCGACATCACGAAGCCTGTAAGCTACAGTATCAGCGCGACAATGCCAACGGATATGAAAGGATACAAA
>JAISJM010000102.1 GCA_031261525.1 Eubacteriales Family XIII. Incertae Sedis bacterium
GACAACTAGCGACGGAATGTTGTATGAGAATGACAACACAAGTGAAAGCGAAATAGGATCGCAATCTATGGAATCCAAAATCGCGATTACAGAAAATGGAAAAACGAAAACGGAAATAATTTCTGTCACACTGACCATTCGTGCCCTATTTGCTCCTGAAATGAATACTGTCATTCAAATGAATAAGGACAATACCATCCTATCGCAAGAGGAATACACCCCAGATAGTTTTCCCGATACGTTCACACCAAATAGCGAAACGGAATATATCATTGTCGAGACAAAGAAGCAAGTCCCAGCGAATCCAGATACAACAAGAATCTATCGTGATATCTATAGCATCAGTGATGAAAGTATTACAACATTTTGCGCCCGTGAGGATCATATCTGCGAGGAACGTGAAACTCCAATTCTGTGGAGCAAATAAGATATGAATAATAATGTTGAATAACTTATTTTTATGATGAATTTGTGTTGCTACTTATGGCAAGAATGGAAGTAGATGTGATACAGACTCGTTGGGCGCAAATGATGTAATTTCCGTATCACATTTCCTCTCATCTCACAACAAGCAGCTGCACAAATCGACCATGAATAATATGAAAAATAAGTTGTTTCCATTTTAGTTGAAAGAAACAAAATAGCATAAGCAAGAGTCTACAATAAATAAATAAATACAAAATATGGCGTTCATTAGAGTAAGAATACGCAAAACTCGCAATATCGTCCCCCAAAAGGCTATATTTAGGGACTAAAATCCGACTTTTGCGTAAACACGAGATATAAGCTTGATATCAGCTTTAGGCATATTTGAGAGCCACAAAGTGATGCTGTCCTTACATCTCACACATTTTATTGAGTTTTTTGTACCTATTCATAAATAAAACAAAGTGACAATTCCTTTGGTCGCAAATGGGCACAATTCGCGAAAAAGTCGCAATTTGGTGCTCGAATCATGACTTATAACATTTGCCGCCATTTGCGCCTCTACCCCTTAAACGAATCGCAACCTATCATTATTGATACAGAATCTCGATGGAAAACTGCTTACCATCTGTTTTCGGAATAACGGATATCACTTCGTGACCATCATTACGAAGTGCGGTGACAGCATGCCGCGCGCCGATGCCCAAATCTATTTTGTTCAGCTTCGTCTTTAAGATAAGCTGTGAGGCACCTCTTGGTTTCAACAGTAACGTAACTTTACCATCTGCAAATTTTAATTTCCAAGGCTGCGAATTCATCGCAGATGGCGCAATGTGCACGGCTCGTGATACGGCATTGTCCGTATCGCTGATCTCAGATAGTTTTAATCGCTTAAAATCAGATTCACTTGTGCGCTTTGGCGCAGTCGTATTTCCAAATGCCAACAAGATACAGAAATCATCGAGCTTTTCTTTCGGCTTTGCCATACCGAGCCAGAGACTGCCAAGCCCCATACTTTGGAGATATAAATCCATCTTCTGTAATACATATCCAACATTGGCATATTCAGCATCAACGGATTTGCAACATGCCAAGATGCAATGCGGCGCAGCCGTACCCTTCACCTCATCACCGGAAGTAATCTTAAAGGTTGCCGATTGCGCTGACATTTGCACAATGGAATTAAGGTATTGTTCAATATCTTGAATAAGCTCGCCATCAAGTGGTGCCGAATCATACGCTCGCACAGAACGTCTTTGAAAAATTGTCTCATACAGTGTCATAACCGACCTCCTCGAATAGATTAATATGCTGAAAATCCTCAACGCCACAAGTCAAAAGGATCACAAACATATTTCACCTCTCTCACAATATAATACACTACATTAGAAATCTACTCATACTTCAAAGCGTCAATCGGATCAAGCCTCGACGCACTCCTTGCAGGCAATGTACCCGCCAAAAATGCAATCAATACAACCACGGCTATAATCACGATCAGTGTAAGTATATCATAATTTATCAAAGTAAAACTTGGCAATTCGTCAAAAAACGCTTTGACGACAACGCTGTTCACAAACAGTTTTGCCAGATAAGCAACCCCAATACCAATCACAGATCCCCAGAATCCAAGCATAATCGCCTCGAAAGTAAATTGCGCAAAGATCTTTCCACGGCTTAGCCCCATCGCTTTCATAAGTCCAATTTCGCGCGTCCGCTCCTGCACAGACATGAACAATGTATTTACAATTCCAATGCTTGCAGCAAGCAATGCAATGACACCGAAGATGATTAAGACGGCACTAATCGCTGTCATCACAGTCTTCATCATGCCGATTTCATCTTCAATTGTCATACCTGTTAAACCCATTTTTAGCAAATTATCCTTGATTTCTTGCACACCATCTGCATCAAGACCTTTTGTAAATGTCACGCCAGCAGCAAATGCTCGATCTTTAATCTCCTGTGGCAATCCCTCTGTCGCAGTATCGTAAAGGCGCTCTTGTAGACTCGCATTGATCCAGCTACGACCTCTAGAAATGAGTGATACGTCTTGCACGCCACTTACTTTGGCATCTACCTCTGTGATCTCGCCCGTTACTAGATTTTTCACTGCGACAACCATTGTTTTTCCAACAATTTCAGATTCACTGCGGTAGCCCATCAATTTTGCATAACCTGGTGCAAGCGCAATCTCAGGGGTACTGGAATCGAGTTTAGGTAGACGTCCTGCTTTCATATCAATCTTCATGTTCTCAGCTGCCATATTTTGTGGCGAAAGCACGTATTTCTTGGTATTTTCCTCGGATTGAATGTATTCAGGGGTGACACTCTGATAGACGGTCACAGACTCGATACCATCGATTTTTTCCATTTTTGCCACATCGTCAGTGGAAATAGTCTCCATCGAAGCACCATCTAACTCAGGGTCATATTCTTGCGGCTCTGAACTTTCGAGTATGCCGCCCGCACTTTCCGATATGTCGCCAGGCAATACATCCATATAATTTTCCGCACCGACATTTTGAACTTGTTTGTCGAGATAGGCATTGACACCTGTGTTGATGCCACTCGTCAATGTAATCGTGAACGAGCCTATGAAAATGGCTAAAATGGTCAATATCGTGCGGCTTTTGCTTCGCCTTAGATTCACACCAGCAGTCTTTAGTATATCTGTAAATTTCATCTATTTATGCCTCCACAATCATTCCGTCTTTAATATGTATCTGCCTGTCACAACGCGATGCAAGATCATAGTCGTGTGTCACAACAATCAGCGTAATGCCATGACTTTTATTTAAATCAAACAATAAATTTTCAATATGAGTGCCTGTACTGCTATCGAGATTGCCTGTTGGCTCATCTGCAAAGATGATTTTGGGTTGGTTGACGAGCGCCCTTGCCACACAGACACGCTGTTTCTGACCGCCAGAGATATTATTTGCTTTGTTCTTCGCTTTATCATCAAGCTCTACTTCCCGAAGTGCTTCCATCGCAAGAAGCTTTCGTTCTTTCCCTGACACACCTGCAATTTTCAGTGGTAACATGACATTTTCAAGAACGGAATCCTTCGCATTCAAGAAAAACTGCTGGAACACGAAACCGAAGAGACTGTTGCGCATTTCGTTGACTTTCTTTTCTTTGATATTCGTAACATCTTCACCATTGATGCGGATATGCCCTGTTGTTGGCTGATCGAGCATTGCAAGGATATGCATCAGGGTGGATTTTCCAGAGCCGCTCTTTCCCACAATGGCAATAGATTCGCCTTGACTTATGGATAGCGACACACCATTCAATGCGGTAAATTCCGAATCGCCCTTTCCATACAACTTCTTCACATTGCTTACTTCAATTAGTGACATTTTATCCTCCTAGTATGATATGTTGATCTGATAGCGAATTATAATTTACAATATACACGAATTAGCGATATTATATATTGTATAATATTATATGTCAAGAAAAAAAAATCGTATCTTGAGTTTCCATATTTTGCACAAAGTGTATCAAAATCATTATATTTATGAGCAATTTCACTAAACAATAAGTCATTGCGTAGTTTGTGGATTGTTTCGGTCGCTAACACTTCCTCACAATGACATTTTGCGGAAACTCAAGTATTGTATTCTAACTCATTCTAATTTACACTTATTTACGACTGAGTTACGACTAATTTATACTGGTTTATATGATAGATTGTATAAGATTTATACAGTCACAGGAAGTGCAAAACGCACGATACTACCATGACATTTGTCACGATTTTTCATGACTTCAATAAATTATCATGACTTCAATGAATTATTATGACCTCAATGAATTATCATAACGTCAATGATTTTTCATAACTTCAATAAATTATTATGACCTCAGTGAATTATCATAACGTCAATAATTTTTCATGACTTCAATGAATTATTATGACTTCAATAAATTATCATAACGTCAATAATTTTTCATGACCTCAATGAATTATTATGACCTCAGTGAATTATCATAACGTCAATAATTTTTCATGACTTCAATAAATTATTATGACCTCAATGAATTATCATAACGTCAATGATTTTTCATAACTTCAATAAATTACGCCCACAAATTGCAATGATGACCGTTACAACTGCAATCATTGCGGTAGGAATATACATTGTCATGCTGAATTTTTCAAGAACTGCACCATAAATCAATTGTCCAATTGGTGCTACACATTGAGATACCATCATAAGAATTGCCATCACCTTCCCAAGTAGCGCATCGGGCGTCTGTCTTTGGACATAAGTAATGACAAAAATGGAAATCCAAACAACCATCATGAGAATTGGTATTACACAGAGAAAGAACAAAACAAATTCAGGAAAATAACCGAGAGCTTTAGCAACTGGAGATAAGATAATCGAAGCGGGAATCAATAAAGCAGCAATCCAAAGTACCTGATGATACAGCGTATTCATCTGCATCTTTTTTGCAACCAGTCCCATAGATAGTGCACCTAAAATCATACCAAATTCAACAGCAGCCATCCCAATACCATACATTGTATCGGAACTATGCATCGTAATCCGTAATATTACAGGAATACCAACGATAAAATATGGTGTCATAAACAAGTTTAGTACAGCCGCCAAAATCATACATTTTCGTATCATCGGCTCCTTTATTGCAAACTGAAAACCATCTTTCATATCGTCAAAAATCGTTAGAATCATATGCTTCGTCTGCGGTCTTTTGACAAATGGCATCCGAATAAAGAGTTCGATAAATGACGCAAGAAAAAAGGCAATACACGAGAAAATAACAAGTGGCTTCAAGCCGAATACGCTGAAAAGCACGCCGCCGAGGACGGGGGCAATAATCTGCGCAAGTGAGCTGACCGCATTGATGATACCATTTGCCTGCTCAAATTTATCCTTTGGCGCAACAGCTGGCACGCATGCCATCACTGTCGGCATCTCCATTGCACTCGTGATGCCGAGCAGCACCATAACGACACCGACCATAACGATGCCAACCATACCGACATCAATAGATGCGATACTTACATGTCCCGAGAATCCAATGATGATAAATCCCAAGACAATGAGTCCATTTACAAAATCAATTGCAACCATCAGATTGCGCCGATTCACACGATCTGCAATCGCGCCACCGATTGGGGATAGCAATGTCGGGAGCGTTGATATTGCGATAAGTCCCGCGAAAATATCCGCACGCCCCGTAAGATCTAAGACATAAAGCGATAGTACAAAACGGAGCAACGACGACCCAAATAAGGTCACAATCTGTCCGATGACAAGCAATTTAAAACTATTATTATAGTGGTTCTGAGGTTCTGGAATGTTGTGATTTACTGAATCCGATTCTGCAATTTCTACAATATTATTCTCACCAATATTCATTTTCTATGTGTCTCCTCTTCTTCGAATTCCCCAAATATGACGTCCTGATTATCATATAGGAATGAAAAAGAATTTACCATGAATCCGTGCTAACAGGTTAAGATTATTGCGTAAGTGGTAAAGGCGTACATCTAATCAAATCTGTAAAAACAAGATTTGTTTTCCAGATTTGGAAAATGTACGCCTTTGCGTAGATGATAATCAGTTACAGATTACTTCTTGTGATAGGCCTTTACAGCACTTGAAAAACCAGAGAGTAGAATCCCCACAATTGGGAACAAAATCCAGGAAATATGCCAACCATCATACATAAATCCCCAGATTAAAAATGCAACAAACGTAAGTGGCCAGATAATTGCTGTAACAACTTGTACCATACGATTTGAAGATGTAGCGACCTCTTTAGAATTACCTATGCGAAGCAGAACATGATAGACTTCGCGCTGATAGCCGATATTTATGAAGATATACACTGCGATTGCAATCAGAATCATCATGATGCTTACACCGAAACTGGACCATAGCTCATTATTATGGACATAATCCCCGATCATTGAAAAGATAATCAACACAATGATACCACCGACACAGAGCATGACACCCGCAGCAATCCCTTTTGCAAATTTCGTATACTCCTCGCGAGATTCACGCTCAAGAATCTCGCACGCCTCGTGCGCAAGCTTGAGTCCACCCTTTTCCAGATACTCGTAGGGACGCATCATTATGACATGGTAGATTAAGATTCCAATGCCGCAAACCAAGAACATGAAAAAGACAATTGCTGAGATATTGTCGGCTTTTTCACTATAATGATAAACCTCGATAATAGTGCTCAGTGCGATGAGTGCAGCCACACCAAACAAGATAAATCCAACACCGATGCCCAGTCCTTTTGATGCTTTTTTCGAAAGAGCTTTATAGGAATTGATTTCTGCAAATGTCACAACAGGGCGATTGTCCTCGTCAATTGGCTCCGATTGATTACGCGCAATCCCCATCTCAGACAGCAGTTCATCTACATTGCCAAAATCTGCAATGACATTGCCTACGGCCTCATTTTCACTTTTTCCGGATTTCTTTAATTCCGTATATCGCTCTTCCATATTGGCAAGCATTTCATTCTTAATTCGGCGTATCTCCGGTGTATCTGGCACCCCTGCAAAGATATTTTCTAAATAATTAATAATCGTTTCCATTTACATTTCCTCCCTAATAAACACACTGAGCATGTCCTTCGTCAGTCGCCATTCTGCGCATTTTGCTTGATAATATTTCCGACCATCATCCGTGATTCGAAAATACGTCCGCGGCTTCCCCATGCTTATATCACCTGCATATGACGTAATATAGCCGTTTTTCTCAAGCCTATTGATTGCAGAATATAGCGTCGTCTCCTTCATGACATACTGCTCATTGGTCGCCTCGCGGATACTTTTTGATATCTGATATCCATAAGAATCTTCATCTAGTAGCAAAGATAAAATAATCGTATCGTTATATCCTCTAAGTACATCGCTACTAATCATCGTCTCACCCCATTTCCAACTATTTTTTATCCTCTATTAGTACAGGCAACATCCGAAAACCTCAGCACACACGAAGCACGTCCTCTGTACCCGTAAGCACACCGCAATATGTGGTCACTTACAACCAGCAGGTATCCGCATATTGCAGTATGCCTACGGATACATATGACATACTTCATATGCACTGAGGAGTTTCGAAGGTTGCCACAAAAAAATATTACTCCATCAGACGTACTACATCTGATAAAGTAATATTAGCATAATTACTACGACAGGTCAAGTAGTTATAAAATTATCTACAAACTTGCACCAAAGGATTTTGCATCTGCAAGTGCTTCCGCTGATTTATTGTTTGGTCCAAACACCGTTCTCACGCCTTTATCTTCGACGCCCCAGAAACCATTGACATGCTTGTATTGCTCAATCGCCGCACCATAGACATTTGGGGAACCAGATGTAAGAAGCAATGCTGATTTTGATAAATTTTCAGGCGCACCAATTGCATAGGTTCGTGATAACGCTGCCTGAAATTGTGGTGTAAAAGTAAAATAATACACTGGAGAAGCCCATACCAACAAATCCGTTGTCGTCAATGCCTCATAAATCTCAGCCATATCATCTTTCTGAATACACTGCCCCTCACCTTTTGTATGACAGTATTCACAGCCAAGACACGCCGCAATTTTCTTCTTTGCAACGTTGACAATCACTACTTCATGCCCTGCACCCTGTGCACCTTCTGCAAAAGCATCGACAATTGCTTCCGTGTTGCCGTCATTTCTAGGACTACCGTTTAAAACTAAAATTTTCATATACCACTCCTTACTCACTCGGGGGATTCTAATTGATGTTGTAATTATACAATATTCATGCAAGAAAATGTATGAATACCCCTTTTCGTAACAGAAATGTGTTTGTATCTCAAATTGCAGACGAGAGCTTTCGCCCCGCAATGATTTTATTCTCTTCCTAACTCGATTTTCGACATAAAAAAGCCTGTTTTGGCGTCGAAAATCGAGTTAGGAAGAGAATTTTTGAAATCAGACGAGCACATGTTCCGCCGATATGACAACTCGACGTACCAATTCTAAATCAGTCGCACCATCATTGCGAAAATGTTGCCACAACCGATCTATCACATGCTTGGCGTCTTCTGGCAGCGCAAAAGATGGTGGACTACTATATCTGCAGCTCCTATACAAGAATATTTGACGCTTGGCGTCTTCTGGCAACGCAAAGGATGGTGGTGACATTGATTCTGATGTTCGTGATTCTTGTGGCTTACAATATTCTTGCAGTCGACAATATTCTTGCGGTCGACAATATTGCCGCATTAATGCAATAGCACGGCTTGATTGTACAATTTTACCTTGTTTTTTACTTTCGTCACTTGCGTCATTTGCCAGTTGATAGTACCGAACCTGATCAGGCATGCCTGCTTTTACGAGCATTTCATAGTCACGATGCAAGTCATACATCATGGTGACGATTTTGCTCTCGCAATCAGGAACGTCCGAATCGTATAGTTGAAAAATCGCCATCCTCAAATCGTCCGTGACAATCTCGTCCGTTACGGCTAAACACGCCTGCGCAATTGCAAGATTAAGCTCTCCTTCGCTGAAAACAATATCATCACGCGCAGCCAATTCCTTAATGTACGCCATGCCAGCTGTACCATAAGGCGGATAGCAAATGCCTCTAATTCTGGCTAAAGCTTCTGTTTTCCGTTCATCATAACCGAGATTTTCTGCCATGCTGATACTGCTGCTTTCAACAACATGCGCGGTATATGAAAAGGCCGTCTCCTCGCCGAGCTCAGATTTTGCAGCTAAACTGTCATGCTCGCTTGAGAATAAGATGGAGAAACAAACATTTCTATAATAATCATCACGATTGATTGTCTTCTTATTATCCATATTTCACCCCATTCCGCCGTTATGATGCGGTATAAATGAATCCTCTATTTTGTCACATGCGCAACTTTTTCACTAAACGCAAATGCCCCCAATGCAAGCACAAGCAAAATCCACGGCAACACCGACAACGTCAGATACTCGGAGAGCAATCCAATCAATGGCGGCAAAAAAGTCGAACCGATATAAGCGGTTGCCATTTGCAGACCCATCGCCGCACGCGAATATTTCTTACCAAATCGAGCAGGCGTTTCGTGAATCATCATCGGATAAAACGGCGCACTACCAAGCCCAATCAAGATAAATCCAACAATTGAAAATAGCTCAGGTAGCGGCAATATCAAAGTCAGAATCCCCAGCAACGTGATACAACAACCGATTCTTATCAAATTCTGTGATCTAAGTTTGGACGAGATAAATCCCGAAATCATGCGCCCAACTGTGATCCCCGCATAATATAAGGATGCGGAATTTGCGGCGAGTTCAGGCGTGAATCCTTCCTGCGATGTCAGATAGCTCGCAGCCCACAGCCCTGCCGAAATCTCATATCCACAATAACAGAGAAATGCAATGAGCGCATACTTTACACCTGGACGTTTGATGACTTCACGATTGGAGACAAACGCCGTCGATGCCACAGTTGTTGCATCTGCCACCTCTGTTGTCCCTATAGTTTCTGTAGTGTCTTTAGTTTCTGTAGTTTCTGCAGTTTCTGTAATCTCTATCGTCTCTGTAGTGTCTGTAATCTCTATCGTATCTATCGTCTCTATTGCCTCTTTAGTCGCTGTAGTTTCTGTAGTGTCTGTAATCTCTATCGTGTCTATCGTCTCTATTGCCTCTGCAGTTTCTTTAGTCGCTGCAGTTTCTGTAGTGTCTGTAATCTCTATCGTATCTATCGTCTCTATTGCCTCTGTAGTTTCTTTAGTCGCTGCAGTTTCTGTAACAGTTGCCCCTTCCGTAACATCGGCATTTATATGCTCCAGTATACCACCAGACTCAACCTTTCGCCACATCGGAAGTGACAGCAACAAGACAAACGCCACTGAAAATTGTATCATCGAAATTGCAAAATATCCTGAATGCCAGCCACCTTCTCGAGCAAGAAAGAACGCCATGATAATTGGACCAGCCGTTGCGCCAACGCCCCAGAAACAGTGCAGCCAATTCATATGCCGCGCATTATAATGGAGCGACACAAAATTATTCAGTGCTGCATCAACAGAGCCAGCCCCGAGTCCAAGCGGAATCGCAAGGAAGCACACAAGAATCATAGAATTTGAAAAGGATATTCCAAATAGTGATATCGCAGTCACAAAGACACTGACAAAGGTCACCTTTCCCGTCTTAAATCGGTGAATCAGACGGTTGCTGAATAAACTGGAGATGACAGTCCCGCCGCAAGTGATAATTGAAATCACGCCAGCGGAAGACATTGGCGCACCAATATCCGTGTGCATTACAGGCCATGCGGCGCCAAGCAAAGAATCTGGTAAACCAAGGCTTATAAAAGCGAGATAAATAATAATGAGTAATCGAATCATTGTTTTCTCCATCAACAGCTGTGCAATAAGTGCTGTGCAATAAGTAGTGTATATAAAACTTGACATAATCGGTGTGACTAAAAATCAAAAATTCATTGTTGTATCAATATATGTAACAAGTTCCATGCCAATATATTACAGCATTATCTGCAACATTTCTTCCCGATAATGATCGCACCTATTCCCAGATATTGCGCACAAAAAAAAATACACAGATACCTGTATCCGTATTATTATACGCCACATTTCATCTGTGTATTCTTCATTCCGTTCAAATTCACTATATCATCTTTCGATTCACAATATTCTTACTACCAAGATATGTCGCGATGAAATAACTCCCGTACACAACGAAAATAATCACCGCAGTTATAATCGAATCTTTTCCCATATCAAGCCGTCCCAATTCTTTTACCAAGTCATTTGCAACAAAAATTCCGATTACAGAATGAACGATTGCGAGGAACAATGGAACACCAAAATACACGAAGATTTGCGTAAATAATGCTTTATGAATCATTTTCTGGTCTGTGCCAATTTTTCGTAGTAGACCGTATCGATGGGCATTATCACTCGCTTCCGAAAGTTGTGTAATGGCAAGAACTGCGGCTGCGATGATGAGAAATACAATGCCGATATAGATTGAAAGGTAAGCAACCAATGCCGAAGAGATGCGGCTTCCTTCAAATGCCTTAATTTTTGTCTCATAACTGATACTAAATCCGTCCTCACCTGTATCTTCAATTACCTTTGTGAAATCAGCATTTATAAATGCTGCCATCGCAATCTCTTCATAAAGTTCAGTTTCCGCTATGTAATTGATATTCAAATCATTGCTAGTGATTAGCATGCCGTCTATCGCAGTATCTGGCACAATTAATGTAATGAGAGAAAAGCCAGTCATTCTAAGTTGATTCTGTTGTAGCGACTGCAAATCCGTCTGATAAGTCCTATCATTTATCAGAATTTCAGAATGGTGCGCAATCTCACTTTTCAGACTTTCTTCCATCTCCTCAATAACTGCCAGATTCGAATTGATTATAACCTCGTCATCGTCGAGCGTCAGCGCAGGCTTCCCTTGCATATCCATCAAAGCATTATAATCCGACAAACGAATTGCCCATGGCATATAGTCAAAATCCTCCCCCTCATACATCAGATGAAAGGTGACTTTGGGATCATAATATTTGACTTCGACATATTGCTTCGCAAAACGTTCGAAATTCACCCCTTGCTCTTCAAAACCCGCAATCAGATGAATGTCAAAATCTTGCGTATGTTCAGAACTCTTTTGATCACGAATCTCAATAGAATAACTCGCATCATAGGGTAGTTTATCATCTAACTCCTGCGTAATTGCATTTGCAGTACCAATACCCGATGAAAACGCGCAAATGGTAACAAACAACATCAAGCATACCAGTGTCAATGACACATACGTTGTGTTAATTTTGCTGTTAATCTGACGTAACACAAACATATTGAGATTCTTCAAATAGATTCGTTTGCTCTGCGAGATTAATTTTAGGAAAAAACCCGAGAGTGAAAAGAAAAACAAAAATGTTCCAACACAACCAAGTGAAATCGATATCCAAAATCGATCACTACGGGAAAACCCATACTTCAAAATCATCCAATAAGCGATGACAAGGCATGCAACCGATAGAATAAACAAGCATACAGATAATACAAGATGTGGCGACTTAAATTTCTCATTTTTATGTTCTGCATAAATCAAGTCAATGAGCTTGTGACGACCGATGGTGCATGCATTGAAGACCGTAACCAAGCCAAAAGCAATCCCAAAATATATCGTCGCTTTCATCAATGCAGAAAAGGAAAAGATAAATGAAAATGTCGTAAGTTTCGCCATAAACAACTTTGCCGTCACCACAGCAAGCCCCTGCGAGAGCAGAATCCCAAGTATCAATCCTGTGAAAAGAGAGAGAATACCGACCAATATGGTCTCCATCGTCAGAATCTTCGAGATGTCGCGCCGCTCCATACCAAGCGTCATATAGATACCGAGTTCTTTTTTACGTCGTTTAAGCAAAAAACGATTTGCATATAGTATTAAAAAACCAAAGATGACGGAGATAAATACAGATACGCCGCCCATAATACGATTCAGTTGTTTTAGAGCAATTGCTTCATTTTCACTAAGCGCCATCATGCTCTGCTGACTTTCAATCGAGTTGAACACATAGAAGATGCATACGCCAAAGGTAATTGTCAGAAAATAAATCGCATAATCACGATAACTCTTTTTTACGTTTCGAATTGCAAGATTAAATGACATCGTGATCATCACCCCCAAGCAAGCTCACGACTTCGATAATTCGATTAAAGAATTCTTTTCGTGTATTGTCACCTTTGAATAATTCATTGAAGATTTCGCCATCTTTTATGAATAAGATTCGATTGCAATAACTCGCAGCATATGCATCATGCGTAACCATGAGGATTGTTGCGTTGATTTCACTTACAAGTTTTTGAAAATTTACCAAAAGAATGCGTGCAGATTTTGAGTCCAAAGCACCTGTTGGCTCATCTGCCAAAACCAATGACGGATTCGTAATGATTGCTCTCGCACTCGCGACACGCTGTTTTTCACCGCCTGATATCTGCGTTGGGTATTTTGAAAGGACGTCTGTGACGCCTAAAATCTCCGCAACTTCTTTTACTTTACAATCTATTTCTGTTGGATTTATCTTTTGAATTGTCAAAGCGAGTGCGATATTTTCATATGCTGTAAGCGTATCTAATAGGTTAAAATCTTGGAAAATGAAGCCAAGTTCATCACGCCTGAATTTTGATAGTTCATTTTGTTTTAATGTCGTGATATCCTTTCCACCAATGAAGATTCGGCCCGATGTAACCGTATCGATTGTTGAGATGCAGTTGAGTAAAGTTGTCTTGCCGCTGCCCGACGCGCCCATAATACCAACGTATTCGCCAGCATTTACATCGAAACTGATACCGCGAAGTGCCTTTGTAATATTGTTTTTATTTCCATAATATTTGATGATATGCTGTGCCTGTAAAATTCCATCCATGATTACCTCCAAAGTGCCATGCTACGATTTGTGGTTTATAATATCATTTTACAGTGTACATCTACAGTAAGCCATTGATTTGACTTACACGAAACTTACAATTTTGTAAGGTTAAATTTGTAAGGCTAAAATGATCATACCAACGAGTACATAGTACCCTTTGGGAAGATGATGGTGACTTCGGTATATTCACCGTATTTTGATTGTATGGTTATATTCAGACCGAGTTTCAGACATAATTTCCGACATAGATATAATCCCATACCCGTTGAGCGCGCAAATTGTCTGCCATTTGCGCCTGTAAATCCTTTGTCAAATACGCGATTGATGTCTTCAGCAGAAATGCCAATGCCATTGTCACGCACAATGAGTGCTGTCGAATTTTCGAATTGTTTGCTTTGAATCGTTATCGTACTCGTAGTTTCCGAAGATTCTATCATGTCTAGGTCAAGTGTTTCTGACATATTGGGAGTTTCTG
>JAISJM010000174.1 GCA_031261525.1 Eubacteriales Family XIII. Incertae Sedis bacterium
GATCTGATATGACCGATATGGAATGGCTTTGCAATGTTTGGAGAACTGTATTCTACGATGACCGTGCGGCCACCACCCACTGCGGAGCGTCCATAACCTCCGTCAAGCGTCCTCACTTCATCGACCACTTCTCGCGCCATATCCGCACGATTGATGTAGAAATTGACATATCCACCATTTGCTACCACGCTCTCGACGGGCTTCTGTCCCCAGTCTTTGCTATCGGCATACGACAATTCACGGATTGGATTCTCATCTTCATCCTTTTTCTTGCCAACAATGAGCGCCAAAACTCTTTCTGCAACATCTTGTGCTATCATCGGTGGTGCTTTACGAAATGCCTTTGCAAGTTTAAAACAAGGGAATGCATAATCCCCATTTGCCCTGTCTGTGGGTACTTCAATCGTGTCATATAACTCCTGATAATCTGGTATTGCAATCTCTATATCGCCAAGCTTCTGTAAATAGTCCGCGATAATCTTCTTATAATCTTTCAACACAAGTCCTTTCCAAAATATATAATCATTCATTTTTCACACTCACTACGGTCACACCGTCTCCGCCTTCGCCAGGACCACCCCGCCGAAAACTATCCACTACATTGCTGCCTTTCAGATATTCTGAAATACCTTGTTTGAGTATTCCTGTACCGCGACCGTGAATGATTGTCACATTCTCAAGCCCAGATAGATACACATCATCAACGTATTTGGATACTCTCCTGAGTGCTTCATCGAGATCCAAACCTCTTACATCAATCTCTGTACGGACACTGCCACGCTTGTCTTTCATAATCGTGCTACCAGAATTCCGTTTGATATTGCGGACTTCTTTTGCACGAATACTTGACTTAGATGGCGCACCCTCTCGTTTTTCACCTTCGATTCGAGATAAATCACTTAATTTCTTCTTCAGTTTCATAATCCCCACTTGAAGCTCAATATCGGGATCATATTGGTCATTGTTGCCCGTCACATGCGCACTAACCCTTGGTGCTTTTACAACGACCGCAATCTGGTCGAGTGATTTCACACGGACACGATCGCCCGCTTTCAAATCTTCAGCTCTGATACTTTCACGCGTATCCTTATGCGGTTCACTCGGCGCGATATGTAATTTGTAATTGCCAATATCAACATCTTTAAATTGCGCTTCGTCTAAGCGCGTCTGCTGTCTGACTTTGCGCAAATTCTTCTTCGCCTCATCGATTCTTCTTAAATCATCGCCACGCGAATTTGCACGAGATTCGGCGTTCTCATAGATTTCTTTTAAATCCTCTTTGATGATATCAGCATAGATGCCTGCATCTTCCAAAATTTTCTTCGCCTGCGCTTCCGCCTTTGCGGTAATCGCTTCCGCTTGCTTATCGGCGTCTTGCAATTTATCCAATAATTGTCGCTCGCGATCCTCCATGCGAAGCCTTAAATCCAAAGCTTCATCTCGTTCTCGCTGCGCTAAATCTTTATCACGCTCAATCGAACCAATGACTTCATCAAATTCTAAGGCGTCCTCATCCAGATGGCTTGCGGCACGTTCGATAATTGCAGCATCGAGTCCAAGCCGAAGGCTGATGTCAAAGGCATTGGAACGGCCAATCGCCCCAACGCGCAATTTATAGGTAGGCGATAAAGTCTCTACATTGAATTCCATCGATGCGTTTTCGACACCATCTGTCGCAAGCGCATATTTCTTTAATTCCGTATAGTGTGTCGTTGCCATGACGAGCGCGCCGCGTTTTGCAAGCTCCTCCAAAATCGAGACCCCGAGTGCGGCACCTTCGGCAGGATCTGTACCTGCACCAAGTTCGTCGAGAAAGCAAATGGCGTCTTTGTCAGCATTTTTTAAGATACTTACGATATTGGTCATATGGGATGAAAATGTCGACAAGCTCTGTTCAATACTCTGTTCATCTCCGATATCAGATTTGATATACCTGATAATCGGTAGTGTCGTTCCAGACTCCGCTGGTACAAATAATCCAGCTTTCATCATCAATAAAAACAGACCAACCGTCTTCAATGTGACCGTCTTACCGCCTGTATTCGGTCCCGTAATAATCAAGGATTTATAGTTCTTGCCGAGTGTCAATGTAATCGGCACAACTTTCAACGGATCAATCAGCGGATGCCGACCTGCCTTGATATCGATAATCTTCTCTTCCGAGATAATTGGCATCGTTGCGTCCATCCGCAATGCCAAAGTTGCCTTTGCTGAGATCATATCCAAGTCTGAGATAATCTCCACGTCCATCGAGATATCATGCTCAATCTCGCCAATTCGGGCAGATAATACAGTCAAGATGCGCTCAATTTCGCGTCTTTCCGCAATCTCAAGTTCCCTGAGCTCGGAATCCAAGGCGAGAATTGCTTGTGGCTCTATAAAAACAGTCGTGCCCGTCTTGCTCTTGTCATGGACGATACCTGGAAATTTATTCAGATACTCAATTTTGACAGGTAGTACATACCGCCCATCGCGCATCGTATAAATCCGCTCTCTTAATATATCAGAATAGGAATTGGATCTTGTAAAATGCTCTAGCTTTGTCTTGATGCGATCGTGCATGAGCTTCATATTGCGGCGAATGTCTCTGAGTTCTTTACTCGCATCATCGCTGATTTCATTGTCCGCGATAATGGACCGATCAATTGCTTTTTCAATATCTAATTCACCGGATAGCACGGAAGTATATTCAAGGAGTCTGGATAATGGCTTTGTATTGCCTTGCGCCAGTTCTATATTGAAGGATTCGATAAATTGCTTGACTTGCCTCGACATCGCCAGAAGCTTTGCAGTCTGCTTGAGTTGGGCTGGCGTAAGCACGCCCCCCTTCTTCGCATGAACCGCACTCATGCGGACATCAACATATTCCGTAATTGGAAAAGCACCTTTATGCGAAATAACGGACACCCCTTCCGAAGTCTCCGTCAACATTTGTCGTACAAGATATGGCTTATTTGCGAGACGCAATTTACGAATTTTAAGTCTTCCTAAATCACTCTTCGCATGCTCCGCAAGCATATCTTGTATCTTATCAAATTCTAAAGATTTTATATCTTTCTGCATCTTTTTTTAGCTAGTCCACAATCTTCTTATAACGCTCAAGTTCGCCTTTGACTTTAATATTTTCCATTTGAAGTTCAAAATAACTTCCTTCAATTTCTTTATATTTATCCTCAAGATCTTTAAACGCTTCCGATGAGTTGAGTTCTTCATCCTCACGATATTGAATGCGTTTTGACAAATCTTCGATTTTTGTCTCGAGTGCGACGATTTTCTCGTCCTTTGCAGCTGCGGCTTTGAGGAGATTATCATATTCGATCGATTTTGCATTGAGTTTGATTTGGAGTCCTTCTTTTTGCTCATTTGTCACTTTGGCATCTTCTTTATAATTAAGAAAATTTTGTTTTGCCTCTTCCCAGAGTTGCTTATAACGCTCAATGTTGTTCTCTAGTTCCGCTTTTTCTTGATCGCGCGATTTCTGTGAATCCATATAGGTAAAGTAATCATCTGTAATATTCACAGCAGAGAGAACCGCGAGCTGCGACAGTGGACCACCACCGATCCCCGCACTAATCTCACGCATAATCCGATCCACATGGTCTGCAACTTTGATGATATACTCACGAGATTTCGTGCCCGATATCGTATATTCTTGACCGTGTATTCTGACGCTTACTTTATTAATGTTATCAGCCATGTCACCCTCCTGAATTATATTTCTCTTAGTGTAGCGCCGGTCTTCTCTTCGATGATTTTTAATATATTCTCATGTACTTTTGCAACGTCTTCATCTGTAAGCGTCCCTTCGCTTGAACGATAGGTAAGTGAGAAACTCATGGATTTCTTACCCTCACCAATTTGAGTACCGCGGTAAATGTCAAACAATGCGACATCTTCAAGGATTTGTCCACCATTTGCTTTTATAATCGATTCTACATCAGCAACACTTACATCCTCATCTACCAAAAGACTGATATCTCGACTCGTCGAAGGATACTTTGGTAGCGGCTGATACATATGGAACGTATCGCTGAGCTGCGTAAGAATATCGACACTCAATTCTCCAGCATAGACTCGTACCCCTGACCCAGAAATGCCGTAACTCTCAGCTACATCAGGATGAAGTTCGCCAATGGTACCGATCACCGTATCACCCAAGACCAACTTCGCACATCGCCCAGGATGATAAGTGGAATCATCTGTTACCTGAACAAATGCGACATCATCAACCCCCAATGCAGTCAATACCTGAAGGACAATCCCCTTGAGACCAAAGAAATCGATATCACCACCATAGAGTCCGAGACTCAGATGCTGCTCCTCTTTTGGAAGCTTGTCATGCAAATCGATAAAGGTATTGCCAATCTCGAAGAAATGCGCCTCGGCAATGCCACGCTTATAATTTCGCTCCAAGACTTCGAGTGTATTTGGGAGCAATACCGTCCGCATGACAGAATTTTCTTCTCCAAGTGGATTAATCAAACGAACCATCGAACGTCTGATATCATCAGCAGGAATACGTACACGATCAACTGTAGATGGGCTTACAAAGCTATAAGTTGTGCTCTCAGATAATCCCAAATCTGTAAGTAAATTACGAAGTGTTCCACGAACCTGCCAACTCTTTGAGACCGAAACGGTTACATGATCTTTGTGAAGGGTCATACCGAGATTCTCATATCCGTAGATTCTGCCGACTTCTTCAATGATGTCGACTTCTTCTTTTAAATCACCTCTAAAGGTCTGTGGAATTGCAAGAATCTCCTGCTTATTCTCCGATAAAGTTGCTTCGATTTCAAGAGACTCTAAGATTGTAACCATCTCACTTGCGGGAATTTGTGTACCAAGTACCGCATTGACCCTAGCAACCCTTGCAATAATCTCGGGCGCAATGACTCTCGTTGGGTAATGATCGACCCGTCCAGAGAGCACCTTTCCCGCACCGATTTCTTCAATCAGCGCGCATACACGATCATTGGCATAGGCACATAAATTGGCATCTACGCCCTTCTCATAACGTGCACTCGCTTCTGTACGAATCCCAAGCTTCTTGCTTGTCTTACGAATGCTGTCCTCATTGAAATTGGCAGCTTCCACGATAATTGTCTGTGTATCGTCAAGGACTTCTGAGTTTTCGCCACCCATGACACCTGCAATTGCAACACCTTTTTGACTGTCTTTGATAAGCAGGACATCTTCATCTAAGATGCGGTCTTGAGAATCCAATGTTGTAAAATGCTCGTCTTTCGCAGCAGTATCCACAATGATATGTTGGTCTGCAATCTGACGAATGTCAAAAGCATGAATTGGATGTCCAAGCTCAAGCAATACATAGTTTGTAATATCTACGATATTGTTGATTGGACGCATGCCCGTGAGCATCAATCTTCTTTGAAGCCACCAAGGACTCTGTGCGATTGTGATATCACTTGCAATTCTACCAACATAACGTCTACATAGCTCAGGCTTATTGATATCAATCTTGAGGATATCATCTGTCTGACCTGCGGTAGATTCTTCTTTTAGGCTCACTTCTGGATAGGAGATTTCTTTACCGAGTGTTGCGGCAGTCTCCCTTGCCATTCCGATAATCGATAGGCAGTCTGGTCTATTTGGTGTAATCTCAAAGTCAATAATCGTATCTCGTAATTCAAGCGCATCCAACGCATCTTGGCCGATTTTATCTGCAAATTCATCCTCATTCAGAATCCAAATGCCATCTTTAGAAACGAATGGAATTACTTTATCATCAAAGCCGAGTTCTGCTGCGGAACAGAGCATGCCATTGGAGACTTCGCCTCGAAGCTTGCCTTTTTTAATCTTCAATCCATCTGAAAGTTTTGCACCGTGTAGTGCAACAGGAACAATCGCCCCTTCAAATACATTTTGCGCGCCTGTCACAATCTGAATTGGATTCTCAAATCCAATCGCAGCAGCTGCAGCACCGACTTCAACCTGACAGATGAGCAGGTGATCGCTGTCGCCATGCTTTGTGATTGACGTAATCTTTCCGATGACAACACCACTGATGCCCTCGCCAAAGGTCTCTACAGTCTCTATATTGGATCCACTGAGGATCATGCGCTCCGCTAATTCTGTTGGAGCGATATCTATGTCTACATATTGTGATAGCCAACTAACTGGTACTAGCATAATGCGTCCTTTCCCAAACTACAGTAAAATTAGAACTGATTCACGAATCTCAAATCATTCTCGTAAAACAACCGAATATCTTCGATGCCGTGCTTCAACATTGCAATACGCTCAACGCCCATGCCGAACGCGAAACCCGTGTATTTTTCTGTATCGATACCACCGACTTCGAGTACATTTGGGTGAACCATACCGCAACCGAGGATTTCAATCCAGCCACTGCCTTTACATACACGGCAGCCTTTGCCGCCACATTTGAAGCAGCTCATATCCATCTCTGCAGATGGCTCTGTAAAGGGGAAGAAATGCGGTCTGAACTTCGTTACAACATCAGCACCAAACATCTTCTTTGCAAAATAATCTAAGGTACCTTTTAAATCCGCCATCGTCACGCCCTCATCTACAAGAAGACCTTCTACTTGGTGGAACATCGGGCTATGTGTTGCATCTGGAGAATCTGCCCGAAAGCATCTTCCCGGACTGATTACCTTAATGGGTGGTTTTGTACTCTGAAGCGTCCGCACCTGCACAGGAGAAGTCTGTGTACGCAGAAGCGTATCTTCTGTGATATAAAACGTATCCGTCAGATCTCGTGATGGATGATTTGGTGCTGCATTGAGTGCATCAAAATTGTGAAACACCGTCTCAACTTCTGGTCCTTCTGTGACGCTATATCCCATGCTCGCAAAAATCTCAGAAATTTCTTCGATTGTCTGCGTAATCATGTGCTTCTTACCTAAAGAAATTGCTTTCGCAGGTTCTGTCACATCGATTTTCTCTGCAGCAAAACGAATTGATTTTGCAGCTTCTTTTGCGGTATCTTTTGCTGATGAAATCAGATTCTCGATTGTAGCTCTCGCTTCATTGGCTTTGGCACCAAGTGCCTTTCGCTCTTCTGGCGCAAGATCTTTCATCGATTTAAGGATTGCTGTAATCTCACCTTTTTTACCAAGATATGCTACGCGCAATTGCTCTATGGATGCCTCATCTTTGGCTGATTCAATCTGCAATTTTGCACTATCTAAAAGTTCGCTTATCTTTTGTTGCATTTGTTCCTCCCCAATATTACATGTTACTTTGTTTTATTCTGTCTTACACGTTCATACATGACAATTCCTGCTGTGACTGCTGCGTTCAGAGATTCTACGCTGTTCACCATGGAAATGCGTATCAAAGAATGTGCTTGGCTTAAAAAATCTGGATGCGTTCCATTGCCCTCATTGCCTACAACAACGGCAACCGAACCTGTCAAGTCGGTATCATAATATTCATGCGGTGCGTTCATATCGCATACGATTGTCTTTATTTTGTGTGCCTGTGCCTCTTGAATGAATTCGTTTGGACTATCCGAATAAATCATGGGGATTTTTAAGGCAAGTCCAGTCGAGGATCGAATGACCTTATCTGAGAATATGTCAACGGTCCCTTTCATGCTGACAATTGCATCGAAACCAGCGGCAATTGCTGTCCGAATTATCGTACCCACATTGCCAGGATCTTGAAGCCTGTCAAGTACAACAACAGCAACCTCTGTCTCGCGCTGACGATGAAAGATATCTTCTAAATGAATTGCGTCAGGCTTTCTAATAATACCAATGACGCCCTGGGGCGTCACCGTTGATGCGAGTTCATCGAACAATACTCGCTGCAATATACAAGTTGTTACATTTGCTTCATCCGCACGTGGTAATAGCTCTTGCAAAAGATGCGCGGCATGTTCGTCGTCTCTGATGTAGATGCGCTGGACTAAATCCGTCTGTTCAAGCAACTCTCTTACAACATTGTCGCCCTCAACTAAAAGAGCACCCTCTTTATCACGTCCACGCTTCTGCTTGAGTTTTAATGCCTGGACATAGCCAGAATTCTTTTTAGAACAAATACTCTCCACGAATTAGTCCCTCTTTAGGAAACCAGGAATGGAGAAAGCGTCTTCTTCCTTATCCTCGTTATCGAAAGAGAGGTCATTTGCGGCATTTGCAAATGGATTAGAGAATCCTGCACCGAAACTATCGTCCGAAGAATGATTCTCTGATACATCGTCTGCAACCGTATTGTGACCATTATTGTTGCCATTGATTAAATTGATATTGGCATCAAAGTCCGCAGTCTCGTCTTTTGGCTCAAAGCTCATCGATGGTGTAGATGCTGACGCCTGGCTTGAATAAGGTGTAGCGGCTACAGAAGGACTCGTTTGAGCAAATGGTGAAGATGGATTGTCGTTGCGATTAGATGCAGTAGATGACGTAGCGACACTTGCCTTGTCAGGTTCATCAAAATCAGGTGTAAGTACTTCGGGATCATCCTCGAAACCTGTTGCAATTACTGTGATTGTCATCTTGTCTTCGAGCGAATCGTCAATCGATGTACCAACGATGACATTTGCACCTGGTGCTGTCGCTGTAATCTGCGCAGCCGCTTTATTCAGTTCAAGAATACCGAGCTTCGAAGAACCTGCGATATTCAGAAGAATCGCTTGTGCGCCGTTGATTGATGTCTCTAATAATGGACTATGGATTGCATGCTCAACCGCTTCAGCCACTTTGTCATCACCCTCGCCGATACCGATGCCCATATGTGCAAGACCGCGATTGCTCATAACGGTACGAACATCCGCGAAATCAAGGTTGATGAGACCAGGTCTTGTAATCAAGTCTGTAATCCCTTGGACGCCCTGCCTGAGGACATCATTTGCCATCGCAAACGCATCTTCCATCGTTGTCACATCTGTGGAAATCTCAAGCAACTTATCATTGGGTACGATGACAAGAGAATCTACAAATTTCTTAAGATAATTGATGCCAAGTTCCGCATTGTCACCACGCTGCTTGCCTTCAAATATAAATGGCTTGGTAACGATACCGACGGTTAACTTGCCAAGATCTTTTGCAAGCTTGGCGATTACTGGAGCCGCACCGGTACCTGTACCGCCGCCCATACCAGCCGTGATAAATACCATATCCGAATCCTGTATGAGTGCTTCAATATCTTGAATATTTTCATCAGCAGAAGCCTGACCGATTTCTGGTTTTCCACCAGCACCGAGCCCGCCAGTTGTCTTTTCACCAATCTGAAGCGTCTGCTCCGCTTTGGAATTATCTAAATCTTGTTTATCTGTATTAATTGCTACATAACTGATATCTTTGATATCACTTTCGATCATCGTGTTGACCGCATTGCCGCCACCACCACCGATTCCTACGACAATCAATTTGGCTGCTGTCTGTGCATCTCTCTCAAATTTAAGCATATTTGTCACCTTATACCATATCTACTATAATGAATTGCTACCTATTAATCTTCAATACTCTATTCTGCAAAGTTATTCACATAAAAGTATAACATATGAACTGTTTAATTTCCATCATATTCCTATTACAACTAAACTATTTCAGGAGTAAAGGCACAAGTTCCATTACCACTCACTTCAATTGTCCCACGTTCAATCCCTTTGTTGCCGAGATCAACGATTACTTTTTTAACCGCATCAATGTTGCTCGTGATGTTGCGATACGTTCCAGAAACGGCAAGTTGGTCGTACACATATGCTTTGATATGCACTTCTGAGGTCACGATGCGATAGAAATACATATCGGATTGCTCCATATCTTTGATAAAGGTCAGTGTTTTGGATAAGGTCTGCACATCGTTGCCATCCACGCCAAGTGGTTGTCCATCGTCCCCTCCAGTAATCGTCAGCCCCTCGATGATTGGCAGTGCTGGCGCTTCCGCTGTATGCCGAAGCACTTCACCCGTGCCGTCGATAATGATATAGTCGTCATTGTTCTTTACGCCCGCAACCTCCATGCGTTCAGAGACAATAATTTGGATCGTATCGGGCAAATGTCTACTGATTTTGACTTCCTGAATATAAGGATCTTTCATCAACTTCTTGTCCGCCTCGTGCATCGAAGTCTTAAAGATATTGTGACCTCTTTTTATGCCGCTCAGTTCTTCAATCTGCGCTGCCGTATAATGGCTTGCTGCATCAACATCAATCGTCACAATATTAAAAAATGAAGATGTCGCGAAGAAATAAATGCCGACCAATACGATAATCGTAATAAAAAATTTGAGTAAATAATGTTTCTTTTTGCGTTTCTTACGTTTTTTTCCACTGGGTTGATACTGCTGTGCAGCGTTTGCTGCTGCCGTATTGCCGAGTTCAAATCCGTAATTATCTCCAGAATCATGATTCGCCGTAGCCGTCTCAGAATCCGAAGTTGCAGTCGCAGCTTGGGCTTGGGATTCTGATGCTGAATCAGCGTCGAGGGTTTCATCCTCCTCGTCATGAATCAACACGGAATCGCCACCCCAAAGAGGTTCTCTCGGCTCTCGAGGCTTCGCACCCGCGCCAAAATAACGCGCAACTTTATCATGATAGGAATCTGCATTTAACCTTGATTCATCAATAAAACCGTGCGCATCGTAAAGCTCTTCTTCATCTTTCTTATAATCTTGTTCACGCTCTTCCTCAATCATCGTTTTGTAGTCATGTTTACTTTTTTTCCGATGAGAGCCCTGCGGTTTTTTTGATGTCTTCATACATGTCCTCTGTCGCATTTTCGTAAGATACTGTATGCGCGGCTTCACTCATTTCTTTCAGCTTCGTGTCATTATGGATCAATGCATCGATCTCTATAATCAAGTCCTCTACATTCAAATCTTTTTCTTCAATCAGTAGTGCACCACCTGCCTTGTATAATGGCAACCCGTTATAATATTGATGATTGGCTGTGACATTCGGAGAGGGTATCAATATCGACGGTTTTGCCATATAAGCAATTTCCGATACGGTGCCAGCCCCCGAACGAGATACAAGCAAGTCTGCCACTGCATATAACTCATGAATCGCATCCGCATATTCTAGCACGTGGATATTCGGTTTTGTAAGGAGTCCCTCTTTATCCATCTCCTCGAAAATGTCCCAATAGGAGCGTTTTCCAGTGATGAAATAGATGTGCATCTGTGAATCGTCTGCATATTTTTTTACTAATTTGCTTCCGATTTCATTGATGGTATCAGCACCTTGACTTCCACCAAAGAGCATGATGACCTTATCCTCTGGGCGGATTCCTAAATTGCCTCGATAATCAATCTGAGATGCAATCTTAAACTCATTTCTAATTGGATTACCAACAACTTTCACTTTACTTTTATCTTTAAAATGATCCTTGCTCTCTTTGAATCCAGTATAAATTTTCGTTGCCGATTTTTGAGCCATTTTATTTGCAAGACCTGGAAGGACGTTTTGTTCGTGTAAAAATGTCGCAATGCCCATCTTATGAGCTTCGCGAATGACAGGGCCGCATGTATATCCACCCGTACCAATAACCAAATCGGGCTTAAACTCTTTGAATATTTTCTTAATCTGCGCATTGGTCACAAGCAAATCTTTGACTACACTCACATTGCGGTACATCTTTTTACGATAAAAGCCACGTACATTCAGATGCACAATCTCATAGCCATTGTCTTGGACGATGGTACTACCAATCTCTTTTTTAGCTCCGAGAAATAAAAATTTCGCTTTCGGATACTCTTTTCTAAATTTATCGGCAATCGCTAGGGCTGGATAGATATGCCCGCCTGTTGCGCCACCTGCAAGTATGATATTCACCTTATCTCCTTATTTTACTACCGTCAATTTTGGTTTTCTTCGATATGGTCTTTTGCCAAAGGATCTAGAGACATTGAGCACCATGCCCATACACCACGCGAAGATTAACTCCGAATTACCACCATAACTGATAAAGGGAAGTCCAATACCCGTTGGCGGAATCAAGTTCGTGACGACTGCAATATTCATAAGCACTTGGAATGTCAATAGCATCGTGCAGCCTGCACATAGCAACATCGAAAAACGATCTGGTGCTTTAATTGTCACAAGCGTGCAGCGCCAAATCAACACGAGATATACTGCCATAAGTACAAGAATGCCGATAAAACCAACCTCTTCGCCGATAATTGAAAAGATATAATCGTTTTGAGCTTCGGGTAGATATAGCGCTTTTTGAATTGAATTTCCAAGCCCTACACCTGTCAATCCACCAGCGCCTAGTCCGAGCAACCCTTGAATTGTCTGATAAAATTCACCTTGCGCATCTGCAAATGGATTCCGATATCCTGACATACGATTCTGATGCTCTGAGCCACGCATGTTGATTAAGGTAAGAAGTCCAACCACACCGAGACCACTCGCGCCCATGAGATAGATAAATTTTATTCCAGCAATAAACATCATGGCAACCATTACAAAGACAATAATCATCGCAGTGGATAGATTCGGCTGTGCATAAATAAGTCCCAGTAAGAGAAGTGCAAGGATACCAATTGGAACTGCGCCAACGAATAAATTTGTAATCCAGCCACCAAGATATTTTTTCATCTTATTGTAGTACCAAGCAACAAAGATAATGACCGCAGGCTTCGCAATCTCGCCAGGCATCAAGGTAATCGGACCTAAATTTAGCCATCTTGTTGCACCATGATGCGTCTCGCCTAGTGGTGTAAAGAGTGCAAGTAGAAGTCCGATTGCAACCAGCATATACCCAACTGAGATAAAGGACTTGCTATACCATTTATAGGGCACAAATGAAGTGACAATGACAACGCCCAGGGCGAAAAGCGCCCATAAAGACGAACTTCTTAGATATACATATGCAGAGCCAACCGTGTCAATCGTACTATAATAGCTCGAAGAAAATACCATAATTACGCCAAAGGCGATGATGGCAAACAGCACAATAAAAAGCAAGAAATCCATCTGCTTTGCATTGCGTAACTTCTGAATCTTACGGTAGAGCCACGAATGTTTCGGTGGCGCAGGCTCTACGGCTTCCGCCTGTATGCTCTCATCATATTCAGTTGTCGCACCCTCATGATGCTTCCTTTTACGAGCCATTTTATCGATTCTTCTCCGCTAAATCCTGAACGAGACTCTTAAAGTGATCGCCCCTGCTTTCAAAATTATCATACATATCCCAACTTGCACATGCCGGTGACAGAAGAACTTTGTCTCCAGATACCGCCAATTCATATGCCTGCCTTACGCACTCGCCCATCTCCTCACAGCGATAGATTTCAGTGATTCCAGCAGCACGCGCAGCTGCTTCAAGCTGATCTGCCGTCGCACCCAAAAGAATCAATGCTTTCACTCGTCCATGCAGGAATTGTGCAAATGTCGTAAAGTCTGATTTCTTATCATAGCCACCTGCGATCAGAATAATATTGTCTGAAAGCGCTTCTACGGCTTTCATCGATGCATCTGGATTGGTTCCCTTTGAGTCATTGTAATAATCCACACCATCAATGAGAATCACATGCTCCAACCGATGCGCAACACCCTTAAATGTTTTTAGCGTCTCACGTATGACACCCAAGTCAATATTCGAGAAATATGCGATGGCTGCAGCTGCGAGGACATTTTCCACGTTGTGCATGCCCTTCATCTTCAATTCTGAAAGAGATACCAAAGGATGAATTTCTCCCGTTAAATCAGCTAACAGTAATTCCTCTTTTTCTTGGTCAAGATAGGCACCAACGTGTAATTTTTGGGTTACAGAGAAACCAATTGTCCTAGCGCCTGTATGCGCTGCAATCGAGCAAGCATTGCCCTCGTCTTCATTAAAGATGAAAAAATCATTTTGAATTTGATTCGCTGTAATCTTTGCTTTTTCGGCCGTATACTGTGACATGGTATGATGTCGATCCATATGATCCGGTGTGACATTCAGCACTGCGGCAATTTCAGGCTTGAACGACAGGGAAGATTCTAATTGGAAACTTGAAACCTCCGCAATGATATAATCGTCTTCATGCAACTTGCTGACATGCTTCACTGCAGGTTCACCAATATTGCCAAGCACAGAAGTATGACGTCCTGATGCTTTAAAAATCTCTCCAACAAGCGATGTCGTTGTTGTCTTTCCATTTGTACCTGTAATCGCGATCCAATGAGAAGGACTTAGCTCATATGCCAATTCCAGTTCGCCGATGATCGTGCCACCTGCATTCACTGTCCGCTGAATGAAATCCAATTCTGGGCTCACGCCTGGACTGATCACGATGAGCTCGTATACATCTTCGGGCTCTGCGCCATTGAAATATCGTTCAATATCTAAAT
>JAISJM010000059.1 GCA_031261525.1 Eubacteriales Family XIII. Incertae Sedis bacterium
GAATATCGAAGAAAATTTCTACCAATTGATCAGACAGATTTAGATGCGCGTGGTATCGAGCAAGTTGATTTCGTGCTCATCACGGGGGATGCATATATTGATGATCCGTCATTTGGGGCGGTCATCATTGCGCGTTTTCTCGAGCATCATGGATATTCAGTTGCGTTGATTGCACAGCCAGATTATAAGTCAAAGGTTGACTTCATGCGGTGCGGGAAGCCGAGACTTGCATATCTCGTCTGTTCGGGGACTGTGGATTCGATGGTCGCGAATTTTTCTGTGACAAAGAATCGTCGACGTACAGATGAACTTACGCCAGGTGGAAAAGCAGGTCAAAGACCTGATCGCGCATTGATTGTCTATGCGAATCGCTGTAAGGAAGCCTATCGTGATGTACCGATTATCATCGGTGGACTTGAGGCTAGTTTGCGGCGTTTTGCGCATTATGATTATTGGAGTGATAAGGTTCGCCGCTCGATATTGCTTGATACAAAAGCGGATATCCTTGTGTATGGGATGGGCGAACGAGCGATTCTTGAGGTGGCGCGTGCGCTTGATGACGGATTTGCAGTACGCGATATCACTTGGATTGGTGGAACTTGCGTACGTGTGCGCAGCGATATGATATATGATAGCGTGCCAGTTCATGAAGATTTGGATATGATTGATTATGCAAATGCAAATGCAAATAAACATGAAAATGAAAAAACATATCTGCCAAATATTGTCGCTTTACCAAGTTTTTCGGAGGTGAGTGCCGATACTGAGGAAGGTCTGCAGACCTATGCGAAGAGTTTCGTCATGCAGTATGACCACAATGATTATCATGATGATAAATCGCTTGTTGAGGCGTATGACAACAATATCTATGTCACGCAGATTCCGCCGATGCCACCCCTTGAGACTGTGGAACTAGATGAAGTGTACGATATTCAGTACACCTATGATGCACATCCAATTTATGCCGAGACAGGTCTTACGATTCCCGCGCTCCATGAGACACAGTTCTCCATGACACATGTTCGTGGCTGTTTTGGCAACTGCGCGTTCTGTGCGATTACCTATCATCAGGGTCGTATCCCGACATCTCGCAGTAAGGAATCTTTGGTGCGGGAAGCTAAAAGACTTGTGCAAATGTCATCGTTTAAGGGTTATATACACGATCTGGGCGGTCCGACAGCCAATTTTCGTGGTGCTGCTTGCGATCTTCAAGAAAAAATTGGTGCATGCAAACGCAAAGACTGTCTCTACCCAGTACCATGCAAGAAACTGCGAACTTCGCATAAAGAATACATCGAGATCTTAAAGGAAATACGTAATATCAAAGGCATCAAAAAAGTATTTATCCGCTCTGGCGTGCGCTATGATTATCTGCTTGCAGATCAAAAATATGGTCGAGAATTCCTTACAGAATTGGTAAATCATCATGTCAGTGGTACGCTGAAAGTCGCGCCAGAACATGCTTCTGCCGAAGTCCTTCATTGTATGAGAAAGCCTGCAATTGACCAATATGAGACATTTGCAAAACTTTATCACGAAGAAGATGCAAGACGAATTCATCGTTCAAGTAAGAGTGCCGATGGTGATGGTAAAAAAGTAAATGTGAACCCACAATATCTCATACCTTATTTTATCAGTTCTCATCCAGGAAGTAAGCTTGAAGATGCCTATTTTCTGGCGAAATATATGAATGACCGCGGTGAACAGATTCCAGATCAGGTACAGGATTTCTATCCGACGCCAGGAACACTTGCGACTTGCATGTATTATACGGGAATGGATCCATTTACCATGGAATCTGTGTATATTCCAGGTCGAAAGTACATGAAAGAGAAGAATTTGCAACGTGCGCTTCTTCATTATAAGAAGCCTGAGAATCGAAATCAAGTCTATGAGGCATTGCAGCAGATGGGTGTAAATCCAAATACATTGCTAGGTGGGGATCCAAATCATCGCAGAGGCGCTCGTGCAGATGTGCGTGGTAGTAGCAACAGTAGTAACAGTGGCAACAGTGGCAATGCTAAATCGAAAGGTAAAAGAAACGGCAAGCATAAGGGAATACAAAAATAGATATTGTAAATAATAAATTTATAGATGAAAGAGTAGAAAATGGACAACAAATATATACTTGATTTACTTCAGAAAGTGCAGGACGGTGACTTGACGCCTGATGGCGCCTTCGAGTCATTAAAGACGCTCCCATATGAGGATATGGATTATGTGAAGATTGATAAACATCGAAAGATACGTAGTGGCAAAGCGGAAGTCATCTTCTGCATCGGCAAGACAGACGCGCAAGTTGCTGGAATCTTTTCGAAAATGAGTGTTGATAATGATTTGATTATTGGCACAAAGGCGAGTCCATTGCAATATGAAGCTACTGTAAAGCAACTTCCAGACGTTGTCTATCATGAAGCTGCACGACTGCTTATATATCACAATCCAAAAGCGGAACCAATTGAACAAACTGGTAATGTTGCGGTTGTGACAGCTGGCACCGCTGACATTTCTATCGCAGAGGAAGCTGCTGTAACACTAGAATTATATGGTAACAAAGTCGATCGAATTTTCGATGTAGGTGTGGCGGGAATCCATCGACTGCTTGCACATGTAGATCGGCTCAGGGCGGCTAGCTGCATCATCGTCATGGCTGGTATGGAAGGTGCACTTGCATCTGTGGTTGGCGGATTGGTTGACAGACCTGTGCTCGCCGTGCCCACTTCGATTGGATATGGTGTGTCACAAGGAGGCTATGCCGCACTGATATCAATGCTTTCGAGCTGTGCACTCGGCGTCAGTGTCTTCAATATCGATAATGGATTCGGGGCGGCTTATACAGCAGACATGATTAACCACCCACGCGATTAGCAATTTGAACCCTTTTATTCTGCGGACTTTAGCGAGCTTACAGGTTCAATTCGATGGAGTTTTGGCTGCATGATGATGTTGACAACAATGCAACAGATTAGCGTAAAGATCACGGCGAGGACAAAACTCATCGGCTGGATTTCAGTTACAAACGAGACTTCATCGGTTTCGACGGCGCTCATGACGTAACTATGGAGGCCGATGCCAACGAAAAGTCCTGCAATGGAGCCGATTACGGTCAGTATCATACTCTCAGAGAAGATATAATTGAATACTTCAATACGTTTGTAACCGAGGACTTTCAATGTTGCAATCTCTCGTTCGCGCTCCGTGATATTGATATTGATGAGATTATATAGGACAACGATTGCGAGAATTGCCGCCATATTACGGATAAGTAAGATTACAGTGCTCAGATTCTCGGATATATCGTTGACCGTATCCATAATGGTTTGGCTGCTGTAAGCGAATTCAACACCGTCTGTATCGATAATTTTTGTAATCACATCATCTGTATTTTCTGAATCTGCATCAGGCTCATCCGTTTTCAATAGCACAGATTCATAGTCAATATCTTTGCCAAATGCTGCTTTATAGTCATCGGGCGTCATGTAGATATAATTATAGATATAATTTGTGCAAATGCCTGCAATTTTGACCTTTGCCGAAGTATCTTCTGCGTTTCGAATCTCAATCGTATTGCCTTTTTTTGCGCCGATTAATTCTGCAACTTTTTCCGTGATGATAATGCTCGTCTGATTTGTGCTATCGCTTTGGTCAAGATAGATTTCATCCTTGGTTTTATTGTCCAGTAATGTTATGAAATCAGGCATTTTCTCAGGATCCTTTGGCACAAAGATGGAGACAGGTACATTTGTCGTGTCCGATTGCCTGTAGATTGCATCGCCTGCTTCTTCGGAGATACTGAAATCATCGCCATATTGTGATAGGTCTTTTACGACAGCTTGTTTATCTGCATCGTCTTTTAACAATACCGAGATATTATAATGGCTGATTTCAGTGTATTGCTTTTCAGCGATACCACCGATAGAGTCTCTTAGACCGAGCCCTGTAAGGAGGAGTGCCGTGCAACCCGCAACGCCAATAATGGTCATAAAGAGACGCTTTTTATATCGAAATAGATTTCGGATTGTTGCTTTCTGATTGAATGTTAAAATTCTCCATAGTGGTGTGACGCGTTCAAGTAATACACGCTTGCCAGCTTTTGGTGCTTTGGGGCGCATGAGTTGTGCCGCATGACTTCGTTGCGCATTATAGCAGGCAAATAGCGTTGCGCCGCATGTTGCAATCATGCCCGCAAATAATGCAATGCCAATCGTTACGGGGCTTGCATAGAGATCAAAACTGCCGAGTGTGTACATGCTACCATAGGCATTCCAGATGTTTTTGGGAAAGAGTGAAATGCCAATAATTACGCCGAAAATACTTCCTAGAAAACTGACAACAATTGCATAGAGCATATATTTTGCTAAAATCGTACTTCTTCCAAATCCGAGTGCTTTTAATGTCCCAATCTGTGTACGTTGCTCTTCTACAAGGCGCGTCATCGTTGTGAGACAGACAAGCATGGCAATGAGATACATGAATGGTGGAATTGTTGCCGCGAGCGATCCAATTCGGTCTGCATTGGGCTTGAAGCCATTGTATGCGGGATTGTCATCGCGCGGATAGATGAGCCACTCTGGCTCTTCAAGATCGCTGAGTTCCTTTTTTCCATCAGCCAATTTCGTTTCTGCATCAGCGATTTTTGTTTCTGAATCTGCAATTTCTGTTTCGTGCTGTGTAATCAACGATTCAGAATCCTGTATTTTCGCTTCATTTTCTGCAATTACTTTTACTGACGCCACGATTTTTGCTTCGGCTGCTTGAAGCTCGGCTTCTGATGAAGCAATTTTCTGTTCTGATGCAGTAAGCTCGGCTTCAGATGTCACAATCTTGTTTTCTGATGCTTGAAGTTCTGCTTCTGATTCAGCAATCTTCTGATCGCCCGCGGCAATTTCTGCCTCTGAGGCAGCAATCTGATTTTCGGATGCAGCAATTTCTGCTTCTGATGCGGCAATCTGCGCAGCCAATGCTACGGGATCAAACGGTAGCATTTCTGCAGGTATACCAGGAGGAATTGCGGCAAGCTGCTCTTTGGCAGCGGCTAATTGCGCTTTTCCATCAGCAACTTGCGATTTCGCCGCCTCTAATTGTCTTTTCCCATCGGCGGCTTGTGTCTTTGCTGCTTCTAATTGCATTTTTCCATCGGAAAATTTGGCTTTCCCGATTTCCAATTGTGTCTTCCCCTCGGCTACTTTTGCTTTTGCCGTGGCTAATTCTCTTCTTCCATCAGCGACTTTCGCTTTTGCATCTTCTAGTTTTGATTTTCCATCTGCAATTTGAATTTTGCCATCTGCTACTTGCGTTTTTGCATCTTCAAGCTTTGCAATTCCATCAGCAAGTTCGGTCTTCCCATCAGATAGCTTCTTTTCAGCATCAGTGATTTCTTTTTCGCCATCTGTCATGACTTCATCATAGCGGATGGCAGCACGCTTTTCGCCAAAATCTTTCAAATCGGCATCATATTTTTTAATCAACTTTTCGTAGGCATTTCCAAATGCGGATATCTTGGTTGATTGATCCAACAATAGATCAACCTCAGTATAATAATCGCTATCGAAATTATCATCCGTTACATAGATAAATGCACTGATTTCACCATTTCCAAGCGTCGTATTGCCACGTGCAAATGAAATATATTCTGGGGAACTTACGCGGCCAACAACTTTGAGCTCTCTCGTCTTGAGCATATCCGTCTCGGCGCCCTCAAGTTCATCGGTGATTGTAAAGAGGTCATCAATCTGCGCATCATAGGTGTTGTCTACAACACATTCGCCTGCCTTTTCAGGAAGTCGTCCCTCGACAATTGTTAATCTGTTGATATAATCATTGTCCTCGTCAGCGGAACTTGCATTACTCGGCATACTTTTGATCGTGAAGACATTGACAGGACCTTCATGCATGACCTTTGCATTGAATGTGTAGCGTGGATAGACAACATTGATGCCGTCTATTTTTTCGATTTCGGCTACATCATCTTTTGTGATGCCCATCGTTGAAAGGAGTCTGTAATCTGCAAGGCGCATCTTGTGTATGAAATTATTTGCAGTATAAAGCATGGATGGCGCAGTGCAGCCAATGCCCGCAAAAAATCCAGCCCCGATTGCAATGATGAAAAAAATTGCAACAAATCGACCTGGACTTTTGCGTAAATCGCGGAATATACTTTTTCGAAGTGTCTTACTACTCACCAGTCAATTTCCTCCACAGATTTTGGATATTCGTTGAGATACATCTTTGCGACTTTACCATTTTTGACTTTGATGACGCGGTCTGCGATCTCAGCGATGACGGAGTTGTGTGTGATGAGGACAACGGTCATGCCTGTGCGTCTGCATGTATCATGCAAGATATGCAGAATGTGTTTGCCCGTATCATCGTCGAGTGCGCCAGTTGGCTCATCGCAAAGTAAGAGTTTTGGATTCTTTGCGAGTGCTCTTGCGATAGAGACGCGTTGCTGCTCACCACCTGAAAGTTGTGCAGGGAAATTGTCATGTCTGTTTTCAAGTCCCACTTCGTCGAGCACGACAACTGGATCGAGCGGATCGAGTCCCATCTCTGTAGCAATTTCGACATTTTCAAGGGCTGTTAGATTTTGGATTAGATTGTAGAACTGGAATACGAATCCAATATCGGTACGCCGATATAAGGTGAGTTGGCTTTCGCTCATGCTGGATATTTGTCTGTCATCTAGGAAAATGGTACCAGATGTGGCGATATCAATACCACCTAAAATGTTTAAAATCGTGGTTTTTCCAGCGCCTGACGGTCCAACAACGACACAAAACTCGCCTTGTTTTACCTCAAAGCTGATTTCATCGAGTGCTTTAATCTCAATATCGCCTGATTTATAGGCTTTTGAGACATTTTCAAAACTAATATATTCGGACATGATTTTGAATCTCCCTTGTCATGAATTAATGTTATCTTCTATATATAATAGCACTCTGTTCCTGAGATAGCATATTTTTGACGTAAATTTAACATGGATATAAAGGAAATGAATTTTTCGAAACAAACGATTCCGAAATAATCTGATTGGTTAAATCGACAGAATTAACGTAATTTAAGCGCGAGTGCGAACTATCTGAAATTCTTAGAAAACATATATGCGTTATAAAAACGTGGTATGATATAAAGGTTCGGTTAAAAAATTGTAGTAAAGTGGGGGAATTTTGGAACATGTAGTGAATCCATTAGGAGTGGAGAAGATATCGAAATTAATTTGGAAATTTGCAATACCTGGTTTTATATTATATATCGTTACAGCGTCATATAATTTAATTGACCAGATCTTTATTGGACAGACCGTTGGCGTCGTCGGCATGGCGGCGACAAATATCAACTTTCCGTTGTCGACAACACTAAACGCAGTTGGTGCTCTGATCGGAATCGGTGCCGCGGCTCGTTTTAACTTGAAATTGGGAGCTGGTGATAAGAGAATCGCATGCCGTATCGTTGGCAATGCAATTACCAGCATTGCAATCATTGGTGTCATTTTCACCGTGCTCATCTTTGTTTTCATGAAGCCGATTTTATTGATGTTTGGTGCGACGCCAGAGATTATGCCTTATGCGCTCAGCTATACGCGGGTCACGGCAATCGGCACACCATTTCTCATGGTACTCTATGTCGTCAATAATTTGATTAGAGCTGACGGGAATCCTATCTTTGCAACGATTAGCATGTCGATTGGTGCGGTGCTTCATGTTGGATTTACCGCTGTCTTTATGTTTGTATTCGATATGGGACTTGCGGGCGCTGCGCTCGGTACGATTGTCGGACAGTTTATATCTGCTTTTCTGGGACTCTATTATGTCCTAAAAAAATTCAAATCTGTAAAACTCAGAAAGAAACATTATAAGTTATCTTGGCCAATTCTTGCCTCTATTCTCGTGATTGGTATGGCGCCATTTTTTACACAGCTTACGGCGACTGTTTCACAGGTTGTGCTCAATAATATGATGAAAATCTATGGTGGTGCATCAATCTATGGCGCGGAAATTCCAATTGCTGTCTCCGGCTCCATGAACAAAATCAATATCATCTGTATGAGTCTTACGCTTGGTGTATCTCAGGGAATTGCGCCACTGCTTAGTTTTAATTATGGTGCAAAGAATTTCTTGCGCGTGCGCGAGACGATTCATCGTGCGATGGTGATTGTATTGATATTTTCATCATGTGTATTTGTTTGCTTTCAGGTTTTTCCTGTTCAGATTGCAAGAATCTTTGGCGAGACGGATCCATTGTACCTCGAATTTGCAACCAAATTTTTACGCATTTATTTCTTTATGACATTTATCAATGGGGTTCAATTCGTTACAACGACCGTGTATCCATCGATTGGTAAGCCGCAGATTGGTGCATTTGTCGGCTTATCTCGTCAGGTCATATTTCTAATTCCATTTATGGTATTGTTGCCAATAAAGATGGGACTCGCAGGTGTTATCTATGCTGCGCCGATTGCCGATGGGCTTGCCGCAATTACATCGATTATCCTGATTACGAGGGAACTGAAGATTATGAAACGAGCAGGGCAGCACGCTGCACCTCGGCTAAATGACTAAGAAATGAATAACTAAAAGATGAATTCCTAGGCGTTTGCAAATGCCTAGGAATTTTGTTATCACGAAGTCTGAAACAAAAATGAAGTATGAAAGTAATTTGAAGTCTGAAAGAGTATAGAAGTATGAAACAGAGTAATAATCCTTTTAACCCCCAATTTGGCGTTAAACCAGAGAGCTTTGTTGGGCGTGACCAGATTATTGACGATTTTCTTGCATAATATTGATTTAGATTTGATTGATGAATTATACAACAATGTCTTTAAAGATTATGATGCGGAACCAATATCAATTATTTCCGATGCTGCCAGATTGACAAATGGTTATCCCTATCTTATCCAACTGGTTGACTATTACTTATGGGGGATTACGGACAAAAGAATCACAAAGGCAAAATTAGATTTTTGTATCAAGCAGTCGAAGCAAATATTGTTCCAAAATGTTCATTCTCTTATATATGGAAATCTTTCTGTAAGAGATCAAGAATTTATAAATGCAATGTGCGAAGATGAGAGTGTAAGCAAAATTTCAGATATTATGAATCGGCTAGATGTAACGAAAGGATATATTTCGAAATACAGACAGCGATTGTTGGATCGTGGTTTGATTCAACGTGAAGGGCGTGGAGAATTGTCATTTATGTTGCCATTTATGAAGGAATTTGTGCTAGAACAAGACTAAAACAAGGCGAAAACACAATTCAAACAATCAGTCCCAATCCTCCCCAGCCAATCGGTGCTGAAGGACTTTGAGTTTCGCTTGCCGTGCTTTATAATCGGGCAGCACGTTCTCAACTTCTGCCCAAAACCTACTTGAGTGATTCATCTGTTTTAAGTGTGCCAGTTCGTGCACGACAACATAGTCAATCACCGCAGGTTCTGCCATAATCAGCCGCCACGAGAAATTGATATTGCCTTTACTTGAACAGCTACCCCAACGCGTCTTTGCGGAAGTGACTTTGATATTCTGTGGATGGACATCCATCTGTGCGGCATATTTGGTTACGCGATTTTGCAGCGATGATTTTGCGATATGCTTATATAGACGTATCAAATTGTGTTTGATACGTGCCTTATCCTTTTCTGTCTGCAAATGTGCGGGCATATGTATCACATTGTTGTCGAGATATAATTTACTGCTCGTGTCAAAGATGATGGGTACTTCCATCCCCATCATCAAGATGCTGGCATTTATTAAATCTGAAAGAAAATCCGCTTTTTTCTCATTACGTGCAAGGACGAGTGATTGCTTATCCTTGATCCATTTGCGCTTTGAAAGGACAAATTCATCGATATGTTTCTTCGCAAGTCTTTGGGGCGCACGTACCTCAATATCGCCTGCTTTTGTGATTCGAATCTCTGCAGAGCGGCGGTTTGTACGAATCAGTGTGTATTCAATTGGACGATGCAGATGGCTTGAATCGCTGTGTCCGCATTGTATATTTTGTTTGTTCTGTTTTTCTGCCATAAATTTGTACGATTGATTCTATTTGGGTAGCATGAAAGGATTACTGTTTATGCTGTAATCTTTTCGTATTATCCACGCTCCTTTTTATCCGATGATTGCTCTTGCAAATGCCTTTGCGCCTGCAATGTCGCCTGCATTTGGTCTACCTTTATGCATAAATTTAAACGCGCCACGACTGTTGAATGACTTGTCAAAACTCGAAAGTCCACGCGCATCGAGTTCTTTCTTGACATGTGGATAAGCGGACTTGACGACTGCTGTCGTGCTAAATACTGCAACCTTGCCGATGTCAGACGGATTGAGATCTGCGATAAATTGCTTCAATTCCTCATCAATACCAAACGCATAGACCGCGCCGCCGAGAAATAAGATATCGGTACCAGCTGGCACGCTTTGGGTGATTGGCTTTGCACTCACACCGACTTCTTCTGCGATGGCTTCTGCGATTTTCTTCGTGTTGCCTGATTTAGAGAGGTATCTTACTTCAATATTCATAACGTCTCCTCTTTTTGTATGGCAATTAATTTCTCTGCCTCATCAATATCATCTTCGCCCAGCACCGTAATTCCTGCATTTCTCAGATATTCGACGGCAAGCCCTTGCCCAGAAATTTTATTACCCGTAAATGTTCCATCATAGATTAACTTGCTGCCACAAGATGGGCTATCCAGCTTCATCATTGCAAATGCTACATCATTTTCTTCGGCTAAACGCCTTGCTTCGACTGCGCCAGCTGCATATTCTGCAGTGACATCTTTGCCAGTACTTGTAAGCACTTTATCGCCGACTCTTTGGGAATCTGGACGTGGCACGGGCAGTCCGCCAAATACTTCTGGACAGATTGGAACGAGCCGTCCTTCCGCTTTCCATTTTAGGAATCTGGGATCTTCTAGCACAACATCGCGTGCATCATATCTGACGGTACGCCCGCCATATAGACATTCGCTTACAAGTATTTTTTTCATGATTTCACCTCGATTTCATATAGGTTTCATATAGGTACTATCCATATATTATAATGCATTCATAGAATAATCAAAAGAAAAATCGCAATATCGCAATCACAATCACACCAACCAGAACCGTCTTCATCAAATCTTTTGTATATACAGCGACGAGAATCGTTGGAATCAAGGCAATCGATTTCAATAGGTCAAATGTCACAACGCCTGCTTTCACAACCAAGATACTCTGAAAGAGCAATGCGCCGAGAATGCATAATGGCAAATATTCTAAAAAGGAAACCAAACGCGCGGGTAGCTTTACAATTTTTACAAATGCAAATGGTAGGACTCGTGGAATTGCCGTCACAAGGCAGCAACCGAGTAAGGCGATGAAAAAATAATTATTTATGCCCATGTATCATCACCCCCACTGTGCAGCCGAGCAATGTTGCAATCAAGATTGCAATTTCAGGACTGACGATATACATGAATAGGTAGAGACTCACAAATACAGTGCTGAGCACGAATAAGATGGATTTGCCTTTTGCAGAAATGGATAGGGACGCTTGCGCAATAAAGAGCCCCGCAAACATCGCTGCGAGTGCATAGTCGAGTCCAAATGCGTAGGGATTCGGAATCCACCGACCAATTAGTCCACCAACAATGGTTGCGAGAATCCATGTCAGATATGCCATTATATTCAGTCCATTCATCCAGCGTATCGTAATCTTCTGTCCACGCGCCACTTCTGTCATCAATACGGCGAAGGACTCGTCCGTTAAGAGCAGTCCAATGCCGACATTTGCCCGAAACGAACCGTCCAAAAAAGATTGACTTGCGGACATGCTCATCAATAGATGCCGCAAATTCACAAGAAATATCGTCGAAACGAGTAGGGGAATGGGTGCATGAAGCAGGAATAAACCACAGAATATAAACTGCGCGCTGCCAGCATAGATAAAAATAGATGTCAATGCGATTTCCCAGAGCGTCAGATTGGAATTGATGCCGACGATGCCGAGGGCGAGTCCGATTCCGATATAACCGAGTACCGTTGGCAAACATGACTGAATGCCGCCCCAAAATGTCTTATTTCCTGTCAATAATGTCCCCCTCTATCACAAACCTAGCACATTTATATAATATATATGATAAACGCAATCAAGGATAAACGCAACGATTTGTATTTGTGATAGAATATTGATGAAGTATAAACAAAAGGATGGTGATACAAAATGAAAATCGCATTATTACTACTAGATGGCTTTGAACACCTAGAAGCAGCTCCATTTATTGACATATTTGGATGGGCAAATGTCACGCTTGGCATTGATGTTGAAGTTCATACCTTTGGTCTGACGAAGATGGTAAGAAGCAGTTTTGGAACAATTGTGATGGTCGATCATATTGTCCACGATGAAAATGAATATTACGATGGCGATGAAGATGTCACAGGTGTCGTCAATGCTGCTGAGAAGTATCCAACTGTAGATATGAGCCAATATGATGCACTCGCCATTCCAGGTGGTTTTGCAAGATTTGGTTTCTTTGACGCGGGGCAAATGCCGCAGATTCAAAAATTAATAAGAGAATACAACATTTCACCGCATTATCTCATTGCAATCTGTACAGCATCCATCGTTGTTGCACAGACAGGCATGCTGAAATCGCGGCACGCAACGAGCTACAATCATGAAGATGGCAGGTATCTAAAACAGCTTGCGCAAATGGGCGTAGATGTTGTCACGGACAAGCAAATGGTCTGGGATGGCAATATCCTCACAACTGCTGGACCATCAACGGCAGTGCCTGCGGCATTTGCACTATTGGAAAAATTAACAGATATGGACACTGTAAAGAAGCTTCGTGAATATATGGGATATGCTTAGCCGAAAGAAAACGGAGATTATAATATGATTAGAATTGCCATCGTCGAAGATGAAGCCGCATACCGCGAGACGCTCGTAAATTACATCCATCGCTACAAACAAGAGTCTGGCGAGCTGATTGAGGTGAAGACTTTCAAGGATGGGTTCGAGATTCTTGAGGGCTATAAGCATGAATACGAAATAATATTGCTAGATGTGCAAATGCCCTTCGTGGACGGTATGCTCACGGCAAAAGAAATCCGTACGATGGATACGGATGTGGTATTGATATTTATTACAAATATGGCGCAATATGCCATACATGGTTATGCTGTCGATGCGATGGACTATGTGTTGAAGCCCATCAGCTATTTTGCATTCTCGCAGCGGCTTGAGCGCGCTATTTCGAGGATGAAGAAACGCACGGAACACAACATATCCATCAACGTCAAAGGTGGCAGTAGACAGCTGAACCTTTCCGACATTTTCTATATCGAAAGCCAGAATCACAATCTCATTTACCATACATCCCAAGGTGATTTCATATCGTCTGGTGCTTTGAAAAATATCGAGGCGGAACTACAATCGATGTATTTTGAGCGTGGCAACAGTGGCTATCTCATTAATTTGAGACATGTCGATGCGCTGCAAGATGGTTGTGCGATTGTAAACGGAGAGGCACTCGCATTGAGTCGATCGAAAAAGAAGACATTTATGGATGCCCTTACAAAATATATTGGCGAGGTGATGAAATGATGGCATTTCGAATCAGTATGTGATACAATATGTATCCCGAATATGAAAAGCATTTACCATATCTGAAAATTTCTGTAGATAATTTTGTATTTTATATTGTCAATATTGATTCAAAATGTGTTGAGATACATCGTATCTTGCATTCATCACGAGATATTACACGAGTCGTCTAGCTTTAGAAAGAGGTGATGAAATGATAGAGCACATTACATCCTCAGCCGACTTGCCTGACATTCCGAGACTATACACGGCAATTGCGGAATGGGCGGCATGCTTGACGTGCATTCTATTTATGAACAATAGAATCCGCGGCGTTAAACTCATTACAACCTCAGCGGCTGCATTGATATTGCAGTCGATTATTATGATATTGACAGGAAATCTTCCTGCCAGTCTGTGGATTCCAGCGATGATTGTCGCCGTTGGTCTCATGTACGCATTCATCATGACCGTAGGACGTGTAAATGTCATCAGTGCAGGCTATCAATGTGCGCGTGCTTTCGTACTTGCGGAGCTTGCCGCATCGCTAGAGTGGCAGGTGCATTGTTTTCTCTGGCCAGACAATGAGCCGTCATGGTTCGTTGCAGCCTTGCTGTTGGTTGTTATCTATCTTATCGTATTTCTAGTCGCCTCGCGCCTTGAAAATAGATACGCAATCAAAGACAATCGTCTTGGCATCACACGCAAAGAATTATTGTCAGCTGTCGCCATTGGCATTGCAATCTTTGCCGTGAGCAATCTAAGTTTTGTAACAATCAACACGCCATTCAGTGGACAATATGGACGTGAGATATTCAATATTCGCACCATTGTGGATCTTGGCGGCTTGGCATTTTTATATGCCTATCATATCCAGTGCTATGACGATCGAGTCCGCCGTGAATTAGAATCCATGCAAAACATCTTGCAAAATCAATATGTCCAGTATCAACAATCCAAAGAAAGCATTGATATCATTGGTCGCAAATACCATGATATGAAACACCAGATTGCCGTGTTAAGATCAGAAACGAGCGATGAACGGCGCAATGCCTATCTCGATGAGATGGAA
>JAISJM010000137.1 GCA_031261525.1 Eubacteriales Family XIII. Incertae Sedis bacterium
TGCAGCGATATTTGCGATACCAATCTTGGACACGTAATCAATCGCAGCGCCAAGTCCAACAGCATCTGCAATATTGCCTGTCCCCGCTTCGAATTTCTGAGGTGCTTCATTGTAGATGGTCTTCTCAAAAGTGACGTCCGCAATCATGTTGCCGCCACCCTGATATGGTTTTGCCTTTTTCAAGGCATCGCTTTTTCCATATACAACACCAATCCCTGTTGGGCCAAAGATTTTGTGTCCTGAAAATACGAAGAAATCGGTATCTAATGCTGTCACATTGACAGGCATATGAGATATAGACTGTGCACCGTCTACAAGCGTTGGTACACCGAATCCATGTGCAATCGACACCATCTCACTCACGGGCGTTATGGTACCTAACGCATTCGATACGTGCGCCATGGTCACAAATTTCGTCTTTGAGTTGAATAACTTCGTATACTCAGAAAAGATAATTTGTCCACTTGCATCAACGGGTACCACTCGTAGAACGGCGCCTGTCTCCGCGGCAATAATCTGCCATGGCACAATATTGGCATGATGTTCGAGGATTGTCACGATGATTTCATCACCAGGTGACAATAATGGTTTTACGTAACTGTGCGCAACGAGGTTGATTCCTTCTGTTGTGCCACGTACATAGACGATATTGTCAGCTGATGGGGCTCCTAGATATTTTGCAATTTTGTCGCGCGCTTCCTCATACGCATCCGTTGAGCGTGCGGCGAGTGCATGTGCACCTCTATGGACGTTGGAATTTTCATTCTCATAATAATAGGAGATGCGGTCGATGACTTGTTGCGGTCGCTGCGTTGTTGCAGCATTGTCAAGCCAGACGAGCTTCTTTCCATCGACAGGCTTTGACAAGATTGGAAAATCAGCTCGAATCTGTTCGAGCGAGTAATTGCCGATATATTTGTGCTGTTCATACGCAGCTGCATGATGGCTGGAAATGTCGTCATTTGCGCTTTCACCACTTGCCGCAGGAATCGCACCAACGGTAATCGCATTCTGATCGTCTACCGATGCAAGAGTCGGGGCATAGCTCGGCTGTGCTAAATCATCAGCAGGCACATACGCAGATGAGGCGCTGTAAGTTGGTGCTGACACACCAGGATTTGGCTCTGCAGAATAGGCTGGAGCCGGTGCACTGTCATATGCGGCAGGCAATACAGGAGCCGCCGCAACTGACGGTTCCATTTCTGCGGGTTCATAGGAGGTCGGAACATAATAGGATGGCGCAGTCACAGCAGGAAGCCCCAATGGATCTGCAGGTACAGCGACAGGGACATCAGCAGGTGCGCCATTTCCAAACTCTGGGAAATATGCACCTGCAATCTGTGCAATCTCCGCAGCGCTCGGTAGCCCATATGCCGAAGGATCCAGTCCAGCTATCGTAGCCCCCAATCGATTATCGTTTGCTATAGTCATAGTACTCACCTACCTCAACATCTTCAAGTACAGCGATTGCATCATCCGCTAGGATTGCAGCCGAACAATACACGGAGAGGAGATAGGATGCAACGCCATTGTCATCGATACCACGGAAACGGACAGCTAATCCTCTGGATTGTTCTCCTGGAACATTCTGCTGGAAGAGTCCGATGACACCGCGATTTGCTTCACCAGTTCTTATTAATAATATGTTGGTCTTGCCAACAGCAGCTTTTGGATTCTTGAGTCCATCTACGAAGAGTTTATCCGTTGGAATGATTGGAATACCTCTCCATGCGATAAAAGTCCCACCTGCGATATTGACTGTTACTGGCGGTACACCGCGCTTTGTGCATTCTCTTTCGAATGCTGCGATTGCCTTTGGATGTGCAAAGAAATAAGATGGTCCTTTCCATACTTTGGTGATTAATTCGTCGAGGTCATCTGGTGTAGGTGCGCCCGTTCTCGTCTTGATTCTCTGAGAATCTGCTACATTCTTCAATAATCCATAGTCATCATTGTTGATCAGCTGGCTTTCTTGACGCTCTTTCAAGCTTTCAATTGCAAGTGCAATCTGCTCACTGGTCTGATCGTATGGAGAACTATATACATCTTGAACTCTCGTATCAACATTGACAATCGTTGAAATTGAGCTCAATTTGTACTCGCGTGGTTTTGTCTCATAAGCGACAAAACCCTGTGGAATATCAACTTTATTTGGGTCTTGGCTACACAGTGCATCTAGAGGGGTATCTCCTTCAACGACTTTGTTCACACGGTAGATACCAGAGTCGAGCCCTTTGAATTCAATGAGTCTTGCAACCCATTTTGGTGTAATTGCTCCGAACTGTGGCCTCGTCTTATTGACGTTGGCTAATTGATAAGCTTGATCAAAATGAAGTGCGTTTAGTGTCGCTTTCTCAGACATAATACATCTCCTTTACAATTAATACTGTGGTAGACTGTTGTCGACGTCGCGCGCCCAAGCATTGACGCCATCCTTTAGATTTAGCAACCTGCCCTTATAACCTGCCTCCTGTAAGGCACGTATTGCAAATATGCTTCGTTGACCGATTTTACACAGGAATACGGCATCTTCGTTTTCATCAAATTCCTCAATCCTTCGAACAAGCTGACCAAGCGGGATTGGTTTGCTACCTTCAAATGGTGAGATTGCTCTTTCGTGAGGTTCTCTGATGTCGATGATCTGGATTTTATCTCCGGCGTCCAAACGAGCTTTCAGTTCTTTCGCCTCGATTGTGTCAACAGGCTCTGGCTCGTGATCGGGTTTGAGTCCACAAAACTGCTCATAATCTATCAATTCATGAATGGTCGGATGCTTCCCGCAAATGGGACATTCTTCATCCTTATCTAATTTCAGTTCTCGAAACTTCATCTCCCATGAATCAAAGAGTAGAAGTCTACCAATCAAACTATTTCCGCCACCAACAATCAACTTGATGACTTCATTTGCTTGAATGGTTCCAACAATGCCAGGCAATACACCAAGCACGCCTCCTTCTGAACAAGATGGGACAAGTCCTGGCGGTGGTGGCGATGGATAGAGACACCTGTAGCAAGGACCTTCCTTTGCGTAAAAGACACTTGCCTGTCCTTCAAACTGAAAGATAGAACCATAGACATTTGGCTTTCCAAGAAGCACACAGGCATCATTTACAAGGTATCTCGTCTGGTAGTTATCCGTGCCATCCGCAACGATATCGTAATCTTTGATGATATCCAGCGCATTTGCTGATGTAAGCATCGTGTTGTGCATGACAATATCGATATCTGGATTCAGACCTTTCAGGCGATCCGCTGCGGATGCAACTTTTGGTCTGTCGATATCGCGTGTACTATGAATAATCTGTCTCTGCAAATTGGACTCTTCCACAACATCAAAATCAAGCACACCGAGTGTACCAACGCCTGCAGCAGCAAGATAAAGTGCAAGCGGTGCACCAAGACCACCTGTACCGACAATCAAAACTTTCGCTGCTTTTAATTTTTCTTGACCATCAAGACCAATCTGTGGAAGGAGCAAATGTCTACTATAGCGTGATATCTCTGCATTTGATAATTTTTCTACTCTTTCATCAGGAATGATACTCTCAATTACACTCATTCTATCTCACGCCTCCTGCAATTGCTGGTACAAGCATGACCGTATCGGTATCAACCACAGGTGCATCTACACCACCAAGGTTTCTGATATTGTCATCACCAATATAGATATTGACATATCTTCTTATTGTTCCATTTTCTTCATAAAGATGCAGTTTTAAATCGGGATACTGCTCTGCTACAGCGGCAATCACCTCACCTACTGTCTTGCCTGCGGCATCAACGGATGAATTTCCCTCTGTAAATGCGCGAAGCGCTGTTGGTATCAATACTTGTGCCATGGTTTCTCCTCCTTAAAATGATTATCATTATTTGTAATATTATAACTTGTAATAAACAAAATTACTATATCGATTATTCAAATTAATGAATCAACGATACAAATTTTCTCATTTTCGAATGAACTTCTATCGTCTGCAAGTCTCCAGCTCGTGATTTCACCAGAAGAACCTTTTGGCACAGTGATAATCAGGTATGAATAAAGGGGGAACGCATGATTGAAATCATACTCCGATGGTTCTGCAGGCCAGTCTGGATGCGAATGATAGATGCCCACGACATCTTTTCCCTTTCGCATTGCCTCCCGCTCTCCTCTCATAAAGTCATCTGGTGAGATTTCAAATCGATGATAGGCTTCTGCTGAATCTCTTGCATTTTCAACGATGATAATCTCATCACCGATGCGCTCATCATCAGAACCGAAATTGCCTAAGATAAATCCACAGGTCTCATTGGGATAATCCTTGGCGCCCTGCGCTTCAATTATTTCTTTTACTTTCGAATTTATTGTAATCATATCATACCTAGTTTCTATATTTTCCAATCAAAACCAACTTCAGCTTGTACAGGCTCCCAAAATTCATCGGCTGTGTACCGAGAGCCACTATCACAAAGAATCGTAACAATCACCGAATCATGCGGTGCAGTTTCTGCAATTTTCATTGCAGCTGCGACATTTGCACCCGATGAAATCCCTACAAAGATACCTTCTTCCAATGCGAGTCGTCTCGTAATATCATAGGCTGTATCCGTATCAATTTCGATGATGGCATCCTGCACGCTCTCATCGAGGATGCCTGGACGTATCGTCGAACCCATATGTTTCGTACCCTCAATACCATGGAACGGAGAAGTTGGCTGAATTGCAAGGGTACGAATCTGTGGATTCTCGGCCTTTAACCGCTTCGAAGTTCCTGTAAACGTCCCCGAAGTACCCATGACTGACACAAAATGGGTCACACTATGATTTGTCTGTTTCCAGATTTCCATACCCGTCCCACGATAATGCGCATCCACGTTGGCAGGGTTATTGTATTGATCTGGGTAAAAATATCGACTTGGATTCTCCGCGACGGCATTTTGTGCTGCAATCAGTGCGCCATCGGAGCTCTCTAACGGATCCGTCTCAACAATCTCAGCACCGAGATGACGCATCATGCCTTTACGCTCTAAACTTGTATTGGCAGGCATATATAATACGACTTTGTAGCCAAGCGCCGCGCCGATCATCGCATATGCAATCCCTGTGTTGCCACTTGTTGCATCGATAATATATTTATCTTTTGTAAGCAGTCCTTTATGAATCCCATCAAGAATCATCGCTTTTGCAGCACGATCTTTTACGGATCCACTTGGATTCATAAACTCTGCTTTTGCATAAATTTTCACACCATGATACAGTGAAGATAGATTTGGCAGCTCAAGGAGTGGTGTGCTTCCAATGGTATCTAAGATATGCATGTCGTTTCCCTCTTTACCTCTTTTCCATATATCATTAAAATATAAGATAAGTCTATCATATTTTCAGAAATAATATATAATATATATAAAATATTCAAAAAAAAGATTGAAATTACAATACATATTAGACATATATGCTTAATTTGTTAATCGTTGTGATGGGAGGATAAGATGCAATTTAATACAAAATTACTCCATGGAGCTGGGACAAAAGTGATTGATGGCGCTGGTGCGACACTTCCTGCGATACAACAATCTTCGGCATTTTCACAAGAAAGTGCTCACAAATTAGAGATGGTCTTCGATAACGTGATTCCTGGATTTATGTATACACGTTCTGGAAATCCTACAGTCAGTGCTTTCGAACGAAGAATCACCGACATCGAGGGCGGCATGGCTGCTGTTGCATGCGCATCAGGCATGGCGGCAATTTCCATGACAATTCTTACGCTATTAGAGGCTGGCGATGAAATCATCAGTAGTTCCTCTTTATTTGGTGGTACTTTTGATTTATTTTCAGATTTGAAAAAATTAGGAATCAGCACAAACTATGTGGATGAATTTACACCCGCACAAGTTGAAGCATGTATCACTGACAACACAAAAGCTGTCTTTGCGGAGCTGATTGGCAACCCAAAACTAGACGTAATCAATATAAAATCAATCTCAGAAGTGACAAATAAATATCATATCCCACTCATTATTGATAGCACGACTGCAACACCGTATCTGATTCGTCCGTTTGATTACGGTGCGAGTATCGTCATCCATTCATCGTCAAAGTACATCAGTGGCAGTGGCAATGCAATCTCTGGCATCATCGTTGATGGCGGAAAATTCGATTGGGATTTTACAAAATTCCCAAATTTGGAAAATTATATCCTTATGGGAAAATTAGCTTTCACTGGAAAACTGCGTAATGACACATGGCGTAATTTCGGTGCGTGTTTATCTCCCCAAAATGCGTTTATCGGCAGTATCGGTCTTGAGACCTTGGGATTACGTATGGAGAAGCTCTGCAACAATGCCCTAGCCCTTGCAAAAGCATTGGAAGCCAACCCCAATATACCAGAAGTTTGCTATCCTGGGCTAGATTCAAGCCCATATAAATCACTCGTCGACGCACAATTCAATGAAGGTAAAGCTGGCGCAATCCTGACAATCAAAGCGGGAAGCCGAAAAAAAGCATGGACCATCATGGATAACTTAAAATATGCTACGATTGCAACAAATATTGGAGATGTACGTACTTTAGTAATCCATCCTGCGTCAACAATCTACGGACATTCTTCTCTAGAGCAAATGTCCGCAGCAGGTGTAACCGATGATTTAATTCGGATCAGTGTTGGAATTGAAGATATAAAAGACCTGATTGAAGATTTCAATCAGGCCATTGAGAAAGCAGTATAATCTATTATTGTTGCTGATTCACCCTATTTGCATAGGGTCCCGTAGGAATCATACCTGGTTTCAATCCATTGATAATCAGATAGAAATTTGCAATGGCAACTTCTCGGTATGAATAAACAAGCCCAAACGCTGCAGCAGAGATTATTGTCGTAATGATGTTGATAAAGGCAGGTGCGCCCGTATAAGTCAAGATACTTGAAAGCGCATACGCAGGAACATATGCAAGAATCATCCAACCGATAAAGGATAAATACAAGCAGAACAATTTCATTTTGTTGCCCTTCATCGCTTGCTTCGATAGATTAATCGCTTCTAGTGGACTGAGTTCTGGATTATCGGCAAGATAGTAGAATGCTTGCGAATATCGAAAGGCTGCGATGATTCCTGGTACAATGCAAAGGCATGACCACAATGCAGTAAAAATAGAAATCAATAGATAGGTAACAAAGGCTTTGCCAAACCGCTCAAATCCCGAAAAAATCATGTGCTGATCGGCGCGGAATCCTCTAATGACATTCAATGCAAATGTCACAAGTCCGATTGTAATGGCACCTGAAACCAACAGAGCATAGATTACGCTTGGTGTGGTCTGGACTCCTAATGTCTGATATGCATCCATCATTCGATCCATGTTAATCGGTGCAGTTGGATTTGACATGAGTTCTTTATATAAATCTGTAAAGGCATTGGTTCCACTTGGATTGATAATCAATGCAAAGAGCTCAACAGGCAGATTCAGTAGTATTGAATACATAAATCCAATAAACCAAGCAATCCCCCACTGTCCTGTCAGCGATCTTCTTGCTTCAAACCGAAGCTGATTCGCTGGTGCTTGTACGATATAAAATGGCATAGTTTTCCTCCTAACAAACGTTAACTTACATCTCTCGCAAGGCTCACGAGCTTCTTCAGCCGATATTGAACCCACGATTTACTTATATCTTTATGATGCCCTTCACTAAGCTGTATTGCTAGTTCTGTGGCATTAAGATCTTCATTTTCAAGCCGAGCTTGTGCAACGATCTTTAGGTCATCGCTTAGAAGGTTGAAGTCCAAACTTGCAATTGCTTCTGTCTGCTCGATTGCGGCTTGTATCGCTCGGTCAACATTTGCATTGTCGCAATTACTGATGCGATTGGTATGGCCACGCACTTCTTTGATGATGCGCGTATTTTCGTATTTTAGTACTTGTGCATGTGCGCCCATCAGTGACAATAAATCACCAACCTCATCCGCACGATTGTTGTAGACGATATAATCATTACGCCTTTTACAGGTCTGTGCATGCAAGTCTGTAAATGTTGAAATCAGACGCCTCACAGCTTTGGCATATTCGTCACTGCTGAGTACATACTCAAGATGATAGCTCTTTTCGGGGTCATTGATGCTGCCGGCACCGAGGAATAATCCTCTGATATATGCTTTTCTACAACATTTTGTTGCCACCAGTTTTTTATCGATATCGGAACGCATATGCGTCTCACCACCTGTAAAACGCATCATGCCCGTTCGAGCAATAATCTTTTTAGCCGCTTCTGATGGGTCGATAACCAATTGATATTCATGGATATTTTGATCAAATGGATTATCACCAATCATGAGCCTTACGGGTTCTTTATACAGGTTCGCAAGGAGTGACTTAATCCGCCGTGCAATGGCATTGTTATCGGTCTTCGCAACAATACCAAGTCGCCCAAGCCCAACCAAACTCACAGATGCTGCACCTCGCATAAATCCTGATAATTCAGCATGTGCACAGCAATCCTTTTCGATTGGAATATGTGCTAATTCATTTTTTGTATCACTCGAAAAAGACATCTACGCCTCACATTAATTGCATGATGATATCCGCAACTTTCTGTGCATCCGTTCGAATATAGCCCATCTTGATATCGATGATCGAATCTTCAATTACTTGTATTCCCATATCTGTAATCATTTGCCTCTCGTCATCGTCTGTAAAAAGCACCTGTTTTGCACCATCATTTGTATACCGTAATAGTTCATCATGCGTCAACCGATGATTGTTGACAATAATGGCATCAATCGGTAGATTACTCGTGTAATGAATGATACGTTTTACATGCGTGCTCACATTCATGTGATCTGTCTCACCAGGCTGTGTCATGACATTGACGACATAAACCTTTTTCGCTTTGGATCGATGCAGACAAGCATTGATACCATCGACCAATAAATTGGGGATGATGCTTGTATACAGACTCCCTGGTCCAAGTATGACAATATCAGCCTCCATAATTGCATCGCGTGCACTTTTCGTAGATATCAGTTCATTACTATCTAAAAATACATCTATGATTGGACTATTTTCCCCGATGCTTACTTTAGGAATTGCAGATTCGCCAATCACGATACAGCCATTTTCAAGTTCAGCCATGAGCGTCATATGCTCACCGGTCACAGGCACCACTTTGCCTTTTACTTTCAAAACATCGCCAACTTTATCAATGGCATCCTCAAGATTCCCATAAATGTCATTGAGCGCCGCAATAATCAAATTACCCATGCTTTGCCCAGAAAGTCGACCCTCTGAAAAACGATAAGCAAGTAACTCCTGCATGCCCTCTTCTTCGCTCGCCAATGCAAGCAGACAGCTTCTGATATCCCCTGGTGGAAGCATGCCGAGATCTTCTCTTAGGAAGCCCGAACTGCCACCATCATCAGCAACGGATACGATTGCTTGAAGATCGACATCATGTTCTTTGATCCCGCGCAACAATACGGATAATCCAGTTCCACCACCAATTACCGTTATCTTTTTCTTGCTCATCATTTATATATCCCTATGTATGAGTACAACGTTGCGATATCGTTGATTTAAATCCTCAAATACTTTGTTTGCCATTGTAACGGATCGATGCTGACCACCCGTACAACCAAAAGCAACCGTTAGAGAATGTTTATCCTCTTTGATGTATGCAGGGATTAATTTATCAATCATCTCAATGACATGATTCAAGAAGAAATGACTCACGTCAGAATTCATGACAAAATCTTGTACTTCGATATCATTTCCTGTTTTATATTTTAAGTCCGCGACATAAAATGGATTCGGGATAAATCGTACATCATGCATCATATCCATCTCTACGGGAAGTCCATATTTAAAGCCAAATGATTTCACGACCAACTTAAATTCGCTCGATGGAGGCGCATCGCCAAGAACTTCCGCAAGCGCTTCATTGAGCTGCGCAGAACTTTTAAATTCTGACGTATCTACAGTCATATCGGCAATCTTGCGAATGGGTGCAAGTCTTTCATTTTCAAGCATGATTGCAACTTCATTGGTTGTCTTAAAGCCCAATGGATGAATCCGCCTCGTCTCCGCAAATCTTCTCAAAAGGACTTCATTACGTGCCCATAAAAATAAGATCCGATGCTTGATTCCCTCACGATCTAGCTCCTCCATTGCAACAGAAAGATCTTCAAGAAAATTACCATTTCGAATGTCGATAATAAATGCAGATTTTTCAACAGCTTGTCTGCCTTGTTTGATTAAAGCAATAAAACTTTTGATTAGTAAAGGCGGAAGATTATCAATACAATAATACCCATTGTCCTCAAGGTAATTGACCGCCATACTTTTACCAGCGCCTGATTGTCCTGTAATAATCAATACTTCCATATACATCACCTTAAACTTCAATAATATTGGCAATTCGATCGATACTTAATCCAGCTTCAAGTGCAACCTCAAGAGCGGGTTCAAATTCACCAACTCGATTTGGGTTATGTGCATCGGAGCTGATGCAAAACATCGCTTTTGTTTCTTTCAGTAGCTTAATATCTTTGATACTTAGACTCATATGGGAAGAATTAAGCTCCATATATGTCCCTGTTTTCTCACATGCAAGTGCAATTGCAAGTAAATCTTCAGGTCCTTTATCACCAGGATGTGTGATGATTCGTATCTCGTTGTTCAAAATGGCGTTGACAGCATTTCTCGTATTTCTCTTTTTTAATGCTTTCGTATACTTGCCTGTCTTTTTATATAAATAATTCAGACCATGATGTACGCCCGCTTTGAAGGCATTGTGTCCTAATGCACCATAGTGATAACCAGCAATGACATAGTCCAAATATTTTTTGTCATCTTCACTCAGTCCTAAATCACCATCAGCATTCATAATATTGGCTTCAACGCCAAGAAGAACTTTAATATCGTCATATTGATGATTCAAGGAATCGACAATTTCTCTCATCTCTGGGAGTTTTTCTTTCTTCACCCCATATGTGATATGATCTGGACCATGATCGGTAATGCCAATAAGCTGTAGCCCCTTTTCGCGAGCTACAGCTACATTATCGTCGATAGAACCAATTCCATGGGAATAGGTTGTGTGGGTATGCATGTCCCAAGTCATTTTATATGGCATCACGTATCCTTATATATCTTAATGTATCCTTATATGTTGCGTCCGATTATCATTGGTTCGATTTCTAGCAATACACCAGCGGACTCTAAAACGGTGGCTTGAGCCACTGCAGCTAAGTCTAGGATATCTTGCGAAGTAGCATCGCCAAGGTTTACGACAAAACCAGCGTGTTTATCTGATATCTGGGCATCGCCGACGCGTAGTCCTTTTAAACCTGCTTCTTGAATTAATTGACCTGCAAATAAACCTGGGGGACGTTTGAAGAAACTGCCCGCACTCGGTTTATCTAAAGGTTGTTTATCACGGCGTCTCTGGGCATAATCTTCGTATTTTGATTTTATTGTCTGTAATTCTTCGACAGTCCCTTTTCGAAGTTGCCATACAACTGACAGGATGATTAAGTTTGGATTTTCAAAGAGCATGCTGTGCCGATAAGATAAATCCAATGCGTCTTTTTGATATACGGCAACATCGTCTTTTTCAGTATCGTAGACCTTTACTTCATAAAGGCTATCTTTTACTTCTCCGCCATAAGCACCAGCATTCATATATACAGCGCCGCCGACACTGCCAGGAATTCCAGCAATTTCACTCATATCAGCCAAATCATTGTCCAAGGCAGTCGCCGCAACAGAACTGAGCAACGCACCTGAAAGACTAACCAAATGATAGACATCTGGGGCAATCTTAGGCTGCGCCACAGGTTCAGCAATCGCAGAAAAATGCTTGCCTAGATTGATTACAGCGCCCTCAATCCCATCATCACGGACAATCAGATTGCTACCATTGCCGATGACAAGATACGGAATATCATACTTCTTCAAGATACGAATCGCAAGAATCACATCCTGCTCCTCATAGACGTCAATCAGCACATCCGCAGCGCCGCCCACGCGAAAAGTCGTATAATCGCGCATGGAGACATTTTCGAGTACTTTCCAATTGCCAAGCGCATTTTTCAATTCAAGAATATAATTCAATTCAACCTCATATTCAATAATTTATTATAATATAATGGATTATCCTTTATTCAGATAATGCCGCCTCCGCACGTTCAATCTGCGCACGTACATTGACCTGCGAAGTAGATCCAACCGATTGCTTTGCATCCATACAAGCAAGCAGTCCGATATGCTCGTAGATATCTTCATCAAACTGATCTGAGAATTCCTTGAGTTTATCAAGCGCAACTTCTTCCAATGTCAAATCTTCGCCAATACAATAAAGCACAAGTTTTCCGATAATCTCATGGCACTGCCTGAATGGAATCCCTTTTTTTACAAGATAATCTGCTGCATCGGTCGCATTCATGAACCCTTTCTTTGCAGCAGAACGCATATAATCTTTGTTGATGCTCATCGTATCAATCATCTCTGTAAAGACTTTCAGCGATGTATTTAAGGTCTCAACCGCATCAAACAGATGAATCTTATCTTCTTGCATATCTTTATTGTATGCCAATGGAAGTGACTTCATAATCGTCAGAAGACTGACCAAATCGCCATAGACACGTCCTGTTTTTCCTCTGATTAATTCTGCCATATCTGGGTTTTTCTTCTGCGGCATAATGGAACTGCCCGTTGAGAAAGAATCATCCATCTCAACAAATGAAAATTCACTTGAAGACCATAGAATCAACTCTTCACAGAATCGAGAGAGATGCATCATACAGATAGAAGCCGCGCTGATGTATTCGATTGCAAAGTCGCGATCGCTGACTGCATCCATGGCATTTGCACATAATGATTCCATCCCGAGTTGATGACGGACATAATCACGATCGGTATCGTAAGTCGTACCAGAAAGTGCACCCGCCCCCAAAGGCAAAGCATCTGTACTTTCATAGGCATTTTCCATGCGTTTTTTGTCGCGTGTAAACATCTCATAATAAGCCAGGAGATGAAATGCAAATGATACAGGTTGCGCATGCTGCATATGCGTGTAACCAGGCATAACGGTATCGACATGATTCTTGGCGATTTTCACAAGAACAGCCCTGAGCTCATCTATGAACTTGATTGAATTTGTAATTTCATCTTTTAAGAAAAGCCTGATATCCGTTGCAACTTGGTCATTTCTACTTCTTGCAGTATGGAGTCTCTTCCCCGCATCACCAATCCTGTCCGTCAAAATCGATTCAATATTCATATGAATATCTTCAAGTTCATGCGTGAATTCAATCTTGCCATCTTCGATTTCAAGTAAAATCTGAATGAGACCCGTCTCAATCTGCTCTTGATCTTCCTTGCTGATAATTCCCTGTTTTGCGAGCATCTTCGAATGCGCGATACTACCTTTGATATCATCTTTGTATAATATCTGATCGAAATCTATAGAAGCAGCCCATTCGTCAACGAATGAGCTTGCGTTCTTAGAAAATCTACCACCCCATAATTTCATGGTTATTTACCTTCTCTCTTCTGCTTCTGAAGTGCACGAATCTTCATTGGCAGTGAGAATAGCTTGATGAATCCCTTTGCGTCATATTGGTCATACACATCATCACCCTCAAATGTCGCAAAATCTTCGCTATACAATGCATAGATAGACTTACTTGCAACAGGTAGTGCGTTGCCTTTATATAGCTTAATCTTAACAGTACCTGTAATCTGCTCTTGTGTGACATTTACAAATGCATCAATCGCTTCTCTTAATGGTGTAAACCACTGTCCATCATAGACGAGTTCTGAATACTTCGCTGCGACAAGATACTTGTAGCTAAGTGTTGATCTGTCAAGGATGAGCTTTTCTAAATCCTTATGCGCATTGAACAAGATTGTACCGCCAGGTGTCTCATACACACCTCTTGATTTCATGCCGACAAGTCTATTCTCGATGATATCAATCGTACCGACGCCATTTTCACCACCGAGCTTGTTTAAAGTACGAAGAATTTCAACTGGACCTAATTTCTTACCATCAAGACCTACTGGAACACCCTTTTCAAATTCGATGTCTACAAAAGTTGGCTTATCTGGTGCATCTTCTACAGGCACACTCATGACATGGATATCCGCTTTGTGCTCATTCCATGAATTCTCAAGATTGCCACCCTCGTGACTGATGTGCCAGATATTCTGGTCTCTTGAATAAATCTTTTCTGTTGTCTGTTCGATTGGAATCTGGTGCGCAGCAGCATAATTAATTAAATCCGTACGAGATACGAAATCCCATGTACGCCATGGTGCAATAATCTCTAGCGCTGGATTAAGCGCATAGATTGTTGACTCGAAACGTACTTGATCGTTACCCTTTCCTGTACAACCGTGTGCGATTGCATAAGCACCTTCTTTTTCTGCAATTTCTACAAGCTTCTTTGCCATAAGTGGTCTTGCCATGGACGTTCCAAGCATGTAATCACTCTCATAAATCGCGCCAGACTTCAAGGTTGGCCAGATATAATCTGTGATATATTCTTCTGTGATATCTACCACATAAGATTTAGATGCACCTGTCGCATAAGCTTTCTTCTCTACTTGTGAGAAGTCATCATCTTGACCAGCATTGAGACATACTGTGATAATATCTGCATCATATTGCTCCTTGAGCCAAGTCAGTATAACTGAAGTATCTAATCCACCTGAGTACGCAAGTACAATTTTTTTCTTTCCCATCATGTCACCCTTTCAACTTAAAATAAAAAAATCTAATATAATCATCATAACAGACAAATCTCTACCTCTAAATAAAGAAGTAGAGACACCATTGTATCACATATGCAATCATTATTCAATATTTATGCACGTTTGTGCATATTATACATCATTATTTATTACGCCTTAATTGGAAACTGTATACAATCTCCTTCAGTGAATCCGTCTGTGCTGAAATCTCATCCGATGCAGCAGAGGTCTGTTGTGCCGTTGCTGAATTTTGTTGTACAACATTGCTCAACTGATCGATCGCATCTTTTACAGATGCCATAGATTCACTTTGGTTGATTGAACTATGGTGTAAAGTATTCATTGAATCTGTATTCTGTGATGCAATACTTCTTACTTTTTGTAGTCTCTCATTGACTTCTGTAACAATCTTATTACCTTCACCAACGGACATTGCACTTTGTGAAATCAGTGACGATGTCTCTTTTGCTGCGTCAGCTGATTTACTTGCAAGACTGCGGACTTCTTCTGCAACGACAGCAAATCCTTTACCATGCTGTCCTGCTTTTGCAGCCTCAATTGCTGCATTTAACGCCAAGATATTGGTCTGGAATGCGATGTCATCGATAACTTTGATTACTTTTGAGATGCTCCTTGATTTATCATCGATATCATGCATTGCACCAAGCATACTATTCATCGAATCGGCTGTGCTAATCATAACAGAATCCAATTCATTAAAGTCACTCAATGTTCGTTTTGCAATCTCCGCATTGTCATTTGCCATCTGTTTAATCTGGGCAATCATACCTCGGAATGTCTCGATACTGATTGCCTGTTCACTAGCCCCTTCTGAAAGAGTCGCCGATGCATTGGCAATCTCTTGGGCACCGGTAGCAAGCTCTGAGGATGCAATTTGTACACGTGAAATGGTCTGTGTCAGACTTTGCGCCAATATATTGAGTGCAACATTGGACAGATCATTTTCAGAACGCATATCCGCTTCTCTTCTAAAATCTCCAACGGCAAAATCTGCAAGAATATCACTTTGCTTCTGCATGCCTGTCTGAATATCTTCAAATGCTTGAATCAGCAAATCAACTTCAGCAGTACCCGTTGGCACAATTACAATCTCCGAGTCCCCTTTTGCAATCTCTTTCGCTGCCTCTGTGAGCTTCCGCAATGGCTTATTGATTAAATCAATAATCGTCTTTGCAAGATATACATCAATCGCAAAGACAACGACCAAGATGCACATCATGGTAACTCTTGCAGTATTATCAAATGTATTTATAATTGCAAATGCATTGATGACTGTCGCAGGAACGAATATAATTATAAACTTTAAAATAATCTTTGTTGACACCTTTGTCTTAGCTTTTTCTTTCTTATTCATCATTTATACCGGATACACACCATCTTCTTCATTGAGAAGACTGGAGTCTATCTGATTCCTTTCTGCATTTCTATACTTGAAAAACTCGACTGCAGGACCTGGGAACATTGCGCCCGTTAGATAATCTTCTTCTTGAATTGCATATTCAGCAAACTCATGCTTTGCATTTTCCATCTCTGGTTTAAGATCATCCGCAGGTCTGTGCGTAATCCGCTTATCTTTTTCAGCACCTAGAATCTTTTCTGCAATCTCATCAGAAATAGGTACGGTCGTTGCGCCATACTTTCCCCTGACGACATCTTTGACTTCATTTGGTACCATCTTATAGCGTTCACCCGTAACGACATTCAGTACAGCTTGCGTACCAACGATCTGCGAAGACGGTGTAACGAGTGGTGGATAACCGAGATCTTTTCGAACGCGCGGAACCTCTTGAAGCACTTCTTCAAACTTATCCATCGCATTCGATTGCTTGAGCTGACTGACTAAATTAGAAAGCATACCGCCTGGAACCTGATATACCAACGTATTGATATCCACACCAAGAAGTTTCGAGTCAAGTAAACCTGACGCAATATCCCGCTCTCTTATCGGCTTAAAGTGATCTGTCGCCTTGCCCATCGCATCCATATCGATGTCAGTTGTAAAGTAAGGTGAATGCTCAAGCGCATAAACCATAGGCTCCGTAGGTGGCTGAGAAGTTCCTTCTGCAAATGGCGACAATGCCGTGTCAATAATATCAACACCAGCTTCACAAGCTTTTAGATAAGTCATCGAACCAAGTCCACTCGTCGCATGTGTATGAAGTTCCAATGGAATATTGATTTTAGACTTTATTTCTTTCACCAAATCATAGGTGCCATAGGGATCAAGCAAACCTGCCATATCCTTGATACAAATTGAATCTGCACCCATTTGCTCCAATTCCTGACTCAGTTCAACAAATTTTGCAGCGGTATGAACAGGACTCAACGTGAAAGACAAGGTTGCTTGCGCATGTCCACCATATTTTTTCGTAGAAGCAATCGCGGTTTTTAAATTTCTTGTATCATTAAAGGCATCGAAAATACGAATGATATCAATACCATTTTCAATCGACTTTTTGACAAATTCATCGACCATATCATCTGCATAATGTCTGTAGCCGAGTAAATTTTGTCCTCTCAATAGCATCTGCAAATTTGTATTCTTTACGTACTTTTTTATTGTCCGTAATCGCTCCCATGGATCTTCATTGAGAAAACGCACACTCGCATCAAAGGTCGCGCCGCCCCAACATTCAAGGGAGTGATAACCAACCGCATCAAGTGTCTCCAGAATTGGAATCATCTCTTCTGTTGTCATTCTTGTTGCAATCAGACTTTGATGCCCATCTCGTAGCACGGTTTCTGTGAACTTTATCTTTCTTTTTTCAGTTTTTTCAATATTATCGACCATAATTCACCTCATCTCCACCCTATTGGAGTCCCCTATGATAATCTACTCTATAATGAGTATATATAAAAAAGGAAATATTTTCAACACCTGTTAGCGAATTGTAATCGCATGTACAAAAGTAAAGTATTGACGTAACAATTTAATCTTGATAAACTATGTTCAGATTAAAAATTTGCAATAGTAGCAATAATAAAAAATTTGGAGGTGAAATACATGCTTATATCAAGAGAAACAGACTATGCAATACGGATATTTCGTGAACTATCAAAAACTACAAAATCATCTGTTACACAAATCTGTGAGATTGAAGATGTTCCGAAACCATTTGCATACAAAATACTAAAAAAACTCCAAAAACAAGGCTATGTCAATATTCATAGAGGCAAAGAAGGTGGATGTGAACTCATTGCCAATCTTGACGATATCAGCCTTTTCGACCTTCTCGATGCGCTCGATTCAACGGAATATGTCAATGCATGCCTAAAGCCAAATCATGAATGTGAGAAGTCCGATACGTGTATTGTACATAAAAATCTTTGTGTCATCCAAAATTCTGTCAATGAAAAGCTCAAAGAAACGCCACTCTCTACTCTTT
>JAISJM010000180.1 GCA_031261525.1 Eubacteriales Family XIII. Incertae Sedis bacterium
CTTTGCATAGAGTGCGTCTTTCTGCGTCATAATCTCATAAAGACGCGTGTTACCCATGAGAACCGTTTCCATAACTGGAAAACTATCGTATTTGTTTTGGTCCTGCTTCAATACGGACATACGGAGCTTTGGCGATAAGCCGACAATACCTGTCGTTGGTTCCAATTCTCCTGAGAGAATTTTGAGAAATGTTGACTTTCCTGCGCCATTTGCACCAATAATGCCATAACAATTCCCCTGTGTAAAAAGCAAATTCACGTGTGCAAATAATTTATCAGCACCATAAGATAGACTTAAATCTGTAACTGTAATCATTTATTACTCTTCTTTCCTATTCCTTAACATAAAAAAATGGCAGAATTTTGCCAAATTTAACGGACTCTAGTCGTATATCCATACGTGTGCACAGACAACGCTATATTATATTATAACACGCTTGTCTCATTTCCCAAAATAGCGTATGATAATATGTAATAAAATTATTAAGGAGTGTAAAAATTATGGCAAATCAACTCACAAAACAAGACGCAATCGACCTACTCGAAGAATATAACAAGGACGAATTTCACCTCAAGCATGCCTATATCGTCGCAGGTGTCATGCGATATTTTGCAGAAGAACTCGGATATGCAAATGACGCAGATTTCTGGGAAATCGTCGGATTGTTGCACGATTTAGATTTCGAGCTTTATCCTGACGAGCACTGCATCAAGGTACAAGATATCATGAAAGAACGCGATTTAGATGAGAAATTAATTCACGCAGTTGCAAGTCATGGATATGCAATTACCGTGGATATTGAGCCAACGCATGAGATGGAGAAAGTTCTCTACGCAACCGATGAACTCACTGGACTAATCGGTGCCGTAGCATTGATGCGCCCATCGAAAAGTGTACAAGATTTAGAACTCAAGTCCGTACGCAAGAAATACAAGAGCTCGAATTTTGCAGCGGGCTGCTCTCGCGAAGTCATCGAGCGTGGAGCCGATATGCTCGGCTGGGAACTCGGTGACTTGATTACGAAGACGATTTTGGCAATGCGTACTTGCGAATAAAATTTATTATTTTTGTTTAATCGGTACAATGGATATTGTATATCCCAAAGGATTTAGTATTTTAAAAAGATAGAGACACTACAATCGCCAATACCGACTACATAAATCTTACATTTTCTACATTTAGTATTTTAAAAAGATAGAGACACAACAATCTCTATCTTTTTTGTATCATAGCTTAAACGAATTATTGCTTCATTTTATATAGTTTTCATTTTATATAGTTTTCAGTTTAGATTGCTTCAGTCCCACACATCAAGCGCACGCTCTTTATAATAATACTGTCGATCTTTCTCCCCAATCTCGCGAACAACTCTACACGGCACACCGAATGCAATGACATTTGCTGGAATATTATTTGTCACAACGCTGCCTGCGCCGATTACAGAATTGTCTCCAATTGTAACACCTGGCAGAATCTGCACACCAGAACCAATCCAGACATTTTTACCAATCGTCACAGGAATATTATAGACATAGTTATTTTCTCTCAAAATTGGTAAAATAGGATGCCCCGATGTCGTAATCACAACGTTTGGGCTGATCATACAGTCATCACCAACATAGATATCTGCATCATCAACCAATGTCAGGTTTGAATTACAATAAATGCCGCTGCCAAAGTGGACATTGTGGCAGCCCCAATTCGAATGTAGCGGCGTCTCAATATGACAGCCATCGCCAATTTCTGCAAACATCTCCTTTTGTAACGTCTCTTTCTTATGCGAATTGATGGGGCTTGTCTGATTATATTCATGGAGCGTCTCCAGATAATTCATCTGCCTACCAAATAATTCTGGATCATCATAATGATAAGGCAATCCTCGTTCTTTACGCGCTTTATTGTTCATAGCAACCCCTTTCACATTTCATTTACTCCTATTAATTCATGTTGACCAATGTTATAAATCCATAATATAAATTTCTATATTATGGGCGATACCACCCTATATCAGCTACAGTTCGCATGAAGATCATTCCTAAATAACTGTATCCATAATAAGATCTCTCTACAACTTATATCATCTTCATACTATCAATATACGCCACATATATAGCTATTTCTACAAAAATCAGATAAAATAATATCAAAATCGTATCTATATTTGCATTTGAAAATATTACCAGATGATGGAGCAAAACAATGAGCACACCAATAGAAATCTACTCAGACCTTTCAGAAAACTTGAATTACAATTTGCCAGATTTTCCATTGTATGCAAGGAAAAACGAATTGCATAGCTATGGATATTGTGCATCGTGTCACTGGCATACGGATTTGGAATTCATTCACATCCTTGATGGATCGATGGATTTCTTTGTAAATGGTGAAGTCACGCGCTTGCAGGCTGGTGATGGCATTTTTGTAAATAGCAAACGTCTGCACTATGGATTTTCTGAGCAAAAAATAGATTGTACCTTTATTGCGTTAATTATCAGTCCAAATCTCATTTCTGCAAATTTCGATATGATGAATCAGTATATTACAACCAAGTTTGGACAAAGTTGCGATGATTATATATTTCTGAATCACAAAATCGATTCGCATCATAAGATGTTATCCAAAATCACTGAACTATATGAAATGCTACAATGCAACAATAACACATCCATGTCAACCTCAATGCCAAGTACAATTCCTTCAATACGAATCAATACGGAGGTCGCACACATTCAGACCACCGCCGCCGCAACAACTACTACACCGACATCAAGTCCGTCTCTAGCAACGCAAAATCCTTTGCAAATGCTTGCAAAATCAGTCTCTCTTTGTGCGGATATCAGCGAACATTTGCACCAGATTCCTACAAATTCAGATGTCAATCATATTCAATCGTTAATCTGGAAGATGACGGGCTTCATTCACAATCACTATGCGGAGAAAATAACACTGGAAGATATAGCAGAATCTGGAGCTGTATGCAGAAGTAGATGTTGCAAACTTTTCAATCAATATGTAAGGCAGACACCCAATAATTATTTAAACAAATACCGCATCACCAAAAGTTGCGAACTGCTGCGAGATACAAAACGAACCATTTTAGAAATCGCCACGATGTGCGGATTCCAAAATCCTAGTTATTTTTCGTATCTATTTCGCAATGAGATGTCTTTGTCACCCAATGAATACAGACGACAATAGAAATCAATCGTATTGAATACAATATATATAATTATTGACAAACGATAATTATCATAATATAATCTAATTAAATTATCGAATAACAATAATTATGGAGGCATCTATGAAACGGAATATTTGGATTTGTTGCTTTACTATTGAAGCTATACTTTGTATCATAATCAGCATTATACGTGCAGCATTTCCAAGTGTCTTTTCATCTCTAGCGGCATTTCCATTTGAACAAATCGGATTCGGACTTCGTAAGCTCTCGCTTTCAGGTGCAATGGGCAATATTTTTGCAATTCTAATTTACTGTGTATTTTGTTTGATTCCAATTGCATGTTTCCTTTTCATCCGAAATAAGCGAAAATTATATCCTGAAGACGGGCTCTTGGTGTTGCTCAGCGCAGTCCTTTTTGGTGTAATTTATCTGATGATTAATCCTAGCGACTTTTTGGCAGAGAATCTCGGAAGCGGCATGCCATCGGCAGGCAAGGCTGTATTTACAGGTATTATCTACTCAATCATGACTGGTTACATCATCCTACGAATCATACGACTTATATCTGAAAACGGAACAAAAAAACTCTATCGATATATGAAAATTTGTCTCTATTTGCTCAATATACTCTTCGTTTATCTTGCCTTTGGCATGTGTTTTGATAATCTATTAGACTCTATTAGGACACTAAAAGTTGGTAATTTGGGAAATGGAAATTCACTTGATGCTAGTTATATATTTCTTGTATTACAATTTATTGGAAACGCTCTGCCCTATGTACTTGACATATGGATTGTATCTATCGCATTCAAACTATTGACAAATATGCAAGAAGACCTATATTCTACCAAAACAATTACTACAACCTTACAACTGTCCCATATCTGCATCACCGTATTAAAAATAAACATACTCACTGGAATCGCAATCAATGTCCTTCAATTATTATGTACAAAATGGCTCATGGTCATTCATACTTCCGTTCAATTCCCGATTCAATCCATCCTCTTTGTGCTGGCAACCTTAATCTTGACACGTTTCGTCATAGAAAGCAAACAACTCAAAGACGAAAATGATTTGTACATTTGAGGTGCAACATGGCAATACGAATTTATCTTGAAGAAGTTTTAAAGGATCGGCAGATGACATCAAAAGAGTTATGCGCGCTCGTAGGCATCACGGAAGCAAATCTATCTATTCTACGAAGTGGCAAAGCCAAAGGTGTGCGGTTTGGTACAATCAACAAAATCTGCTGGCATTTGCAATGTGATGTTGGAGATATCCTGAAATTTGACGGCGTACTGGAGGATAGCGATGAGGAGTAAATGGGCAAATAATTATAAAATACAAGGTGCCTTATATGGTATTTTCATATTGATAATACTGGTATTTCTGACATTATTAGCAGGATGCAGTCTTGCACAAGAAGAGGTAAGCAAAGAAAAATTCATCGGATTTTATGTCACAACAGAAGAGCTCGATTTGACCGATTGGGAAAATACTACGAATGATATGACTGAAGATAATTTATGGCAGACAGACAGTCGGCTCTATGCAACACGCGTTGAAGACAAGTCGGGAGATATAGAATATGTATTCCCTGGGACGACTGGCATCGCATGCTTCGTTATAACCAATCCACAAAATAATGAAGCAAGCAACTATACGGATCCTGGAATCAGCAATTTTGAATCTGGCGTACATGTTTCTGATGATGAAAATACAACAACAATGACAGGTACTGTTTATGTTACGCCAACAAACAATATGGACGCATTTTATTGCAATCCCATCTATGAAGATGCAGATGGGCGTATCTATGTGACAACTAGCGACG
>JAISJM010000029.1 GCA_031261525.1 Eubacteriales Family XIII. Incertae Sedis bacterium
CTATCATCACCCACCCCATAAATAAAATTAGTCGCATTATTATACAAGAAATTACTTTCATCATTACTTTCTTCAGAAGTAGAGCTACCAAAATATCCATTTTCAACATCTTCAAGCATCATCAATTCAAACGCCTTTTTTACATTATTTAATTCAATTAAGTCTTTTCGATCCTTCGCCTTACCAATATAAGCTGTCACAGATGGCACAGCAATGGCAATCAAGATTGCAAGAATAACAAGCACAACAAGAACTTCGACAAGCGTAAAGCCTTGTTTCTTCTTCAATAGATTCAAGTCCCTCTCCTTTTTCGTATTCATAATTCCCACCCCTTCCTGTTACAATTATATTTCATTTATACCCAATATTTATTACCGTAAACAGAAATATCAGATAATTATAGACAAAAAAGAAACGTCGATTTGAGATACACAATACACAATGTACATGCCTCAAATCGACGCTTTATTACGCTTTTATCTCTACGCTTTCATTACATTTAGTAAAATAGTTTATTCTTCGTTCACCTCATCATCTGTGTGAATAACAGAGTAAAGCTTCGATCCGTCCGTACTCGTATAGGTATCCACATAGGTGCTAAAATCTTGATCCGCAATACGGATATTGAATGCGTCGCCAGTAGTCACAGTGCCTTCCCCTGTTGCGATTTGCATCTCAACCTCCGCGGCATCGCTCTTTTCTTGAAGATCTTTCATCTTGAGATTGTTTGAAACTTGAAAGCCCATCAGCGCCATCGTTCCTGCAATGGCAACGATGGCAAGGGCAATAATCACTTCTAAAAGCGTAAAACCGTTCTTGTCACTTGTCTTGATTTTGCGTTGTAACATTGCGTTCATCATTCACCCCTAATCGTTCGTGATGCTGCCTGATACTGGCGTCCATTTCTTATTGAGCCAATGTTCGCAGATATTTGTGCCATGTGTCTTCTTGCTATAATTTCGCTCTTGGCAGAAGATTTTATCGGACTGAACCTTGGATAAACCTGGCGTTGTATACGCATAGAATGTGTGAACTCTACCATAGGTCTGTATACCATCCACATTGCCAACGATAATTGGCGGTACGCCACTTGATTTTTGAATCACGAGTCCTTTGTTCTCAAATACATATAGTCCGCTTTTCTCGCCAACATATCCAAACTTTGCATTTGCCTTGCCCGCACTTGTCTGCGCAGAAATCTCGTCCAATGTGAAATTGCCATCGATTGTGACCTTGCCTGATACATAGACATTTCCAGTAATCATCGGATTATAGGATGAAACATTCTTTGCGCCACCCGTAATGTTGAGCGTTGCTGTCTTCGGGATATAGATATTGCCTGTTATGGTTGGCTGTGCATTGTTCTTCGTACCGCCTTTGATGGAGAGTGCGGATTTTGTCAGGACGGAAATGTCACCATCGACGGTCGGCTTCGTTAAGGCGTTATTTGACTCCGCAATACCCAATATAGAGCCCTCATCGACAATCACATTGCCACTGATTCTGCCGCCACTCATGTATAATTCGGTATTGCCCTTTGCCACGGTGAGATTACCATCAATTTGGCCCTTTTGCATGATTACTTTGGCACCCTCGGCAATGGTCACGTCACCGACAATCTGCTCCGTATTGAAGATACCCGTATTGATGATCAATTGCGCATCTTTTGCATCCGCTAGTGTCACATCAACCTTTTTTTCGGTCTCTGTGAATTTTTTAACATACAGATGACCGTGGACTGTTCCAGAGGTGATATCGAGCTGCGCACCATTGCCAGCGCTGACATCGCCTGTAATAGATGTGCCAGATTTCACATTGAAGATACTCTTTTCAATAAAGAGATTCCCCGTGATTTCTGCACGGTTAGCAATCTCAACCGTTGCGCCCGAAGAATAGATATTGCCAGTCATTTTTGCGGCATCTTTGATGATGACGGTACCTGATGCCACATTGATGTCACCTGTAATCTGTGCATTTTCTTCAATAATAAGGCTTCCACCAGATTCGACAACGATGCCTTTATTGGCGTCGGCGTTGATGACGGCATTTGCACCGATTGTAAGCTCGTGGTTGTTTTGAACTAAGATACTTCCTGAATTGAGCGTCGTAGACGTAATCTTGGAGTGCCGCTCCGCTTGATTTGCACCAGGGTCTGCAAAGATCCAGTAATTTTGGGCAAATGCCAGTATTTCATTGGTAGATTCAGGAGATGCGCCAATCGTCGTGTCTCGTTTCGTAAAGATAGCACCCTCCGAAATAGACGTACCCGCAAATAGGCTCAGCCTCTTGTTCGAGGTGTCCGTAAGATAAATATTTAATTCGTCACTTGCGATCGGTAAGATGTTGAAGTCATTTGCGCCTTGATTTGTTTCCGAATTATCCAATGTAAAATAGGTAATTTTGGGATTCTGCGCAGTAAGAGATTCGTCAGTCGATTTGGTAGACGGCACAGATTCACTTGACTCCGCCGATGCGTCAGTTTCTGCTGATGCTTCTGATTCTGCAACAGTAAAGAGTGTTCCCGTCTGCGTAATCGTCTCTTGCGCAGGTTCTTCGACCGCAGCAGCACCTTGTAATTCATCATCTTGTAATTCATATTCATCATTTCTTGTTGCATTTACATCAGCGGCTGTGGCTTGCGCCGCATCCGCAGCCCATTCTGGTAGGTGATTCATATCTGCCTGAATTTCTTGGAACATCGCGTCCTCATAGTCGAAATTTGTTGAAAATTTTTGAATTACAACCTTTGGAGATTTACCTGACGAAAGTGCGACAGGCGCGTCTGCAATACTTACCATCTTGGAACCCGCTGACGATAGTGTCTGCGTGATGGTCTGTTTGCCCTGTGCCAGTCCGCCGAATCCACCATAGGTCGCCGTTGTAGATATCTTAATCTCATAGTCTTGATCAGATGCGCCAGCGATGAGCGTGATTGTTGTCGTTGCAGTGCCCAACTTGCTGTCAGGGTAAGACAACGCATCACCAGACACATCGCCACCAGACGCATCACCATTGGGGAATCGAATGATTCGTATTTTGTTTCCCGTAGCATCTGTCTCTTCTGACTCGTTCAGCCATTTAATGAATTTTTCGCCATCCAATCCAGTGCTCGCATCGTCCTCTGCTGCACTCGTAGAAAATAATGCCATCGATTCCGATTCTGATTCCCCAGGTTCTGACTCGTAGCTTGCCCCGCTGATTAATTGAACAATCCTTGCATTTAATGTCTCCGCTGTATAATGAGCTTGCGTCTGCGATTCTGAAAGATTGGTGCGATGCAGATTGCGTGACGTAATTGCGAGTACAATTCCAATAATGAGCGTGAGAATGAGCATTGCAACGAGTACAAATATTAAAGTTGAGCCATTTTTATTTTTACAACTATTCATCATCGTTTACCTTACACATCAAAACTGCGAAATTGTGAATAAATATTTACGTTCTTGTACATTATTCTCAATTATATACCAAACAGGATTTTTTCGCATCGTATAAGTGCAAAGTAATTAAAATTTAAGATAGTCAAATATCAGATATTGCTACCACCTTTATGTCATAAACTTTATATCATAAACCTTACGTCACAAACGTCGGATTCACATCGATGGACAAAAACGTGCCCGCATTTTCGATGACATTGATTTTATGCCTGATTTCAGCCAGCTCTTTCTCATAGGTGAGGCGTCTGTCAGGCATGACTTTGATGTTGATTCGATAACGGAAGTTTTCCTCAAAATATTTGATGCGGTCAGGTGTTGGACCAAGGATACAAGCGCGCTCACTTTCGCCGATTCTTCGTAATAACTCGGCAACAATTTGCTCCGATGTCCGTATGGCTTTCTCTTCTGACGGGTCTGTGATTGTCAGCACATAGATGTCGGAAAATGGTGGATATAGGAATAACTTCCTAATATTCAATTCATGGTCGAAGAAACGATCGTAATCATAGGTTGTCGCATCTTGAATCGAATAATGTTCGCTTTGATAAGTCTGGACAACGACGCGCCCCTCATGTTCCGCGCGACCTGCACGACCAGCAACCTGTGTGATAAGCTGAAAAGTTCTCTCAGCAGCTCTGAAATCTGGGACATTCAAACTCACATCGGCAGAAATAATGCCGACGACTGTCACGTGCGCAAAATCCAAACCTTTCGCAATCATCTGCGTGCCAATTAAAATTTTCGTCTTTAGCTTTGCAAACGTAGACAATATCTTCGAGACACTCCCTTTGCCTGTCGTCGTATCCGCATCCATGCGCGCAATCCCCACATCTGGGAATGTCTCCCTTGTGATTTCTTCGACTTGCTCCGTGCCGATGCCATAATATCTCAGATAAGGGCTATCACATTTTGGGCATCTCGTTGGCGCAGGTGTAACCTCGCCACAGAAATGACAAACCGCGACACCCTCGTCTTTATGATACGTCATGGAAATACCGCAATTGGGACATCTTACAAGATATCCACAGCTTCGGCATGTGATAAAGGTCGAATAGCCTCGTCGATTGAGAAAGATGATGGATTGATGACCATTGTCTAAGGATGTTTGCATCTGATCGTAAAGCGCAGAGGAAAAGATGCTTCGATTTCCAAAGCGCAATTCTTCACGCATGTCGATGACTTCAATCGGTGGCATGTCGCGTTGATTGTAACGTTCTTTCAGATGAATGATATGATAAAGTCCTATCTTGGCTCGGTACATGCTGACGATAGACGGCGTTGCACTACCGAGTAGAACAACTGCACCGCTCTCGATACCGATTTTAATTGCAACTTCAACTGCCGAATATACTGGAACGGTATCCGACTTATAGCTCGACTCATGTTCCTCGTCGATGATAATCGCACCGATCTCTTCAAAAGGTGCATAGATCGCAGATCGAGCACCAATGACAATATCTGCTTTACCTTGACGGATGCGCTGCCATTCTTCATAGCGTTCCCCGGCACTGAGCTTTGAGTGCATAATTGCGATGGCATCTCTGCCAAATCTGGCAACAAACCGGCGAATCGTCTGCGGTGTCAAGCTGATTTCTGGAACGAGCACAATTGTCTTCTTGCCGAGTGCCCGCGCTTTCATTGCCGTACGCATATAGACTTCGGTCTTACCACTTCCCGTAACACCGTGGATTAGGTAGGTTCGGTACTTGCCTGTGTCCATACGCGCTTCGATGGTAGACATTGCTGACATTTGCTCCTCTGAGAGCGTGGGGAGAGGATTCTCTAACTCGATTTCGTCCAATCCCTCTACGCCATCGACCTTGCTTTTACGCTTCGCCGTCTTCTTCACAGGAGAGGAAAACAATGCAGCCGCGTCATAGGCACGACAAAAATACCGATTGCGCATCCACGTTGCAATCGGTATTGCATGACTTGGCGTCGAGTGTTCATGGTCAATTTCCTTGATACCGCGAATTCGATATTGCTTGGCATCTTCGGGAATTTCATCCAAAACTTCAAATACAAATCCTGGTTTCGGATGCGGCTCCTGATTAAACGGAACATGAACCCGATCTCCAACACGAACGGCGTCATCATCCGTCTTGTAGACATAGAGCACGTCTAGTTGGTCGTTATTATTTTTTATTGCTACTCGTATGTATCGCACATATCTCCTGATAATCGGGTTAGATTTCTGGGTTAGGTCTCAAGGTTAGGTCTCCCATTTTGAAAACTCACATCCACAGTAATTCTGTCGATACAAGCCGTACTTCTTTGACAATTCTATCGAGCGTTTGTATCCGTCTTTCTTCTTAAAATCATCGGGGATAAAGGTCAGCTGATACTTGATTGCCAGAGCAGTGCCGACTTTCAGAATCTCCGCATGATTCTTATGTGGGCTTACACTCAGTGTCGTTGTAAACGCTTGAAATCCACCGACGAGGGCAACCCCTGCTGTCTTCTCAAGGCGCATACGCATACATAAATTGCAACGCTCACCGCCCTCGAGATCCTTTTCATGATTGCGGACATAGCGATAGAATTCTTCCACATCCCAAGGACCCTCAATAAAATGAATCGTATCTATTTTGTCTGGAGATGCATTGTATCCGTCAATAAATTTCAGCTGCGCTTCGAGTCTTTTATCGTATTCCTCTTTATCCGTGATGTTGGGATTATAAAAATAGATTGTGACGTCATAGTCACGTAGAAGCCGCTCTGTTACGGAAGTCGAGCACGGTCCACAGCAACTATGAAGCAGAAGTTTTGGTTTATCAATCTTCAGTAAATCGTCTGTCCAGATGATGGGCTTGTTGCTACCCACATCACGCGGATTGATACATACGTCTACATGCGCTTGCTCGTTGTCATCACCACAAGCACAGTCCGCTGGCACTTGATTCAATGCTACTTGATTCAATTGTGCTTTCTCATCTAAAATCAAAATAATCTCCACTATTTATTGATAACCTGCGAAAATTCTCAGTGTGTATGAAGTGTGTCGTATGTGCTGAGATTTTCGGATGTTGCCTATTCGATTGAGTCGTCCACCTGCACATCTTCCGCCATCTGTGCAACCTCGTCATTTGTTACATTATATATGGGCCGTGTTCCTTCATCACCAATGCGGCCATCGTTGTAATGTTTGCGGCACAGGGATACATATTTGTCATTGCCACCAATCTCAATCTGATTGCCCGTTCGGATGAATTTCCCATCAACAACCCGCGCGACCATCGTCGCTTTGCGTCCGCACCAACAGATTGTCTTGATTTCCTCAATCTTGTCAGCGTATACGAGCAAATAATAGCTACCTTCAAACAATTCATTTCTGAAGTCATTTTTCAGCCCATAGACCATGACAGGGGTGTCAAAGCTATCTACGATCTCCGTCAATTGCAATACGTGATGTTTCTTCAGAAATTGCCCCTCGTCGATAAGTACGCAGTCAACTTTCGTCACAGCATCAACTTTCAGATACAGCTCAATTAAGTTTGTCTCGTCATCAATCATCACAGCGGGTCTTGAGATACCTGCCTTTGAGACGACTTTGCCGCCACCATAGCGATTGTCCACGGACGGCGTCAGCGTGAGCACATGCTTGCCCCGCTCCTCGTAATTATATGCAACTTTGATGAGTTCTAGCGTCTTGCCAGCATTCATCGTCGAATATCTAAAGTATAATTGCGCCATTTGCACACCTTTCATTGCTTACAGTTGCCTTCACTGCTTACAGTATATCAGATAATAGCTTCGCGAGTCGCTCCTTGAAGCGAATCCACCTTGACCGATTTTTATATTCGAGTCTCGTAAGTTCCTTACAATAGCTCATATCCTCTTCGAAAATATCGCGCATCCGTCGCGCAGTACTGACGTCGTACATAAACGCATTACACTCAAAATTCAACCGAAAGCTTCGGATGTCAAAATTTGCAGACCCCACAGAGCACACTTCATCGTCAACGGTCATCGTCTTGGCATGAAGAAATCCGTTGTTATAGATGTAGACTTTGACGCCAGCACCGAGCAACAAACCACAATAATAATACGTCGCCCAATATACGAAGATATGGTCAGGCATACAGGGAATCATGATTTTGACATCGACACCTGAATTGGCAGCCGTCAGCAATGAATCGAAAATACTGGAATCAGGGACAAAATAGGGCGTCTGTATGCAAATTCGACGCTTCGCACCAGAAATCATCTTCAGATAACCATGCTTGACTTCCTCTTTGTATGAATCTGGACCAGAGCTTACAATCTGCATCGGTGTCGTGCCATTGACATTGCGGTTGACATTGAACATCAAACCGATGTCGAGTCTTTCTTTCGTCGCGTTGCGCCAATCCCTGATGAACCGCTCATTGAGATAGATGAGCGCATCGCCACGAATCCTGATGTGCGTATCACGCCAGTAGCCGAATTTTTTTTTCAGTCCGATGTATTCGTTGGCGATATTAAATCCACCAATATAGCCGACTTCGCCATCAATCACAACGAGTTTTCTATGGTTTCGATAATTGAAACGTATATTTAGTGATCTGAAAAATGGAGGGAAGAAATATCCAACTTTACCACCGGCATCCAGATAATCCAAAAGCAATTTGTTGTTAATCTGTTTGCTACCCATCGCATCAAGCAATAGTCTGACGCGCACGCCCTCTTTTGCTTTGACCGTAAGCGCATTGATGAGAGACTGCCCTGTGATGTCATTTTTTAATATAAAATACTGGATATTGATGTAATTTGTGGCATTTGCAATATCGGACAGCATTGCATCAAGTTTGTGATTGCCGTCTGTAAAAAAATCGACGATATTGTTCTGAGAGAGATCTGCATGTGCGTATTTCTGGTTCATTGCAATCATCGATTGCCAGTCGCGCTCGGCATCATTGATGAAGAAGTCGTCACTTTTCATCTCCTGTTTCTGCCGTTCGAGCATCTGATCCATAAGCTTTTCTTCGCTATCACTCAAGCGAAACATCTTCCGTTTTGCAATATTTTGTGAAAATAAGAAATAGAACACAATGCCAACAACGGGCAATAAAAACAATACCATAATCCAAGCGAGTGTCGCCTGCGGATTCTTTTTCTCAAGGAAAATAATCATGATTGCCAAGATGACATCAATCGTATACAGCACAACAACGCCCATTGAGAAAGGCAAGGTGCTAAGAAAAGTTACAAATGAATCCAATGTATTTATAATGCCAGTCATATTCCAATCCAACCATATTATTCATCCAGTTACAAATTGACGGTAGTAAGTAACCCTACCACCGTCAACAAATGCGTATCATATGCACTACTTATAGGAGTGCGTCAATCTTTTGGTGAAGCAGCGCTTTATCCACGACGCCCGTCACTCTATCGGCCTGGAACCCTTTCTTATAGAAGAGAAGTGTCGGTATGCTCATCACCTTATTGGCAAGTGCAATCTTCTTATTCTCGTCGATATTAAGTTTGGCAAATGTCACCTTGCCGTCATACATATCCGCAACTTCATGGAATGTTGGCGCCATCATCTTACATGGTCCACACCAGTCCGCATAGAAATCAACAACTACGATACCGTCCTGAATTGCCTCATCATATGTATCTTCTGTAAGTACTTTAATCTCTGCCATGTCATCCTCCTTTGGATTTATGCAAATGTTTACAATTACATTATATAAAAAACAAATCTGTATGTCTACCAGTGCATAGACTTGTAAAATTTCAAAATATTATCCAAAAATTGAAGACCTCAGTGCGTATGAAATACGTCATATGTGTTGAGATTTTTTGGATGCGGCCTTATAGAATCACAATTCGATGATATTCGTTGCACCTAGCATTTCTGCCTCGCGTCGGTCGTGTGTAACAATCAACGCCGTCTTCTCCTGTATATGCGCACACACAAAATCCATGACAATACGCTTCGTATCTTCATCGAGTCCTTTGAATGGCTCATCCATGATCAGGATATCATAATCGGAAAGCAATGCCCGAAGGATTGCAACACGGCGCTTCATACCACCCGAAAGCTCGCGCGCGGGCTTGTGTAGTCCGTCACATAAATCCAACGCATCGATTGCGCGAAGTACCACGTCTTTGTCAATATGTGGACACACAAGCCGAATATTGGTCAATGCACTTAGATTCTCGCACAGCCTGTCTTCTTGGAACACCATGCTGATTTTGGGACTTGTGCCCGTATCAGACTTTAAACCAAAATCAATCGTGCCAGTATCTGCGACCTCAAGTCCTGCAAGGATACGAAGCAACGTCGTCTTACCGCGACCTGATTTCCCCATGAGAACCGTCGTCTCGGTTCGTGCGATGTCAAGCGAGATGTTGTTCAATACCATTTGGTCGCCATATGATTTTGTAATGTTGCTTAAAATAATAGACATAATTGCTCCTAGTATACGATGCTTACATGCTTTCGACGCTGCGCACAATTCGCTTCACGACCAGCATAAATAATTTTTCAAATGCCAAGCTCACAACGACAATCACGACAGTCCATGCAAATAAATCTGGCGTATTCAGATAGACTTTTGCTTCATAAAGTCGCTCGCCAATGGATCCCGATGGGATACCGATAACCTCGGCAGCAATGCCTGACTTCCAGCATAATCCGAGTCCAACCGAACAAGCTGCTTGAAAATAGGGTAAAACTTGCGACAGATAGATATATCGAATTTTGCGTGAGATTCCGATGCGAAATACTTGCGACATTTCTAGAAGCTGCGTGTCCGTTGAATCAATACCTTTGAGGACATTTGCGTAGATGACAGGCAATACAATCAAGAAGGAGATGAGCATGGATAAATTGCGCGATGGCACCCAAATCAAGACTAAGATGATAAAAGATGCAACAGGAATCGCCTTAATCGTCTGCAGCGCAGGTGCTAAAAGTTCCCTTAATACTCCAAATCTGGAAGCAATAGATGCGAGGCAAATGCCCACAATCACGGCTGTCAAAAATCCACCTGCAATCCGCACAAGCGAGAAGCAAATGGATTGCCAGAATCCACTTGTCTGAATCAATTCACTCAATCGACGAACAACGGAAAAAGGAGACACCAAAAGTATCTCCTCACCGATTGACATTGCCACAACCTGCCACAGAATAAGCCATGGCAAAATGAATACAATGCGCCGTATTATCTTTTTGAGATATTTGTTATACAAATAATAGATGTCCCTCTTGGCTAATTCAGATAATAAAAGGCATCATCTGGTAACGTGCCACCAACTGCTGCAGGATTCTGATCATATAATACTTGCAAATAGCCAGCTAGTTGATTCTTCATATCTTTTCCCGATATAAACGTGATATTGCATTCAGGAAGTGCTTTGAGCGCAATTTCTTCTGGACAGATGTCAAAGATACCAATCAGTTTTGCAGCACCTGCGATATCATCTTCTGCATAAGCAACGGATTCTTTATAGGCAGCCATAAATGTCTGAACAGCGGCTGGATTCTTTTCGATAAAATCTGAATTGCCAACGATGACACCTGTAATTAAAGCAGATGCGGTGGATGCGGAAGATGTCTTCTGCACGGCGTCCCACTCTTTGTTCAAATCCAGCGCCACTTTGATATTGGGATTCTTAGACTGTGCAGTTGCGACAAATGGTTGTGGCAACAATGCAATGCCACCCTCGTCAGCAGCAATCGCAGACAGACATTCGGTGTGCTCACTTTTCCATTCGATTGTCACATCAGAAGCTGGATTCAGTCCATTTTCAGCTAGAATATAATTCAGAGCATATTCAGGAGTTGCCCCCTTGCCGCTCGCGTAGATCGTCTTACCTTTTAAATCAGAAATATTTTTGATGGTATCGCCATTTTCAACAATGTATAATACGCCGAGGGTGTTGATTGCCATGACTTTGACTTTGCCGTCCGTATTATTGTACAGTACGGACGCGAGGTTGGCTGGCACAGCCGCAATGTCTGCTTCGCCTTTGACAATCTTTGGCGTCACTTCATCAACAGCACCGACGATATCGAATTGATATTTGTCATCATCAACATATTTCATCGAAGAGTCTGCCATTTTCATCGCACTGTCATCCATCAACTTGACCATGCCCATCGCGGTTGGACCTTTGAGTGCTGTCACATTGATTGTAAGCGGCTCGCTCTTCGTCGCACTCGTATCACGATCACTTGTATCGCTACCACTTGTACCACTACCAGCAGTAGACTTCGATCCACAACCACTTGCAAATGTCACAAGAACCATCACGATACATAACAATAAAATTTTTTTCTTCATCTATCCGTCTCCGATGTTTTCTTGTCTGCTGCGCCAATGCCACGTTCGCGCTCATAATCCCCGACAGACTGCTTGATTACCGTACTATCCGCAGAATTATTGTATTTTACAGGCGTAAAATCCTTTTTTGTAACCATCAAGGATAACGGCACAACAAAAAAACATATTATATCAAGTATAAATAAGAAGAGCAAACCCCAACTTAAGGTGTCTATTCCGAGTGCGTCCATCATTCTCATTGATTACCTCTCTACACCAATGGCAACCTATGAGATTATTATACTATTATTTATGGACTTGTAATATTACATCTTCGCATCGGCTATGACTTCTACTTGCTCGTACTAATTACGGTCCAGCCGCCTGGGGCGACGCGCCCAAAATGAAGACAGGACTGATCCTTTGCATCATTGATGTCTATCGATGTTGCAGTTGTCACAATATTCGCAGCAGCCGAATACCTTAAATCGCAAAACATCTGATCTAAATCTGCTTTTGTTGCAGTCCACTGCGCATTTTCAGGGCAATATTTCTTGTAATTATCGATAAAAGAAGTTCCGACCATATGAACTTTTGCGCCATTTGCCAAACTTCCAGATAAATCTTTAATGGAAAATATCTTTGATTTTGCACTCAGATTTTTGAAATTTCCCGTGTCCATGATAAAGATGCCGCCCTTCGAGGCGAGTGGACTCTCCATGCGAAAATTCCCTTTTATGTCAAGTGTACCGCCACCATACACGTAAATATTGCCTTTGATTGCAGCATCTTTCTCAATCGTAAGAGAACCACCACTTACATAGATATCTGTCTCGACATTGTAATGTGCATTTTGGTTATTTTTAATGGTAAGCGCGCCACCTGAATCTACAATCATTTGCTTTGGTTGAATGTACATGCGATTACCCTGAGACGTATAGTCATAGTAGGTCTTGTTGTCCCCTGTTCGAGCATTACCGATTCGTGTTGCGCCATCCGCACCGATTTCACCGGTCACAACCAAGCCATCCTTAATCTCACTATCAATCGTCAGTTCTTGTTTATCGCCAACATAGATGGAGCCGCCCGTAATCGTAAGCGTTCGATTCACAAATCCTTTGATACCATCGGGATGTAAAATTTCTGATTGTTTTGTTGTCGTGCTATCCGCCTTTAATACAATATCGGTATTGGATATCACCTGATGATAACTGGTCTCATATAATGGTAAGGAAGTCCAATTCGGGTTCCCATCAAAACCATCTAAGATTGTATGCGTTCCTTCATAGGTACGATCGGTGGACTGAATTGTCAGCGCGCCTCCAATTTTCAATCCGCGATTGGAGTATAGAACGCCCGCATCTTTATTTACAATATTTACTCCTTGCATAATACGAGCAGATTCCGGCGTATAGGCACCGTCAAGCAGATACATCGAAAAATGGTTGCCCCAGTAGACTGGAGACCATGCAAATCCCGATTTATCCTTGGAATCTTTTATCGTCAGCGGTTCCGTAATATTGAGCGGCTTAATCATATAGTTCATATTATGATTGACATATCCCCAATGATAATTCACGTAATTTGCCCAGCCACGATAATCAAGCGTATACGAGGAATGGATTCTACCATAGGAACCAAATAATAGCTCGGAATCTATGGATTCTGCACTGCTATTTTTTAGGTATATCGTGCTATCCTTCCATGTATTTGGATAAAATGGTATGCCGTTTACAGTAGACTGGCTGACGCCAGAAGATACATCAGATGGATTGGAAATCGTCACGGCTTCACTTGTAATATTCGGTACCTTCACAAGCTGCATCGGCGTGTTATTATCATAGAAATCAATTCCAATATAGGAGAATTTAGGAATAACACGATGGCTAGAATTGGAAGCATTTTTTCGTGCCCCTGTACCACTATCTCCAAGCCGAAGCTTGAGACTCGCACCAGTCGTCCCTGAGATACTAAATAGATTCACCTTAATATTGGTCAATGCATTGAGACTATGACTAAAGGATGCGTTATGCCCGCCCGCGCTAACGGGGTTAATCATGAGCTTTCCATTTTGGGGTGTAACGAGCATCATCTTTGCAATTGGACCTGTGGCACTGGTGTTGTCTCTTGCACTTTCGCCAATCCAAGGGCGATCTCGTGGCCCTGAAGTATAGTTTGAACCACCAATATCCGATGTCTCCATCCATGTTGCTTCTCTCGTACGATTCGAGCTAGAGATAATCGCATTAATCCTATCTAGATTATCCTGATTAAAATCTCGTTTTACCGTGGTTGATTCATAATTTGAGTTGCTATCGTTTGGACCATTCGGTGCGTTAAACGCAATATTTACAGGATTATGATCCGTTGCATATCCATCCGCACCAGAATTAATCTTCGTTACTTCATCTTCATATTGTGTCAAATCAAAATCAGGTGGTGTAAAAATAAAATCATGACCACTAGCCTGATCTTGTGCCATCGTTGTTGTAATCGTATCCGTGGCATCTGCATAACGAGCCGTCGTCATCATCTGTAGTTTTGTATTTTGTGGCGGATCAAGAAACTTAAATTGCACCTCTGCAGTGCCTGACTTGGCAGGAAGATTCTCGTCAGGGATATCAATAGTAATCCCTGATGGTGAAGCAAGTTTCAGGTGCGCAAGAAAAGCGACACTTGATTTATCAACGTCTGTAATTGGGGCATTTGCATCCGATATCCACTGAATCATCGTCTTTGTAATACTAAGTGCCGTATAATGTGCTTGATTATCAATGTGTGTATTCGTTGTTCGTTTGATTGTCAAATAGATTGATGCAAAGGAAATGGAAAGCATAATCGCTAGAATGAATGAAACCGTCAGAACCCAAACCAACGTAGAACCTGATTTTTCTTTTATGGATTTAAATGATTGTGTAGATTTAGATATGATCAACATGTATGCATCCTCACTACGTATAATACATCACGAGTGATTGATTTGAATTGGGAATATCACCACCAGATTGATTCGATTGGATTGCACTTCCAGATACGCCTGTAGACGCCTCTAACAGTGTCACGGAGCTGCTTGTCTTGTAGACTTGCTGACCGTCTGAATTGTAGACAACGAGATAAAGTTTCATCGTATCTTTATCAAGCACATGCACAGTCAAGGAGATTGTATTGCCACGATAATAGGATTCCGAGAAGACATTGATTGGTACAGCAGCAGCCGCATCATCAGCTCTCTTAAAATAAAGATAGCCTTGGTTTGATGTCTTCGGGTTATCATGTCCTGAAGTCTCATGAGCGGCACCAATCATAATGATGCCGGCACTTGTTGTATCAGGATTGACAATGCTACCGGAGGTCAATATTAATTCCTCTGACTCCGTACCGATATCCACCTCTGATACAGCAACTTCATACGAAGATTGGATTCGATCTTTTGTCCATTTCATAATCTCGTCGCCAATATTCTTTGAATCCGTACTCTTTAAGACATTTCCAAATAGGTCCGTGGAAAATGCCAATATACCTGTAACAATACCAACCAAAAGAACTGTGATGACCATCGCGATGACAAGTTCAATTAGTGTGAATCCTTTTTTAGAATTTGTATATCTTTTCGTGTCAAAATTTAATTTCAAAATGATGCCTCAACGTCTCAGCCAATTTGTAATTGCACTACTTGTAATTGCTCAGTTTGTAATTGAGCTAGTCGTAGCATAATCAAAAATCGTGATGCCCCTGCCATGATTTTCCGCCTCATACCGAATGGAATCAATCGGAATCGTGTATTCCTGACTTATGCCAGCACCCGTGACACGAAAACTCATGACACTATGTCCTGCGATTTTATCATATTTTGAATCATCACGAAAAGAAGCGGATTCAATGTCATTCACAACATCAGATTCTATGACAGAATTCTTCGTATCTTGAATCCGCAAAGAACTCACACTTGTAAAGCCGTGCATCATCAATACGAGCACAACAGAGACGATTGCAAAAGACACAATTACTTCTATAAGAGTGATACCAGATTTATTTATTTTCATGCTTTGTATTATATACCCTAATATTAGGGTTCACAAACGTTTCAATCAAAGCACAACAATTCAAAAAGTTGATAAGATAACAATAAATTAAAGACCATGAATTTTGAGAAAAATTAGATTTTTAAATCACAATAGATGGGAAAAGATGGGCGCACCCACAACAGTAAGAATCCCCGCAATGACAATCGCAAGGCTGCTCATCGCACCCTCAACTTCACCCATCTCAAATGCTTTAACCGTACCAATTGCATGCGCAGATGTTCCGATTGCAAGCCCTTTGGCAATCGGATTCTGAATGCGAAAAACCTTACAGACGACATTTGCAAATAAATTGCCGATGATGCCTGTGATAATAATGACCACAACACTGATTGTAACCATGCCACCAAGTTCTTCCGAGATGCCGAGACCAATGGCAGTTGTTACAGATTTTGGCAACAATGTCACGTATTCTGCATGCGAGAGATGCAGGATTTTGGCAATCGCAAAAATCGATGCCATACCCGTAGCCGTACCAACGAAAATACCACCAATAATGGCAAGTGCATTCTTTCTCAGCAAGTTTAATTGTTCATACAGCGGAATCGCGAGACATACCGTTGCAGGCGTAAGCAGATAGCCCAAGTATCTTGCACCCTCATTGTATGTCTCATAGCTGATGTGACAGAACTTCAAAATTGCAATCACGATAATGATTGCAATGAGGAGTGGATTGAGTGCCGCATGCTTCCATTTTTTCTTGATTGCAGATGCAGCCATATAGGAAAGGACGCTCACAACCATACCAAAGAAAAGGGATTTTATCATGAAATCATTCATCAAGTGTATCCTCCCCTAAGTCATTGTGATTCCGATGCTTCTTACGGGTGCGATTTTGAAGGCGAATCAATACCTGCGTTGCATGCCCTGTTGCCACCATTGTAATCACAGTCACCAGTGTAATCGCAAGCAACACAGCAAGGACAATCTCTCTCAATGCGTCAACCGATGTCATGACCCCGACAGCCGCTGGAATGAATAAAATTGGCATAATTTCAACTAAGAATAACCCCGTCTCTCTCACATGCTCCAGTTTTACAACGCCTGTAATCAGTGCAATGAGTAGAAGAACCATGCCATAGATACTGGCTGGGATAGAAAGCGGGATGAGGAGTTTTAAGACCTCTCCGATAAATGTAAATGCCATTATAATTCCAAATTGTTCTAAATATTTCATTTTTCCTATGTCCATCAAATTTAAAGAATACTACTCCAATATTATAACACATGAGGATAACACATAGAAAAATCGCAGATATAAAATCAAGTAAGATAAACAAAGTGGTCGCTCTTTTTTATATCATGTATGTGACCAAAGAAAATAGCCGCCCCTAACGGATACAGCTAATTCGCAAAACTGTTTTTAGAACTCATGGGGTTAGCCATGATGTATAGCCGTTGTAGACTTGCAATAGGATAATAATAAGAGTACATAATTAGATACATAATTATGTACTTACGATGAAAAAGGAGTAATAACCATGATTACATGCCAAACAAGCGAATTAAGGCGAAACACTAAAAGCATTTTCGATATGACAAAGAATGACGCTGTATTTATTCCACGCCCAAAGAATGAGAATGTCGTTGTCATATCAGAAGCACAATTTAACGAGTATGAGAAAATAAAGCGCAACTATGAGGATTAAGAGCTTGAGACAGCTCTTTTTTTATGCGCTCTTCGAATAGGTCTATTGCAACACCTGTGACAAGATTATTGTCTTCAAAATGTAACTTTATCATGACAGAAATCTAGTATAATATTTGTATAGCAAATTATTTGAATCAAGGGGGTGTAATCATGGGATATTTGTTTATCGGTGCCATTATACTTGGCGCGGTGATTGGATTGATTCAGTCAATCTACAAGGCGCACAAAGGGACGCTTGGGCCTATGAGTAAGAGCGATAAAGCGTTATTAGGTTTCCTTGTAGGTGGAGCGGCGGCACTTGTTACACCACCGAGAAAAAAACGAAAAAGATATTAATCTTGCACCACACATTGAGCGGCTTATTGGTCGCTCTTTTTTTTATTGCCTTGAATCACAAAAACAATTGCAAGAAATCGCTGAACTTTTCACTTTTAGACGATAAAGTTGGTTACTCATATCCGCCACATAATCCATCATGCAATAATTCACATACTTTATAAACTATCTTGTTTTTACTGCTTTACAGCACTATTGTTTCAAAATAGCATTATATACATATTTTACCATTAATCACAAGATTGCATACAATTTATGTCGTACTGCCTTATAGCAAGGATGTGTATATTTTATAACACATCTTGCGTTACAACACTGAATCGATATTGTAGTAGCTCATATGTGAATCAGATGCCCTTTATATTTTTTGGGTGCTGATGGGGCTAACTAAGCATGTTTGGGCGTGTCCTATGTCCCCCACGGGGTATAAACACACTATACATGTATATTATTAGCAAATATACATGCATATATACTACATATAGTATTGTGATGTTCATATTTCGTTTCTAAGTGGCTTTGAACGCCTAATTGAATACCTATTAAATGAAATCATAAACGCATTACAGGCGATATACGGTGGTTATACAGCTATTGAGTAAAACAAACCAGACCATCAAGCGAGTAGAATCATATCCCTATATTCTGCATACTCTTCACTCTGTCAAAAAGTATCTTCAAGAGTATCTTCACCAACCACCCCAAAACACCCGAATATGCCCCAATATTCACCTAAATATTACCAGTACAAGAGCAATAAAAAAACCCTCGCAATCGTTGGAATTGCAAGGGTTTCAGTTGGAGCTAACGAGAAGAATCGAACTTCCAACCTGCTCATTACGAGATCGCTAATAGTCATTTCATCCCGTATCATCAAGTGCTACAGAGTACGTAAATTCGTCGTTCCTGTGACATCGGATATTTTTTAATATCACGTAGTTCCCAACTTTAGTGGTCAAAATTGTGGTCAAAATTACCGTTTTAATTGTGGTCAAATTGTGGTCAAATCCTATCAAGAAATCTAATCAAAAATCAGGAGGTAAGAAAATGTATGCAGATACAAACAATCACAACATAGAGGTCGATCCGGTCGTGATTGAATCTCTCAATCAAATATCCGGAGGTTACTCCGCACTCTTCTGGGAAATCTTATATGGCACTTCAGAATCGCTCAATGCAATCAAGAACACCGTATTGCTTCTCACGCTTTTATATGAGGAAGGGAAATATTATGAAGCGATATTACTCATTCATGTTCATCACGATTTACTCTGTATGGAATATCCGATGGAATTAGAACTGATTGAAAAGGTCCCGGAACTTCAGGAGCCATTTCTTGATGAATTTCTGCTAGATGCCGATGACATCATTATCGACTATGAGTATGAAGCAAATCGTGAACCATATTTTGATTGACAGCATTCTGGAGCACAACTTAATAAAAGCAATGCTAATCGCAACCGCCTCGAAGCGGTTTTTTTATTGCCCGGCGGTAGAAAGGAAATCTGAAAGGTATGAATTGATATGTTTGAGCAACTGAATTTCATTGAAGAAATGGAGCGTGCAAAGAAAGAGACTGATTGGTTTGAGAAGAAAACCAATGCATATAACAAATGGCTGGCATTACCTGACGAAACACACGCCCTTGATGGAAGCCCGGAGCGTAAGCAGGTTCGCTTCGATCTGTGGCAACTCGGATGCAGTATCTATGGAGATGCCCATCATGTTTGCGGAAGTCTCCCAAATGACGAGTATATTTGGCTGAATGCCGCTGCAAGTTTCGATGGACACGAATATTGGGTGCTGAATAAAAAAGATTCGATGGGCGGAAAGAACATCGATATTTGTCCTTATTGTGGTGTCAATATTGCCGAGGGTCGTGGCGATGTGGTGCTTTACAAGGAGAAGGAGTGGCATTGGCGAGATTAC
>JAISJM010000080.1 GCA_031261525.1 Eubacteriales Family XIII. Incertae Sedis bacterium
CATTTGGGTCATTTTCAATTGATCATACCCCAGATATGAGTCAGAAGCGAACAATCTTTAATGATGAGTATTCGTGGGATCGGCTCGGCATCATTCTTGTATATGGCGATGTCCAGCCAACCTATCTTGTCGCAACGATTTCAGATGAATATATTATTGATATCCCAGGTGTTGTAACACAGGCTGACGGCGGCGTTGTACTTGAAGTAGATAATGAGCCATGCGTCAACTTCCTTGTGAAGAGTGGTATTATCAAAGAGGAGTCGATTAGCATCAGTCTTTCCCCCATTTATGTTGATTTTGGCGATGGTTCGCAGCCCGTTATGCGAGCGATTACAGATATCACGGCAGAAGGATATGTCATCTTTTCAACAGCGATACCCGTTGGTGCGACAATTAGATGTGCAACAATCAATGCTTCCGATGTGCTTGAAAGTGCCGAACTCATGCTAGACGCTGCACTTAGTGTACCAGATTCGAGCGAACTATTGTCCTATTCTTGTGTAAGCAGATTTGCGGCACTCGGTGAAAATAGTTCAGCAGAGATGGATACGGCTGCAAGTTTAATCGGCAATCGCCTGCCCTATATGCTTACGTATTCTGGCGGCGAAGTTTGCCCTGTACCAGGTCCAAACCAAGGAGAGACGATCAATCAATTCCATAATTTCACCATAGTTTCTTGCCTCTTTTAAGATGATGAAAGCGCGATATGAGACGACTGAATAACGAAAAAAGAAATATAACAAATAATAATAGAGTCCACTCAAGACGCCTGCATACCGTTGTAGTGCTTCTTTTGCTGATGGCGACAACGGTGACATTTTCAGGCTGCTCTGAAGATGTCTATCAATATCCCGTTGTTGGTCGTGTAATTGATCACTATTTTAACAAGCCAAATCAGGACAATACCGCTGTCGGTTTGCCTGCGGTCACCGCGGAAGTAGATAAAGCGATTGAGCAGGGTGAAGATCATATGATTGTCCTCGCTGCGTCTGTGACGGATAAAGATATTGCCAATATTGCGATGAATATGAGTGGCTATTGGGGGATTCCGGAACTATATGAGATTATCGACAAATACGATGATATCGATGGCATTGACGGCACGGTATATAAAGTTCGGTATACCTTAAAACAGTCCAACAATTATTATGTATACAACAATTTGGTCAATGGCAAGGACATTCCCGAGGGCGAAGATCAGGCGAAACAGATTGCGGGTTCACTGCAGGGTATCATCTCCGCGATTGGTCTATCCAATGACAAGACAAATTTTGAAAATGCACGTGCACTTCATGACTGGCTTGTGAATAACATCGACTATGACGAGACGATTGATGCCGCATCGACGAGCAACGGCTCGTTTGGCGCGCTGATTGGTCGTAAGACCATGTGTCAAGGCTATGCAGAAGCGATGAAACTTTTAATCAATGTTGCGACAGACATGGATTGTGAAATCATGATTGGTGAGGGTGACAGTGGCACAGGTAATTATGAGCCGCATGCTTGGAACCAGATGAAAATTGATGGAAATTGGTATCAGTTTGATGCGACATTTGACGATCCTGTGAAAAATGTTGATGGTATCTTTAATCATTATTATTTTGGTCAATCGGATGCAGTTATGAAACTCGATCATAATTGGGAGGCAGGATATTTTAATACTTGTAGCACCGATGATTTTATCTATTATCGTTTCCAAGGTCTTTTTGCTGATGATTATGCTAGTTTTAAGACGAAGATTCAATCCATGCTTGCGAGCAAAGCTCCTGTGATGGAAGTGGCAATCAAAGGCTTTGAAGTCACACAGAGCAATATGCAATTTGTATTTAATGACGATCCATCGATTCATTCGATTAATTGGTCTAGTACGGGGAAGAGCGATATCAGAGTCGTGTCAATCGCCCCAATACGCTAATCCGCATGATTTTAGCGCATCTTGGCACCCAAATTACTACGGAATTTATTGTTGGTGAAATCATGCCTCTTGCATAAGAACTCATGTTCTGGTATCATAAATATATGGAAAATGATTATCACAAAAATGTCATCATGCACATTGATGTCAATTCGGCTTATCTGAGCTGGACTGCGAAAGATATGATGGACTCGGGATTGGCACTTGACGTCAGAACGGTTCCTTCGGTTATTGCTGGCAATCCAGAGAATCGTCACGGGATTATCTTGGCAAAGTCCACGCCTGCGAAGAAATATGGCATTACGACAGCGATGACTTTGAACGAGGCGTTAAAAAGATGCCCGGATCTTTTGATCTTTCCGCCTAATTATGACCTTTATCTGAAAAATTCTTCGGCAATGTATGATATCTTGCATAGCTATTCGGACTTGATTGAGCGTTTTTCGATTGACGAGTGTTGGATAGATTATACGGGAAGTCAGAAACTTTTTGGGGATCCGATGAAGATTGCACATGAGATTCGGATGCGCATGAAAGAAGAATTGCGGTTTACGGTTAATGTTGGCGTGAGTAGCAACAAATTATTGGCAAAGATGGCAGGAGAGCTTGAGAAGCCTGACAAAGTGCATAGCCTGTGGCTCAGCGAGATCGAAGAG
>JAISJM010000124.1 GCA_031261525.1 Eubacteriales Family XIII. Incertae Sedis bacterium
CTTCTTGACATCCATTTTTGTCAACTTATTTGATGGCACAGCCAAGAATGTAAGTTTTGTATTTTTAGTTACATCAATTGTTGAGAGCGTATTACCACTGATATCTAAAGATGTAAGAGCTGTATTCTTTTTCAAATTAATCGATGAAATACTGTTTTTTTCGATGTATAGAGTATCAAGTTTTGTGTTTTTTGTCAAATCTACCTTTTTGATTACATTGTTCGCTGCTTGTAAAAAAAATAGCTTTGTATTTTTTGTTGTATTAATCGCGGTTAGTTTATTGTTCGTTGCACTTAGAAACAGAAGCTTTGTATTTTTTGTTACGTCCAATTTCTTAAGCTTGTTCATACCGACATCTAACCACTCCAAACCTGTTGCCTTTGTAACATTTATAGACGTAAGACCTTTTCCATAGAGATTTACTTCAAGGACCGTTTTTCCTGCGAGTGTCTTAGGAATTGTGGGCGTCTTGCTCGTAGAGTTTGTGATGCGCACACCGCCATAAGCTTCTTGATAGCTGAAAATGCCAGACTTCTTTGTTGCAGTTGCAAGCGTGTTGACCGTATTTGCAGATGTACCTCGAATCTTTGATGTCGCTTCTTGAATCTGTTGCGCTCGTTGCGCCTCTTGAATCTGCTGTGCTTGTTGCTCCATATCGTTTGTTTTATCTTGCTTATTACCGTTCTCTGCTGCGAAACTTGCCACGGGCGCAAATGTCGCAATCAACGCAATCGCCAAGACTGCTGCTACATTACGTCGCAGAAAACTTACTTTCATACTACCTTTTTTCACTTTTTTCTCCTTACACTAATAAATAATAATAAATAGACCTCTATATAATAAGACTCATTTCATACCAATTTTACTGCTTTTTCAAATTAATTATAATAGCCAGAAAACGTATCACAAATCATGAGTCATCATGTGTTATACTTTTATATGTAATCGTTATCGGAATCGTCAAGACTTACAATATCTATCAATGGGGAGCGCATGGCATCAATGATATCTGTTCAAAATTTATATAAACTTTACCGCGTTGGCGATGAGACTGTCCGCGCGCTTGATGGTGTGGATTTTGATATTCAGGAGGGTGAATTTTGTGCAATCGTCGGGACATCTGGGTCTGGAAAGTCTACACTTTTGTATATGCTCGCGGGGCTTGAGAAACCATCAAAGGGTAGCATTTGCATCTTGAATCGCCGAATCGAGAAGTTGAATGAAGAGCAACTTGTAAAGTTTCGGCGCGATCATGTCGGATTTATCTTCCAATCGTTCCATTTGCTCGCGACCTATAATGCGATAGAAAATACAGCGCTGCCGCTATGTTTTAAGGGGATGGCAAAACCTGTTCGAATCAAACATGCGAAGAAAATGTTGAAATTAGTTAATTTGGAATCTCATGCAAAGCATCTCCCCTCGCAACTTTCTGGCGGTCAACAACAGCGTGTTGGCATTGCACGGGCACTGGTTGCCAATCCCAAGATTATTTTTGCCGATGAACCCACGGGCAATTTGGATTCTCATACGGCTCGAGATGTGCTAAAGTTGATGCGCAATATCGTGAAGACGCAGAAGAAGACGTTGGTCATGGTCACGCATGACGAAGAATTGGCAACCTATGCAGATCGCGTCTTTCACATTCGTGATGGCAAGATTACAAATATCATTGTAAATGAACATATAGATGGAGACGAATCAGAATGAATTTTAGAGCATTATTAAGTATGATAATTAGCTTGGCATTATTGACAGCAAATGTTGCGACATTTGCAGCCTCGGGGTTGAAATTTACAGTGCCAGACAATAAGACGCTTACCTACACTTATGGACAGGCACAGAATTTTGTGTTAAATGTAAAAAATACAAGCAAATCGGAGATTACGGGAATTAAAATCTCCCCGCAGATTCCAAAATCCTACGAAGATTGGCCTTTTCAGATAGAGTATCAAGACTATCAGAAGACAATTAAGTCGCTGAAACCAGGTGCGTCGCAACAGGTAAGTTTTCCATTTACGCTGCGTGAGGGCGTTCCTACATACTCGTATCCGATTACGTTCCATTATACGACAGCGCAGGGTGCCGATGATACGAAGCAATTTTATGTCAATACGGTTGCGCAGTCAGCAGCGCCATCTCCAGCACCAGCTCCAGCCGATCCATCTGTGCCGCAGCCGGCGCCACCTTCCGAGCCTGCCGATACAGATCCTGATGGTACAGAACCTGACGAGCCAAACGAGCTAGCCGAGCCTGAAACTCCAGAGCCAGCCGAGCTTGAACAAGGGGCGACTTCCGCCAATGCAAGGGTGATTGTGACAGGGTTCAACACGACCCCCGAGACGATTATGGCTGGGAGTAATTTCACTTTGGTCATACATTTGCGCAACACTTCTACGACCTCGCGCGTCAGCAATATGCTGATTACATTGAATCCTCCTGCGGCGGATAGCGAAGGTAGCACGGAGACGGAAGCACCTGTTTTTCTTCCGGCATCGGGATCCAACTCCATCTATTTGGATTCGATTGCTGCGGGCGGAACTGCGGATGTCTCAATCGAGCTAAATGCAAAATCCGATTTGATACAAAAACCATACAGCGTCGACCTTGCGATTGCATATGACGATGGCGGCAGCGCGCAGCATGAAGAGACGTCGAGCCTCTCCATACCTGTGAAGCAGGAAGTGCGTTTTGAGATTAGCGATTTCGAAATCAGCCCGATGGTTGCAGAAGCGGGTAGCGAAGTCAATGTGATGTGCAGCGTCTATAATACGGGAAAAGTGAGGCTTTACAACGTGAAGGCGAAGCTTTCTGGCGAGGCGATTACATGCCCAGAGATTTATCTTGGCAATATTGCGCCTGGCGATAATGCTGCGATTGACGCGATGCCACTCGTATCAGACGCGGCGAATGGCGTGACGGATGTGTCGATGGTGCTCTCCTATGAAGATGAGGCGGGCACGGCTACATTGGCGACAAAAGATTTTGAGCTTGAGGTCCAGGCTCCCGAGGAGCAAATGTTTACGGATGAGGCAATGGACAATGAGCGCGGTCATTCTTTTCTTGTGCCAGCAATTATTATCGGTGTTGTCGTGATTGCCGCAGGCGCTGTTGCATTTGTGCTGATTCGTAGAAAGAAACGCAAGGTGATAGACGACGAGGAGGCCTTCTTCGATGAGGTGGATTGATCTATTTCTAATGAGTGGCAGCAATTTAAGGCGCAGAAAATTACGTACGTTTCTGACAATTCTCGGCGTAATCATTGGCACGGCATCCGTTGTTGCAATGCTTTCTCTTGGTTTAGGTATGCAGCGAAGCATGTATCAAGATATCGAAAACTATGGGAGTCTTACGACGTTAAGCATCTTTCCAGGTGAAGGTGGCGATGAGAAAACATCCAAATCTGATTTCCAATATATTACAGATGATACCATTTTGGAGCTTGCTGCGTTTGATCATGTAAAGAGCGTCGCGCCCGTATATCAGAGCGATGCGATTTTTATCAAAGGCAAATATGAAGTCTACAGCACTTTATTTGCGACAACGCAGGAAGGGTTTCGCGCTTTGAATTTAGATTTGAAGTGGGGCGAATTGCCACCAGATCAAGCGTCTCATTTGAATCTCATCTTTGGTAATACCGTCATTGCGGACTTCTACGATACAAAATCAGATGCTACACCGTATTATGATGATGGCGAGCTTGTTGTTGATCTGCAAAAGGATTCGCTATTTATGATTTTAGATCCGGAAAATTACGCGCGTCCTTTCTATCAAGCAGTCGATGATGAGCCGATTCTTGATAGATATAATAGCAACAGTGATGAGCCATCGCCCGAGATTCAGATTAAGGCAAAGAAATATGCCGTAAAGGCTGATGGCGAGCTGAAAGGCGGACCTGAAGCATGGAGTACGAATTCTTATTATGTATTTTGCAATCTTGATTCGTTACGCAATATGCTAAAAAAGGAATATAAGAACAGACCGCTACCTGGACAGCCGACAACACAATCCGGGAAACCGCTCAAAGAATTTGCGTATACTTACGCGCAAGTCAAAGTTGACGATATCAAAAATGTCGAAAGTTTATCCAAGACTTATCGCGATATGGGCTATGAAGTACAAAGTGAGGCAGAATGGGTCGCGCAGATGAAAAATGAGATGCGCGTCATCCAGATGGTACTTGGCGGTATTGGTGCGGTATCTCTACTTGTCGCAGCCATCGGAATTGCAAATACGATGATGATGGCAATTTACGAACGCACAAAAGAAATCGGCGTCATGAAAGTCATCGGATGCAGTCTAAAGAATATCAAGCAGATGTTTCTCATTGAATCCGCATTTATTGGATTGATTGGCGGCATCATTGGCAATATCATCAGCTTCGGAATCTCCGCAATCATCAATGCCGTTACGGGTGATATGATGGGCACCGGTAGCACCTTAGGCATCTCCTATATTCCGCCTTGGCTCGTCCTGCTTGCACTCGGCATTGCAACATTTGTCGGCGTGGCATCTGGATTTTTCCCTGCTTTGAGAGCAATGCGCCTCAGCCCGCTTGCTGCGATTCGCAATGAATAATAGAATCTTCATAATACCGAATAATACGTGTAGCCATTAATAGTGCAAATGAATTTTGAGAAAATAGAGCAGTCGCTCTCATAAAGAGAGAACCGATTAGACTCGGAAGTATTGGCACAAATACATAGGAAAATCCCCACGAGGGATGTAATGATGGCTGTAGAGGAATGATACGAGTTCAAATCGCATTTTTCATCTGGGCTAGAGTCGAAAGGTTGCGAATTTGGATATAGTGTAACGATAGTGGATTCTCTTCCTAACTCGATTTTCGACACAAAAACAGCCATTATTGTGTCGAAAATCGAGTTAGGAAGAGAATTTTTGAAACGAAAATTTCTGAAACGAGATTAATCATCGCATTCATGGGGTACGAATGAAAGTTGTTTAAGCTTCCTCGGTCTGTAAAAGAACAATGCCGTCCAACCCGCTTGTGACGATTTGCAATGAATAAAATAATAAATACAAAATAGCACGTTAACTGGGGTGAGATGTAAGGTTGGTATCGTTTTAAGCCTATTTTGGCGGTGATACAGATAACTGGACACATTAATTGCTATGCTTGTGCCAATAAAGCTAACTTTTCTCTATATATTTTAGGATTTGTTTTGAGATTGGATTGTATCCGTCTCTCGTTATACCACGCGAAATATTTTTCCAAACTAGAAACGATCGCATCATAATCCATATTGCAAAAATCACCATGATTAAGCCACTCCTGTTTAAGTCGTCCAAAGAACCCTTCCATAGCTGCGTTGTCGCCGCTCACGCCTCTTAATCTTTCCAAATCTCCCAAGTCTCTCAAGGCGTTTAAATCTCTCAAATCTGATATATCAATATATGCATAACTGATATATCAAAACTACGCGTATATTTTGTGAAAATTCACATAATCTGGTTCAAATAACAATAATATAGAGGATTTTTTCAAATTATTGCGATAATATAGAAATAATATTGACAGTATACCCAGAAAAGTATATTCTAAACATACGAAATTGATATATCAGTTTCGACAAGATAAAGAAATCCAAGATACCAATTCTTTTTCATTTCATATGGCGAGCGATTCACAGAAGCTTCTCACCTCCGAAAGTGTAGAATACTCGCCAAATTTTACACTTGTAGTGTGCACGAGCACATCGCGCACACTTTGTAGATAATATTGATAGCTTTATCATAGTAGCTTTAAATATGTATAGATAAAAGAATAAGAAATAAGAAGTGTAGATTAAAACGTAGATTAAAACGTAGATTGGAAATGTACATTACAGAAAGGGAACCCGATGAGCAGAGATCACTGTTGGCTAAGGCAGAAATTCAATGAAGAGACCGTGACGTATCAACTTGAACAAAATGATGCGATTGCCAGAACAATCAAGTATGAGATGAACCAATTGTTCTCAAACACGCAGCACGTGGGTAGCGATCAAGATGCAAAAATTACATTTGGAATCGTGACAGACGAAGTCCTCGGTGACGAAGGCTACACATTGAGTAAGACAGCAAATGGATATCGCATCACGGCACAGACAACAAAAGGTTTGCTCTATGGATTATTTGGCTTTCACAGAGAAATCGTAGCGGCAGATGCAAACTGTGGACAAACGAAACATGCCAAGCAAGGCGCAAACAATGCCGATAGTAGCGCAAGTCATACAAGTAACACCGATAGCGTAAATAGCGCAAATACCACAAGTCGCGCCGATAACACAAGTACCAAAAGTAACACAAGCCCCCCAAATCCACAAGACATCCTCAGCGAGCCAATCACCTCTATCCCAGATCAGAGTTTCCGCATGATCAACCATTGGGACAACATCGACGGCTCCATCGAGCGTGGTTACGCAGGCGACTCCATCTTCTATAAAGACAACACATTCAGAAGAGACTTCGGCATCGTCAGACAGTATGCGAGTCTACTCGCATCTGTTGGAATCAACGCAATCTCAATCAACAACGTCAATGTACACCGAATTGAGACAGGTCTCATCCTCGAAGAAAATCTACCAGAAGTAAAGATGATTGCCGACATTTTCTCATCGTATGGCATTAAGACTTTCCTCAGCGTCAACTTCGCGGCTCCTAAAATCTTAGGTCGCACGGTGACATCGGATCCGCTCGATTCAGAGGTCAACGCATTTTGGGCTGAGATTGCAGATGGTATCTATCGTGCCATTCCAGACTTCGGAGGTTTCGTTGTGAAGGCGGATTCCGAAGGCGAGCCGGGTCCATTTACTTACGGCAGAGATCACGTCGATGGCGCAAATATGTACGCAAGAGCACTCGGAAAGCACGGCGGCATCGTCATCTGGAGATGCTTCGTATATGATTGTGCGCAAGATTGGCGCAATAAATCCATCGATAGAGCCAAAGCCGCATACGACAATTTCATCGATTTAGATGGTAAATTTGACGAAAATGTCATCCTTCAAATCAAGCTTGGACCAATCGACTTCCAAGTAAGAGAGCCGATTACGCCGCTCTTCGGTGGACTCAAGAAAACAAACCAAATCATCGAATTCCAGCTCACGCAAGAATATACGGGACATCAAAAACACGTATATTACCTGCCGCCAGTTTGGAAAGAAGTACTCGATTTCGATACGGCGACAGGCAACGAAGAGGCAGCTGAAGAGACAGACGATAAGACACCAGTAAAGGACATATTAAAGTCAAATTCCGTTGACCAAAAATTGTCGGGCATTTGCGCCGTGGGCATTGTCGGCATGGACAACAACTGGACAGGGCATAAATTAGCTCAGGCAAATGTCTACGCATACGGCCGTCTAGCATGGGATAACAATCTCACAGAAGCCGAGCTTGCAGACGAGTGGATTGACTTATCGTTCACAGTTGCGGAAGATTCGAAAGCTAAAATCGCCGAGATTCTCCTCACATCGAGAGAGACGCTTGAGGATTATAGCGCACCACTCGGCATCGGATTCATGGTCAGACCGAATATCCATTACGGACCAGATGTAGATGGATATGAGTACGATAAATGGGGCACTTATCACTACGCAGATAGAGATGGAATCGGACGCGACCGAACCATTGCAACAGGTACAGGCTATACAAGACAGTATTCGGAGAAAATCTGTTCCTACTACGACAACATCGAAACCTGCCCCGATAATTTGCTTCTATTCTTCCATCACGTACCATATACACATGTACTGAAGAATGGCGAGACATTGATTCAACACATCTACAACACGCATTTTGAGGGGCTCGAGCGCGTGCAAGGATATATCGACGTGTGGAAGACGCTAGAAGGTGAAGTGGACGATGATGCATTCCAAAATGTCACAGACAGACTCGAAGAGCAATTCAAATCCGCAACAGATTGGAGAGATCAAATCAACACCTATTTCTTAAGAAAGTCCGGAATTGCAGATAATCAGAATCGTGAGATATTTGCATAACAAGTTAACGTTAGAGAGGAAATTATTTTATGGAAATGACATTTCGCTGGTATGGCAGGGGCAACGACACGATTACCCTTGACATGATCAGGCAGATTCCAGGCGTGAAAGGCATCGTGTGGTCACTGCACGATATCCCCGCAGGCGACGTCTGGACGCAAGAGAGAATTGTTGACGAGGTGAACTACATCAAAAGCAAAGGATTTGACGCCGATGTAGTTGAAAGCGTCAACATACACGAATCAATCAAACTCGGAATCCCAGCGCGCGACCAGTACATTGAAAACTACAAAGAGACTTTAAGAATCCTAGGCGCAAATGGCATAAAAGTCGTCTGCTACAACTTCATGCCAGTCTTCGATTGGCTGCGGACGGAGCTTTACAAAGAGATGCCAGACGGCTCAACTGCAATGTATTTCGAAAAGAGCAAAGTAGAAAATCAGACAGCAGAGTCGATTGTCAAAGAGTTCGAAGACAACGCAAAAGGCATGACACTTCCAGGTTGGGAACCAGAACGATTGGCTGATTTAAAGGGACTGTTTGCCGCTTATGCAGATATCACAGAAGACGATTTATTTGACAATCTAGCGTATTTCCTTCAGGCAGTTGTGCCTGTTGCGGAGGAAGTCGGCATCAAAATGGCGATTCACCCAGATGATCCGCCGTGGCCAATCTTCGGTCTTCCTAGAATTGTACGAGATGAAGAACATCTTGAGAAACTGCTGAATATCATTGATAGCCCAAGTAATTCGTTGACCATTTGCACCGGTTCTCTCGGATCAAGCGCTGGAAATAATCTACCAGAATTGGTAAGAAAGTTCGGCAGTCGCGGCCGCATTGCCTTTATCCACGTGAGAAATGTCAAGCGATTCGAAGATGGAAGTTTCATCGAAAGTAGCCACAGAACGCAAGATGGATCCGTCGATATTGTCGATGTGGTAAGAGCGCTTTACGAAGTCGGTTTCACAGGATATTGCAGGCCAGACCACGGCAGACACCTTTGGAATGAAGTCAGCCGCCCAGGCTACGGACTCTATGACAGAGCACTTGGCATCATGTACCTTTGGGGCATATGGGACACACTTGTGGATGAACACGGCGCCATTGCAACGAAGTAGGCATTTACAAAAACGGTCATTATTTACATTTGCAGATGTAAATTTGAACATAGTTAGATAATCAAAGTTTGGTTAGAATTTTAGTTTACGGATCGGAAAAAAGGAGAAAAAATGAAAAACATGAAGAAAGTTATTGTTGCATTATTGGCATTGACGATGGTCGGTTCGTTGATGGTTGGATGCGGCGCAAAGAAGGGTTCAGATTCTGGCTCAGAAAAAGGCGGCAAGGCTGAAATCAGATTCTCATGGTGGGGAAATGACGACAGACATAAAGCAACACAGGATATGATCGACAATTTTGAAGCAGAGAACCCAGACATCACAGTAAAAGGTGAGCCTTCCGGATTTGGTGATCTTGAGCAGAAGATTACAACACAAATCGCCGGCGGTACAGAAGCAGACGTTATGACGTTGCTCTACGACTGGATTCCAAAGTTCTCATCCGATGGCACAGGTTTCTATGACCTCTCAAAGATTGAGGATCTCGACCTCAGCACATATGACCCAGAATTCTTGAAGTTTGGACAGAGCAACGGCATCCAGAATGCGGTTCCTCTAGGAAAGAATGTAACAGGAATCTATCTCAATAAATCTGCATTTGACCGCGTAGGCGCTGAAATTCCAACAACTTGGGACGAGTACAAAGAAGCTGCAAAGAAGTTCCCTGACGGAACATTCCTCGTTGTATGCCCAACACCTAGATTTGCTGCAACACTTTATCTCAATCAAAAGACAGGTCTTCCAGAATTTGATGAAAAGGGTGAGCTCAACTATTCAGAAGCTGATTATCTTGAAGCAATGACATGGTACAAGGATCTTGTAGACGCAAAAGTCTTCTGCTCACGTCAAGACTATCTTGAAAATGTTGGCACAGAACCTGTATCAATCGCACAGAACAAGAAATTCATCGAAGGCGGATATGTTGGTGTAATGGAGTGGACAGGTGGTATCGCATCGAACGAAGCGACACTCAAAGAAGCTGGAGACGAGCTCATCGTAGCACCACTTCCAGTAATCGATGGCGCAAAAGGTGCTTACACCATTGCAAAGCCAACAATGCTTCTCGGAATCAAGAAGAGCGAGAAGAATCCTGAAGCTGCTGGTAAGTTCCTAAACGACTTCTGTAATGGCACAAAAGCAAATGAAATTCTCGGCGTAACACGTGGTATTCCAGAGAGCACAGACGCTGTCGCTGCTGTAGAAGCAAAGGGTCTAATCACAGGCGCTGTAAAGGCTGGTTATGAGTTTGCAAAGGAAGCAGAAGTAATCAACGAGACACCTTTCTATGAAAATGGAACACTTACGGCAATCTACTCACAGCAGATGGAAAATGTTGAGCTTGGACAGTCTGACCTAAAGACAGCTGCGAAAGAGCTTTACAACCAGACAAAGGATGAGGCTGCAAATCTAGCGGTAAGTTATAAGTTGGCGAAGTAAGCGAAAGCAAACTTATGAATGCAGGCGCAGCTACTGTACTTGTTGAATGATGACACACAAACCAATATGATGGAATTTTCGGATATATGATTTCTACCACATGATTTCTACCACATGATTTCTACCATTCTGCCACCAGTTTGGTCGTAGAATTGTGGAAATCATGAAAAGATGTTGGTTGATGATTCGTGATTCGTGTCATTCAGATTTGCAGCAGCTGCGACATTTGCAGCAAGGAGGAAAGCCTCATGTTAAAAAATGAGAAAGCTGGTTACTTGTACATATTGCCTTGGTTGATTGGTTTTATCGTACTCACAGCATATCCATTTATCAACTCATTCTATATCAGTTTTACAAATTATGATATGATAAACGAGTCCAAGTTTATTGGACTTGAGAATTACGTCAATTTGTTCAAAGACGCGGATTTCATAAAGTCCATGGGCGCTACTTTTAAGTACACATTCCTAACGGTTCCACTACAGTTGGCATTTGCGCTCTTCGTGGCATTTATTCTCAACGACAAATTGAAGGGGATTAACTTCTTCAGAACGGCGTATTACGTGCCATCACTTTTGGGCGGAAATGTCGCAATAGCAATCCTCTGGCGTTTTATGTTCCAACCAGATGGATTCATTAACAGATTTATGGGAATCTTCGGAATCCACCCAGTTGCATGGCTATCGACACCTGGCGGTGCAATGACCGTCGTTGTCCTTCTGAAAGTATGGCAATTTGGTTCCGCGATGTTGATTTTCTTAGCGGCACTGAAAGAAGTTCCAGGCGATTATTACGAAGCAGCCGATATCGATGGTGCCTCAAAACCAAGACAGTTTTGGTCCATCACGATTCCGCTCATCACACCGACGATCTTTTTCAACTTGACGATGCAGCTCGTAAATGCGTTCCAAGAATTCAACGGACCATACCTCGTAACAGGAAAAGGCCCATTGAACTCAACTTATTTGGCTTCGATGTTTATCTATGACCACGCTTTCAAATATTTCCATATGGGATACGCGAGTGCGGCAAGTTGGGTTTTGTTTGTTATAATCGTTGCGGTTACCTTGATTCTCTTCGGTACACAGAAGAAATGGGTATACTATTCAGATGGGGGAGGTAAATAACAATGTCAAATACAGTAGCTATCGCCCCTATAAAACGGAAGAAAAAAGCATCTGAAATCATAAATCCAATCGTCCGTTATGCCATCTTGATTATCGTTGCTTTGGTCATGCTTTATCCAATTTTATGGCTTTTCGGCGCGACGTTCAAGACAAATAATGAGATTTTCACTTCAATCAGTTTTATCCCAAAGCGGATTGATTTCACGCCATATATCAAAGGTTGGCAGACGAGTACAGAGTATACATTTGCAACGTATTTTATCAATACTTTCCAAATTGTCATACCGAAGATAGTTTTCTGTCTCATCTCGAGCCTGCTCACAGCATATGGATTTGCGCGTTTCAACTTTAAGGGAAAGAGCATCCTGTTCTCCCTCCTTATGGCGACGATGTTCTTGCCAACCGTTGTTACACGTATCCCGCTCTATCTTTTGTATCGTGACTTAGGTGTGCTCGATACCTATGTACCGCTGATTGCAAATACGGTATTTGCGCAAGAACCTTTCTTCGTATTCATGCTGATTCAGTTCATGAGGAGTATCCCACGTGACCTCGACGAAGCGGCAACGATTGATGGTTGTGGACACTTCGGTATCCTATGGCGTATCTTACTTCCGACGCTCAAACCTGCGATGATTAGCTGTCTAATCTTCCAGTTCGTCTGGAGTTTCAACGATTTCCTCGGACCACTCATCTACATCACAAGCCTCGAGAAATATCCTGTCGCGCTCGCGCTCAAGATGTCCATCGATGCAAGTAGCGGTGTCGTTCCTTGGAACCAAGTACTTGCAATGTCCATCATCGCATTGCTGCCAGCACTTATTTTGTTCTTCTCTGCTCAGAAGTACTTTGTTGAGGGCGTTACCTCTTCTGGTATTAAGGGGTAGAGGGCGCGAAGGGTTAAGTGCATAAAGTGCATATGAAGTGCATTGTCATATGAACGGAAATAATGCAAAAAACGAAGAGGTGCAAGCCTCAAAGGATTTAAAAGGTTAAAAAAATGAGAGAGTTAATAACAACACTGACGACTAATTTCGTCACAACGATTTATAATTACATCATCTTAAACGCATACACGATACTTTCCAATGTGTTGTTGGTGTTGTTGCTCCTCTTTATTCCATTGGCGCCAAATACGCTTCTATTATATATTGTCCCCGTATTTTTATTTCTCGTGTCGATGGCGACATATTTCAACGTCATCAGCTATATGAGAGAACACGATTGTGGTGTGTGCAGTATACGAAAATATTTTTCAATCTTCTTGATGAATCTAAGCTCGAATTGGAAAGTTTTTCTAATTTATCTAATTGGAATTGCTGTTATCACAATTGATGCTTTGATTGTGTACGCGGGCAACGGCATTACCTATTTCATCATTCCATTGATTATTACGATGGGATTCATCCTCGGAAGTATGTTTTTCGTATTTCTCATTTTATCTGACCCACAATCAAAATCAATGAAACCATTGAAGCTGATTCAGTCAGCAATTATATTGAGCTATAAATTACCATTTATTACATTTATCAACTTCATTTTGACAATCCTCTCCCTTGTGAGTATATTATATATGCCATTGATTTATATCGCTTTTGGCGCTGGGCTCATCAACTATATCATCATCCGCAACATCGGTCGCAAATTCAGTGTATCGCTTTATTTTGAGCAGATTTAGGGAAATCATTATAAATTATATTACGAATCCGAATTCACGTTATAATCATTTTCTTGATTTCCGAGCACAGCATATGTCATGATAGGAAATCTAGAAAATGATTAAGCGCGAAAAAGTCGACGTTTTCACCGATTTACCCCCTAATATATGTGAAAACATTGAGTTTTTCGCGGTAGCGCAGATGCTTGTAAGACAAAACAGGTTTAAGGTTATTTGTGGGTTCAAATGCGAAAAGCTGCGAACCAAAACACTAAAAACTCAGGTTTTCGGTCTCCCCAAAGCTGTATTCGAGCCCCAAATTGCGAGTTTTTCGCGGTAAGTGCATTGGTTGCTCATTTATATAAATTACGATCCCGCATGCTTTTTGAGGAATATTGGGCAGAAACGATTCTCAGATAATATCAGTTTGCAACATTTGCGCATGGCATCCGTTCGCGACATTTGCACACGATATCTGCATGTAACATCAATACACGACGTCGATATGGCTACAGCCACTCGGATATTCCCCCCCGCGATTGCTAATCGGATTCGCTTGCGCAATATGAAGATACGTAATGACGATGCACAATTGGATACGAATATCGCCAGTTTGCAACATTTGCAGACAAACGTACACGCGTTACATCACGCCCATAAGGAGACGAAATGTTCATCAACGAAAATTTTCTTTTAAACAGTCAAGTCGCGAAGCACCTGTATCACAAGGCGGCGAAAGACTTGCCGATTATCGACTATCACTGTCATCTGGACCCGAAACTCATCGCGGAGAATTACAGATTCACAGACATTACTGAATTATGGCTTGCAGGCGATCATTACAAATGGCGTGCAATGCGCGCAAATGGCATCGCTGAGCGTTTCATCACGGGCGATGCTTCGAGCTATGAGAAATTCGAAGCTTGGGCGAGCACGGTTGAAAATTTAATGGGCAATCCGTTATATCACTGGACACATCTGGAATTGAAAAATTATTTCGGAATTACAGATTTGTTAAATAGTGGAAACGCGCGCGAAGTATACGAGAAATGCAACGACTATCTTGCAAAGCATGAAGTCACAACGCAGTTTTTGATTAAGCAATCCAATGTCGCTTATATCGGTACCACGGATGATCCGCTCAGCGACTTGCGATATCATAAGCAGATTACAGCCTTGGAAAATTTTGACGTATCTGTAAAACCGTCTTTCCGACCTGATGGCGCATTGAATATATCGGGTGATTTCGCTTCATTTATCAAACAATGCGAATCTGTCGCTGGCAGTGTACTATCAAATTATGATGAATTTATCGCATTTCTGAAACAACGCATCATCTATTTTCATGGGCATGGCGGTCGCATCTCCGATCATGGATTCGACAATTTGTATTATGAAGACGCAACAGATGACGAGATTGCAGCGATTTATGTGAAGGCTGCAAACAAAAGTGCTATATCTACCGATAATATTGAGACGCTAGTTGGCGATTCTGCGGCATCGGCAAAGGCAAATCACGCATATATAAATGATAAATATATATCCGAAATTCACAGGGTGCCGATTGCTGGTAATGGAGACAATTCCGCTACGACAGATGGCGGCGATTCTACGGCCGATGGTGGTAAGTCATTGGCATCGGCAACGGCAAATCACGCATGCTACGATGATAAACGTACATCCAAAATGTACAAGGTATCGATTGCGGATGATGAAGACAATTTAGGTGTGACAGATGGCGGCGATTCTACGGCAGATGGTGGTAATTCATTGGCATCGACAATGACAAATCAAGCACACCTCAATGATAAACATATCGCCGAAATTCACGAGGTATCGATTTCAGATAATGAAGATAATTCCGCTACGACAGATGCTAGTGATTCTGTAGCATTTGCAGGTGCGAATCAGAGTACCCATGATATTTCTTTTTCAACCTCAGACATTGCCAAATGGCAGGCGCGTGTCCTCGTTGACCTCGCCAAAATCTATGCGGAATTCGGCTGGGTTATGCAGCTACATTTTGGTGCATTGCGAAGTGTCAATACGAGACTTCAAAAACTCGCGGGCGAAAATGTAGGCGGCGACTGTCTCATCGATCAAGCAGATGTCGCTTCGCATCTCAACAAATTGCTCGATGCGATGGATCGTGATAACGCGTTGCCAAAGACGATTATCTACAACTTGAATCCTGCAATCAACGAAGTTGTCGCGGCAACTTGTGGCAATTTCCAGATGAACGACGACGGTATCAAAAACAAAGTTCAGTTCGGCGCAGGCTGGTGGTTCAATGACACCTACCGCGGCATGGTAAACCAGATGGATACACTCAGCGACTACGGTCTGCTGCGATATTTTACGGGCATGCTCACGGACTCGCGCAGCTTCATTTCCTATCCACGGCACGAATATTTCAGAAGAATTCTCTGCAATTATGTCGGTGCAAATGTCGAAACAGGCTATTATCCAGATAATATTGATTCTTTGAAAGATTTCGTTAAAGGAATATGTTATTATAATGCTAATGAGTATTTTGGGATTGGTGGCTAGAGGGACAGCGTGCTTGCAAATGGAAGCATTTAAATTCAGGCTTTTAAGATGTAATTTCACGCGAGGATTTAGAAATGATATACGATACATCGCGATTGTGGGTTGATACTTTTGGGATGAGACAATCTGAGCGTGATGTAATGAGAATCCGCAATTGAATTTGTGAATATCTGTGGATAATGAGCCGATGAAATGTGTTAAGTTTAAATGTCAATGTAGAGTTATAATTCGTGTGTATTCTGAGTATCAAGGTGTGATGAATTCATAAGATACGTTAAGTTTAATGGCCAATGTAAATTTCTAATTCACGCGTATTTGGAGTATCAAAAGCATAATCAGTCTATGAAATATGTTAAGCTTAACTGTCAATGTAAATTCAAGATTCGCATGTATTGGGAATCTCAAGGCATAGTGATCCCATGAGATATGTGATGTGTTACGTTTGACTGCTAATGTAAATTCAAGATTCGCATGTATTGGGAATATCAAGGCATAGTGACCCCATGAGATATGTGATGTGTTACGTTTGACTGCTAATATAAATTCAAGATTCGCAT
>JAISJM010000138.1 GCA_031261525.1 Eubacteriales Family XIII. Incertae Sedis bacterium
GTTTCTCTTGTGAATAGTAATATTGGATATAGATTAATTTTGATACTATGGATGTTGCTCGCGCTCTATAAAGGGACACGCACAACATTGCTAAAGAAGCCGAGAAGAGATATTTTTAATTTAAGAAAGACTAAATTAGATTTTAAACGAAAAAACTCAATAGTTGAGTTGATTCTAACAATTCTTCTAACAATAATTTCAGGATTGCCTGACTTTTCAGATAAAAACGATTTTAATATACATTATGAGTATAGCTCATTTTTTGAATTTATTTGTCAAAATGCATTACTTTTAATTACTTTTATATTTTTTGTAGTCTTGAATTACAGATTTTTGATGCTTAATATTTTTAACTATGATGAGAAATATTCTTTGCAAGAAGTATAACAGGCGTTCAGTATGGGACGACATAAAAAATATATATGAAAGGGTATTGATGTGAATCGTAATGTCAAGAAGAGTAGAAAATTATTAAATGTTCTAGCATCATATACAGTATATTAAGTTTTAATAATTGCTATGTATCGAGAAAGATTTTTTGACCATATATACACAGAGTGGTTTCTAATTGTTGCGTTCATTGCATTGTTGATGGGAATAATTGAGTATTTGATATTACGACAAAAAGAAAAAGATAAATAGTTTCATGGAATTTGATATATTTAACAATTTATATATCAGATCATTACAGTATGTTGCCAATAGATTGCAATATTTACATTGTAATCTATTGGTAATTATAAGAAGTGTAGAATGAACAAAGACTTAAACTATTATTTAAATAATGGATATGCTGCTACGGATAGAGCTTTTCCCCTGAATAAAAAAGGTTAGCATATGAATACAAAACGAATGAAATCAATAAAAGATCTAAAAGACAGCCAACTACTTTATGAAAAGACGCTGCCAACATTTGGCTATATCATCTTAATCGCCATACTTTGTTTGCTCATTGCAGTAGCTATCTGGAGTCTACACACCTCTAAAGTATACATGGTCAAGTCGTCAGGCAATGTTCAAAGCACAAATAAAAATTTTGTGATGTCGCCATACACAGGCGAGCTGGTCAGCATTGACTTAGCAGAAGGTGATAAAGTTGAAGAAGGCGATGTACTGTTTTCTGTAAAAAGTGTAGATTTAGATTTGCAAGATGAGCAGCTTGAGGGGCAACGGCAGACATATGAACGCCAGATTGCAGGCAACAATAAACTCGTCCAATCCATTCAAGAAGATACGAATTTATTTGACATTAATGACCCAGATGACAATCTCTATTACAGTCAATACGAGATGTACAAAAGTCAGATTGAACAACAAAAATTGGATACTACAGCCATGAAGGCTTATGGATATACTGAAGAACAGATTCAAGGGGAAGCGGAGAAGAATCAAGGTAAGATTTCAGAATTGTATTATGCTACGATAAAGACTGCGGAAGATCAGATTCTTCAAGCGCAGAATCAGCTTGATGCAATTAATGCGCAGTTAGGTGCTATTGATTCGGGCAAGACAAATTATACGATTGTCGCAAATACCTCAGGTATCGTCCACATGCTTGGCGAATACAAATCGGGCATGGTCGTGCAAGCGGCATCTGCGATTGCAAGTATTGGAACAGACCGAGATGCTGTAGAAATCATATCTTATGTTGCCGCATCGGATGCGACGTTGGTTGAGATTGGCGATGATGTGGACGTTGCAGTGGCAGGGTTGACGCAGGCTGTATATGGTGTCATTGGCGGTAAAGTCACACAGATTGATAGCGATATCACGATGCCACAAAGTGAGAGTTCCGAGGGTGCGCAGCCGTATTTTAAGGTGAAGATTGAACCTAAAGAGAACTATCTTGTGAGCAAACATGGACATATGGTGAATCTGAGCAACGGCATGTCCGTTGAGACGCGTATCAGTTATGATAAGGTGACCTATTTTGATTATGTGCTTGAATCGCTTGGATTATTGGTGAGAGGATAATGCAGTAAATGTTGGCGTAAGTGTCGCTTTACTAGCAGTTGGTAGATATGAAAATAGATTTTTCAATGATTTTCATGGCTTTACTTAACAATTATTATTGCAAATAGATTTGCAAAATACGTTTTAAAAAATAAAGATAAATATGTAATGGAAGTAAAAAAAAATTGATTTTAAGTAGTGTTGTACTTATTTGTTCTCTAGTTATCTACGGTATTTATCTAGTTACAAATTTGTAAATTGTTATATTTAGGATCGGGGGCTAGATGAATATGCGAAGACGGCTATCGTCCGTTTGTGTGATTGTGATTGTATTAACAAGCTTTTTTGTTGGGACATTTGCAGTCTATGCAGAAGAGGTGAGTGATGCTGATGGTGCTAGTAAGGATTATAACGCAGCAAATAACAATCAAAATATAGGTGACAATACATTCAGTGATAATTCGAACAAGGATAATGATAACAATAGTTTGGCAAATAGCCTGCCTGCGCCTGACGAGGACGTGGCAAAGATAGATGTCACAGATATTGAGATTGATGAATATAAGAATATGATTACAATTGATGAAACCGTTGAACTTACAGTTATGGTGCTTCCTGCTGGTGCAACCGATTCGGTAGTGTCCTATATATCGTCCAACCCTTCTGTTGCGACGGTAAGCGGTGCAGGCAAGGTGAAAGGCATTGCGAAAGGTGATGTCATCATTACAATATCTGCTGGTGGTGTGACGAGGCAGATTGCAATTACTGTGACGGGTGCGGCGACTACTGGTATTGAGCTAGACAAGACATTGCTGGTTTTGAAACCTGGACAGACTTACCGCATTGTATCAAAGGTGATGCCTGCCGATGCACCACAAGCGTTGACATTTACATCCCTAGATTCTTCTGTGGCGTATGCTGCAGCGGATGGGACTGTAAAGGCAATCCGTTCGGGTAATACAACCATCATGATCAGCAATGGCGATATGTCAGCCGCCGTTACAATTATCGTCAACGCCAATAGCGCAGTGCAGCTTCGAGATGCGACGGATATGGCGCTGCTTCAAGGTGGCGATGTACAAGACACAGTGACTGGCGATGCAATTGCAAATGGCTCTAACGCAGACATTCAGACATTTGTATCTCTGCTGACAGTGTCCGATGAGATTATAAAAATAAATGTGGCGGATTATCCTTTACTTACGTCCGCGATGCTTCGAAGCATTGCAGATACGGATAAGACAATTGACATCTATGGTGATGATTATGTGATGAGTCTTCGCGGTGCGGATATCACAAATACACACAATGAGCTTCTGACACAGATTGATTTTACTAGGTCAGATAAGGGACAGTCGTTTACGATCAACGAAGGCGGCAACCTTCCAGGTGTTGTTCGGTTGAGCGCCGATTGTGGGCAGGATGATGCGAAGCTTTATCTATATAATGCGTCAAAGAAGAAATACGAATCTGTGGATTTTGCTGAATCCGGCGTGAAGCCACAAGCGCATGTCTATGCGCTGAATATCAGTGGTAAGTATCTGCTCACCGCTGATAATCCGAATCCATTTTCTGTGAATAAAGTGATTCTGATTGTTGTGGGTGCGGTTCTGGTGATTGGGATTGCGACATATATTGTGGTGAAACGACGCTATTGGTTCTGGTAAATGGGGTGCTTGTAGCATCTTGCATTACATCTTGCTCTACATCTACATTAATTAAAAATCTTTCAGTACAAAAACAACAACAAATTAGCTCGAGATGTATGGTTAGTATCATATATGGGATGAAAAGGCGCTCTAAAATGATACCAAGCATACATCTCGAGCGAAAATGTGCCTATTTTTAGCAAACTTTATTTTTTAGCAGTCTTATCACAAAGGTGTGGGTAGAATTGTCACTAATATAGAGGTATATAACCCAGTTGCGCATTCGTTTTCTGAGTGGCATTTGAATTCTGAGTCGTATTCAAATTCTGAGTAGTATTTGTATTCCGAGTGGTAGTGTTTACGCAAAAGTCGAGTTTTCGTCCCAAAATACCACATTTTAGGGGACGGTATTGCGAGTTTTGCGTACTCTTGGATTATTTATAGATGTTTACCCCGAAATCGGAGGAATCTGTACGTTCTGATGAATATTTAAGTTTTTATATA
>JAISJM010000015.1 GCA_031261525.1 Eubacteriales Family XIII. Incertae Sedis bacterium
CGCGTAAAGAAGAGATTCATAAAATTCAGACACAATCAATAAAATCAACTATATCTGAATTAGTGACATTTGCACATACAATTTGCACCTACAATAACAATTACAAATTGAAAATCGAAGGGACGCGTCTGCTTGATTGACAGCCTCTTCGATTTTTTTAATCATTTAAATATTAAAATATGGCTAAAAGATGCGCCTACTTAAACACAAACTCATAGACAGTATCGCTTTCAAATACTTCGCCAGCCTTCACTATTGTAGATGGGAAATCTGGGTGATTTGGTGAATCTGGGTAGAACTGAGTCTCGAGGCAGAGACCGCCACGTTTTACGTATATATTTCCAGATTTGGAACCAGGATTCTCGCCAAGGAAATTACCAGAATAGAATTGTACTGCTGGCAGATTTGTATAGGCATTGAGCGTGATACCCGTTGCATCTGAATAAACCGTTGCAAATGGCTCTTCCAACGATGGTTTATCCAAGATGAAATTGTGGTCATATCCGCCACCTAGAATTATTTGCTCCTCGTTGCTACCGATATCTTGACCAACTTTCTTCTTGCTTGTGAAATCGAAAGCCGTTCCTTTGACGTCTAGAATCGCACCCGTTGGAATTGCATCGGCATCGACCGCGGTGATTGCAGAAGACTTGAGCGTAAGCACGTGATCCAACACATCGCCAGACGCTTCTCCAGCCAAATTAAAGAAGGAATGATTTGTAAGATTCACAGGTGTATCTGCGTCAGTGACAACATGATAATGCAGTTTCACTTTATTGCAATCTGTCAAAGTATAAGTCACCTGAATCTCAGCAGTTCCTGGATATCCTTGGTCACCATCTGGGCTAATCAATGTAAATGTCACGGAATTGGTGGCATTATCCACACTATATTCCCATATACGCTTATTGTATCCATCAAAACCACCGTGAAGCGTTTGTTTGCCATTTTCATTCTTGTCTAGCTCATAAGTCTCACCGTTTAGCTTAAAAGTTGCACCTGCAATACGGTTGCCATAACGCCCGACGACGGAGCCGTGGAACGAGCCGCCTTGTACATAGCCGTCATAATCATTGTAACCCAAAATTACATCAACTTTGCTTTTCTGATGCGTTACGGGCACCTTGATTGCTTGAATTGCAGCGCCATAATTTGTCAGCGACAATTCGAAATCATTCTTGTTTGTGATGGTGATCAAGCGTGCCTCACCAAATTCTGCGACATTTACACTCATTTTTTGTCTCCTTTTTCATATATAATTGGTTATAAATTATTTGATTGATATGGTTATTATAGTTCGGTCTGACTCGGTGTGATTCGGTATAATGCGATATACTCTGTGTGATTCGGTCTGACTCGGATAATGCGATATGGCTTTGTCCAATTCGGTCTGACGCGGATAATGCGATATACTCTGTCCAATTCGGTCTGACGCGGATAATGCGATATACTCTATCCAATTCGGTCTGACGCGGATAATGCGATATGGCTTTGTCCGAGTCGTCGTGATTTATATAATGTAATATGCTCTGATATATTCGATATTGTCTAAAAATAATCCCAAAATCGAAAAACGAAATTGTAGCATTTCTGTTGAACGCGATTTTCGGAAGATGTCTATCGGTCTATCGCATTGTGCTGCAACACGTGGATGCATTTGCACATTCTATTCCCCCAAAACGATCATTCGTTTTTAATTGCGAATCGGTTCGTCATGTAGATAAAACCTTTGGTTCAGTTACTGCGTTCGGTTTAATAAATCCAATCCTGCGATTGATAAATCCTGTGATTACAATCATCATATCATATGCGCAACTCTTTGGATTATTACAAATTCTCGTCATACACGAAATACGCAAAGTCCGCTTCAAGATTATATCCTGCGATATCAACAGCGGCTAGACCGACAAATGCGCCCGTAAAACAACCACTGTTATTTCCTTCCATAATATAATCATCGCTGAGAATCGTTGCATCGAGCTCGATATCCAATGCTGTATAAGTCACACCATCGAATGAATACGAATATTTGTAGCTCGTAGCATGAACTTCCGACCTAAAATATACATACTCGATATCATCTGGAATTGCAATCGCCTTGTCTCTTAAGAAGCTCGTGTAGACGCCGTTATCCATCTGCGAAAGTTCGATGGCGCGCCCGAGCGTCTCATCGTGCGTCACATGGATGAACGACCAATGCTCCGTGTTATAGAAATTCACAAGCCCCGCCATCTGCTGGAACGTATATGGATCAAACTTTACTTTGGTCTCAGCTACAAATTCAAATGCTTGCCAACGCCTTGCGACAAAGGCAACCTCATGTGTATTGGATAGCGAGCCTTTTCCATAAAGTCTTAGGCTACCTGGTACCGCAGATAGACTTCCAATTCTGTCGGTAAATGGAATTCGCAAGGTATTGAGATTGATATCCAGTTTGTCTTCATCGAAACCATATCTATGCGTCACTTTGGGGTGCGTGTCTGTTGTGGCAAATGTCGACAAATTGTTGCCGTTGCTGTTTGCGCTGATTGGTGTATTTTTGCAAATCTCGTTTTGTATTGAAGCGTTGCCGTTGCAGTCTGCATTGTGGGCATTTGCAGACTTTGGTGCTTCTACGAACTGCTGACCTTGCCTGCCACCTACGATATGTGGCCAGTAGTCGGCGTCAAATGTCACTTTTTGAATTGCCGTCTCACGACCGAGCGTGCAGTAGCCGCGTGGCTCGTATTTGGAGGCGAGCGGTCTGTGGAGTGGGCGACCGCACAGGTGGGCAAAATACCATTCGCCATCGGGGGTATCTACGAGTGCGCCATGTCCGCATTTTTGGAGGTAATTATCGGGTGCACCAAATGCTGTTAAAAATGCCTCGCCTGGCTGCTCCTTGTATGGACCCCACAAATCATTCGATCTCGATACCGTCTCATGATGGGAAAACGCAGTCCCGCCTTCTGCGCAAAACAGATAATACTGTCCAAAAAGCTTGTAGATGTGCGGTCCCTCGGTCAGTTTTACAGCAGAACCATGGTAGATCACTTTTGCTGTGCGAGGTAAAAGTTTCTCTGATTTTGGATCATATTCCGTGAGTTTGATGCCACCGACTGGATTCTTGTATTCTCTGAAATCCCAAACCATCTGAACGAGGTATTTGCGTCCATCGTCATCGTGGAAAAGGGAGGCATCGAAGCCGACGCCGTTCAATGTAATTGGATCTGACCATGGACCTCTGATATCATCAGCCGTTGTAAGGTAGTTTGTGCAATCTTTGAATGCGCCGTTTACAACCTTCACATCCGTATAGACGAGCCAATATCTGCCATCGGCATAGGATAAATCTGGTGCCCAAATGCCGCCAGAATCAACATTGCCGTCCATATCCAGTTTCTTTATTGTATCGAGTGGATGGGAAATCAAGGTCCAGTTTACGAGGTCTGTCGATTCGTGAATTTGCACCCCTGGAAACCACTCAAATGTTGAATTTGCAATATAATATTTGTCTTCCACGCGGATGATGGATGGATCAGGGTTGAATCCTGTCAGGACGGGATTGGCAATCTGCATCTTGTTCTCCTTTTTTTATGTCTCATAATGCATGCGGATTTCGTGCTCTGGCATGCGCTTGCATATGCATTACTTACGTCTTGCGTACGAATGTAGGAATATATGAATCTGCAAATCTGCAATTCATTCATACGGATACCGTGATATGTCTCCGTTCTCATTTCAATGTATTTTTCACAAAATAACGCGTTAAAATGCGAACGAAGAACCATTGAGTGCTAAGAAATATTGAAACGTTATTTGTGTTTGATTCCTCTTCATTTGCATTGTCGCGTGCACGTGCACGCTTATGATTTAATAGTACAACTTGACATGCTTGTTGTCAAGCGACATTTGTGTGAAGTGCTACTATCCTTACATCTCACCCTAGTTAACACCTATTTTTGTATATTCATTGTGCTTGTGCTGGTGTTTGTGTTTGTGTTTCTGTTTGCACTTCACCATCGACATCACGACAATTACAATTTAATTCACCAATAATTAAAGTTCAACGCGCTCTGCGTGATTTCCAATCCAATATGCCTGCCCTGGATACTTCGCCTTAATATAGTCCGCAAATTTCTGTGGATCCTCACTGTTATCGACAAACATCTCATAATGTCCAGGTACAACAAGCCATGGAGCAACCATGCCTGCGAGGTCAACCGCTTCGGCGAAGCTCATATTACCGATACAATTTCGATTGTAACGCGCCGCATCTCGTCCATTGATTGGAATGAACATGAGATCAATAGGTCTGAATCCGATGAGCCTTGTCTCGAGTCCTTCATATTTTGTAGTGTCACCAGAGTGGTAGATGCGTATCGGTCTGTGGGCGCAACTACGTTCGTTGTTGTCACGATTATCTTCACAGCGAGTCCACCCGATATCCACGATAAACCCCAGACTATCATGCAAGCCCGTTTCAGGATCTCGCGCGAGAAACTCATGTGCCGATGGAATTGCCGTAATTTTTATTTCTTTTGCCGCATCATAATACACTTCGTCATCGTCTAGTCCAACAAATCGTTCTTCCACAATCGCTAGTTCATGACTCAAATCCCTGACAAATTTCTTCGGTACAACAAAGCGTGCATTGGGTGAAGCTTTTGCAATTTTTGGCCATGCACCGTGGTCGATATGGTCGATATGGTCATGGCTACCAAAGATGTAATCCATACCCGTCAATTCTTCTGGCGCTACAAATGAATCCACTGTGCGCCCGTCCCATGGACTCAAAAATGGATCGAAACACATTGTCGCTTGCTTCGTCTTGACGATATAGCCTAATTGACCTAGCCACCAGAAAGCGCATGCACCTACTTTTGGCTGATAATTTTCTATATCTTGGATTAGTTTGTTGCTCATGTTTTGTTCACCCCTATCAATATCGAAATGGCATCTTAGAAAAATATCGTAATTCATTGAAATCAGCGAATTACGATATTTATGATTGTTCCCAGTCGTCATAGCCGCAAATGGAGAGCTCGCTTTCCATTTGTTTTGATATTACTCAGATAATAATCTCCCTCTATTGTACTCCATATAGTTGATGTCTTCAATTTATTTCAAATTGGTAAAACATATTTATACTGGAAGTATATACTAACCAACTTACTAAAGCCAATCATAATTTGTAAATTATTCCAATTTGCAATCTCTCATCAAAGCAATCACTAAATATCAAAATCTGATTAATTTCAAGAAATAATACATTATTATATGTGTAATTACAGATAATAATCTATTATTTCTTGAGAAGTAGATTTCATGCTACAACACAAAAATGATATCATCCCGATTGAAGTCAAAGCGGGAATGGACACAAAAGGAAAAGGTCTTGCTACGTATAAGAAAAAATACGCAGACAAGACGATTTTAAGAATCCGTTATTCGCTAAACAACTTAAATCTCACGGATGATTTGTTGAATATCCCGTTGTATTTAGCGGATTGTACACCGCAATTAATTGCGCTCGCACTGAAGATGTTATAGCATACAAACTTATTTACTGTCCGTAATATGCCCCACTGCCATGCTTGCGCAGATAGTGCTTATCGAGAAGCGTCTGCTGCATTGGGTTCAGCCAAGGATCAATACTTCTGTCATGCCATGCCATAAATGCTAATTCTTCCAGTACAACTGCATTGTGTACGGCATTATGTGGATCCGTCCCCCAAGTAAAGGGACCGTGACTCGCGACGAGCACTGCGGGGACAGATAACGGATCGATATGGTACGTCACCTTTGTGGCAGAGTCTGTGTCGACATTTGCATTCGCATCACTTACATTTGCATTTGCATCACTTTCATGCGCCTTTGTGTTTGCATGAGATTTTGCATTTGCATCACTTGCATTTACACCTGCAAATGTCTCAACAATCACTTTCCCCGTTTCCAGCTCATAATCGCCAGCGATTTCCGCCTCCGTCATGAGGCGTGTGCAAGGAATCTCGCCATAGAAATAATCGCCATGCGTCGTGCCAAGCGGGATAATCCCCTGTCTTGCCTGCGCATAAGTCGTCGCCCAACGGCTATGGGTGTGCACGATGCCGCCGATATCTTTGAAGTTGCGATAGAGTTCGAGATGTGTCGCCGTATCGGAAGATGGTTTCAACGTGCCGTCTTTCGTCTCACCTGTAATCAAATCCACAACGACCATATCATCGGGCGTCATCGCATCATATTCCACACCGCTTGGCTTGATTACAACAAGTCCAGCGTCGCGGTCAATGCCGCTCACATTGCCCCATGTAAATGTCACAAGACCATACTTCGGCAAAAGCATATTGGCTTCGTATACTTCTTTTTTTAGATTCTCTAACATTTCAATCTCCAATCCGATCATCAACTAGCATCGACAGCGGCAACTTCAATTGCAAGCCCACGCTTATAGCGTTCTAAGAACGCTCGATATCCGCATTTATCCGCTTCGGATGCATCAATCGAAACGATTTCAACATCTGAAAATGCGTACTGATCCAGATAATCAGCGAGTGATAATCTGGCATGCTCAATACAATTGACATCGATGTTGCTGCTATTGTTGTTATTGTCGCCATCGTATACGTCAGCAAAGTCAGTAAAATTACTACGACCATCATCATGTGCGCGTGCATAAGCCGCATAGGATGCGAGCAACGCCATACCATAGGCACCGCCCTCGCCAGCCGTATCGGACACGCCAATTTCCGTGCCAAGCGCCGCGGACAATACCGTCTGCGCGACCGTTTTCGTCTTAAATAATCCACCATGTCCGAGGATTGAACGAACCTGTACGCCTTCGCCTTTGAGGATATCCATACCCAGTGCCACAGCGGCAAATGCCGTAGATAGGTGCAACCTCATAAAATTCGGCAAATCGAACGCACTCTGCGGTGTCCTTACCAATAACGGTCGTCCCTCGACTAAGCCTGTGATAAACTCGCCAGAATAATAGCCATAGCTCATCAAGCCGCCACAATCCGCGTCACCCTCGAGTGCTGTCGCTAGAATCTTGCTAAATAATTCGTCATTTTCCACCTCGATACCGAGTGCCGAAAAGCTCTGCGATAACAGTTTCATCCATGCATTTAAATCGCTCGTGCAATTATTCGCATGCACCATCGCCACATGACTGCCGTCGGGCGTTGTAACCATATCAATCTCGCGGTACGCTTGTTTGAGTGCATTTTCAAGCACAATCATCGCAAATACAGAGGTGCCGACGGAGATATTGCCTGTGCCTTTTCGCACGCTATTTGTCGCCACCATGCCTGTGCCTGCGTCACCTTCAGGCGGACAGAATGGAATGCCTGCCTCAAGGTTGCCAGTTTCGTCAAGCAAAATCGCACCAATTTCGGTAAGCGTGCCGGCAGCTTCGCCAGCCACCAAAACCTTTGGAAGAATTTTGACAACACTGTCATGCGCTGCGGTATTGTTGCTGTCACGCGCAATTGCATCGCTGCTGTCAAATCCAACTGCATCGCTGCCGTCATGCGTTATTTCATCGCTGCCGTCAGATCCAACTGCATCGCTGCCGTCATGCGTTATTTCATCGCTGCTATCAGATCCAACTGCATCACGACTGTCACGCGCAATTTCATCGCTGCTGTCAGATCCAACTGCATCACGACTGTCACGCGCAATTTCATCGCTACTGTCAGATCCAACTGCATCACGACTGTCACGCGCAATTTCATCGCTACTGTCATGTTCAAATATCCAAATCGGATATCCCCTCGAAACGAGTATCTCATCAAATATCTCAATCTTACGTTGATCCCAGTCTGAGATAACGTCATCTGCGTGACCATTTGCACCCTGAATTGTCTTTGACTCAATCGGAAACATGCCAGATGCATCGCCAACGCCCAAAACTTTCTCGCCCGTCAGCAAGAAATGGACATAGCCAGCCAATGTCGTCACGTACGATAATTGGGACAGATGTGCTTCGCCATCTAGTACAGCCTGATACAGATGCGCAATCGTCCAGCGTTCGGGAATGTTGAAATCAAACTGTTCCGACAACAATTCCGCAGCATTGCCTGCAGTTGTGTTGCGCCATGTTCGAAATGGAACGAGCAAATTATCGTCGGAATCCAGCGCAATGTAGCCATGCATCATTGCGGAGATTCCAATCGTTCCAATCCGTTTGATGTCAATACCATACTTTTCAATCACACTTTGTCTGAGTTCAGAATATGCCGTCCGCAGTCCTTTTCGAACCTCAATCATGTCATAGGTCCAGTATCCTGCGACGAGTTGATTTTCCCAATCATACGTGCCACTGGCGATTTCATGATAATCGTCTCCCAAAAGAATCGCTTTGATTCTCGTTGAGCCGAATTCTATCCCTAAGTAGGTATTTCCATTTTCAATTGCCAAAATTATCTTTTCCAATTTTGTATCCTCTTTTGTATCCGCTTAATAGACCATTCCAAATTCATATGCGATTCCAAGAATTCACCTTACATTTTTATGCACTTTATAATATTCAAGCCACTGCTTGCCGCCCATATACCCCGTCCAGACAGCGACTGCAATACAGCAAGCTGCCTGAATGAAGTAAGGGAAGAGGTTACTGAACAATTCACAGGCAAGATATGCATCATAGATGCTCGTAAATCCCCATGCGATTGCTCCGAAAAAACCCAATGTATAAAGTATCCGAGTATAATGATCCATGATTACGCCTATCCCTTTTTCTTTTTACTAATGATATCAATGGCAACGGCAAGAAGGAGCACCAAGCCTTTGATTGCTTTAACCCATGCCGATGAGATACCGAGAAGTGACAAACCTTGATTCAGTACGCCCATAACGAATGCACCAATCATCGCGCCAGGGATTGTTCCCTTGCCGCCTGTAACTGCCGTTCCGCCGATAAAACATGCCGCAATTGCGTCCATCTCAAACTCTTGTCCTGCTACAGCTGTAGCGGAAGCGGATCTTGACAGCATAACGATGGCTGCAATTGATGTGAGGAAACCCATGTGGATATATAGCTTAAAATCTACGAGTTTTGTGTTGATACCTGATAATATCGCAGCCTTTCTATTGCCACCAACCGAATAGACGTGTCTGCCAAAGACGGTTGAAGTCGTGATGAAAGTATAGATTGCAAATAAGATTCCAATGATGACGAGCGTAATTGGAATACCACCTTGGTCTGCATTTCCAGAAGATGCGAGTAGATAAGTAACAAATGCAATTCCTGCACATCCGATCACCATTGTTAATATCTTCCAAGTCTTCATGCTTGTATGCAAATCGATGCCAGCTTTTTGTTGCGCAGCGATTCCTCTGAATGTAAATACAATCGTTCCGACAATCAATAAACCGCCAACAACCAATGTCAACACATCAAATGGTCCGACGAATCCGAAGATATTTGGAAGGTATCCCTTTGCGATGAATCTGAATTGCTGGGACCTAATTGGAATGGATTCGCCCACCAATAGGGTTGACAAGCCTCGGAAGAGTAACATGCCCGCAAGTGTTGTGATAAATCCTGGAATGCCAACATATGCAATCCAGAATCCATGCCAACAACCAATCAATAGACCGATGCAAATGGCAGCCAATATGGCTAAGAACCAAGGAACATGCATCTTTTCCATCATAATGGCAAGGACACCACCGATAAATGCGACTTGCGAACCTACGGATAAGTCAATATGCGTTGCGATGATAATCATAACCATACCCATCGAAAGAATGAGCACATATGAATTCTGTTGAATCAATGCAACAAACGAATTTGGCAAAAGCAATAGACCATCGGTTGCTATTTGGAAGAAAATTACCAAGATGATGAGCGCACCCACAATACCATATTGCCGTAGATTTTGGGAAAGCAACTTTTTAAAGGTTAACCCTCCATCATCTTTTTTGTTTTCAAGAATTTCTCCAGACATTTCCTTTTCCTCTCTACTTTGTCATATATTTCATCAACGATTCTTGGGTAGATTCACTTCTGTCAAAACAGCCTGTGACCTTTCCAAAACTAATAGTATAGATGCGGTCGCATATTCCAAGAATCTCAGGAAGCTCTGATGAGATTACGATAATCGCCTTCCCATCATCTGCGAGTGCATTGATTGTCTCATAAATTTCATATTTGGCACCGACATCAATTCCTCTTGTCGGTTCGTCCAAAATCAGAATCTCTGGCTTTGTAAACAACCATTTTGAAAATACGACTTTTTGTTGATTACCCCCTGAAAGTGTTCCTACATTTGCTTCTATCGATGGCGTCTTTGTCCGCATTTGCTTGCGAAGACGTTCTGACTCGATGATTTCTCTGTTTTTATCAATAATTCCAAATTTAGATATGATATCCAATCCTGCAATCGATGTGTTTTCTCGTATATTCTGTAGTAAATTGAGTCCATATATCTTTCGATCCTCAGATACATAGCCAAGACCATTTTGTATCGCCTTACCAACATTGTTTAGTGCAACCTGCTGACCATTGATCTTCACTTCACCATGGATTCCAACACCGTAACTCTTGCCGAACAGACTCATCGCAAATTCAGTTCTGCCACTTCCCATCAAACCCGCGAGACCTACGATTTCACCAGCACGCACCTCAATATTGAGGTCACCTACGACTTTTCGTGATGTATCTTCTGGGTGATAAACAGTCCAGTTCTTTACCTCTAAAAGTGTCTCGCCTGTTTTTGACTCGTGCTCCGGATAGCGATTATCGAGCGATCGTCCGACCATCCTTGCAATAAGAGCATTTTCATCCAGTGGGTGTGCATCATTGACGATGATTTCATCTCCAACGCTCTCGCCATCTCTAATAATCGTCACTTCGTCTGCGATCATTCCAATTTCGTTCAGTTTGTGTGATATAATAATCGAGCTGATGCCCTCTTCGTCTCGCAAGTTCTCTATGAGCTGTAATAGATGAAGGCTATCATCGTCATTGAGGGCTGAGGTCGGTTCGTCCAAAATTAATAGTTTTACATTTTTACTCATCGCTTTGGCGATTTCAACTAACTGTTGTTTTCCGACACCAATTTGAGAAATCGGCGTGTCGGGATTTTCATCTAATCCTACTTTTTTCATGATTGCGAGTGCTTTTGATCTCGTGGCATTCCAATCGATTTTAAATCCAACTTTTTGCTCATTGCCTAGAAATATATTCTCAGCAATGGATAAAAAAGGTGACAGAGCCAACTCCTGATGAATGATGACAACACCGTCCTTTTCGCTATCTCTAAGCGAATGATACTTTGCGCTTCTTCCTTCGAAACGAATCTCACCACCATAGGTGCCATGTGGATATACACCTGACAATACGTTCATTAGAGTGGATTTTCCAGCACCATTTTCGCCGCAAATGGCGTGAATATTGCCTCGTTTTACCTTAATATCTACTTTATTCAAAGCAACAACAGGTCCAAATGTCTTTCTTATACCGTTCATTTCTAAAAGAATTTCATCTGGGAACGCTGGTCTTTTGGATTTATCTATTAAAGATTCCATTTGCTTCGTTCTCCTCGTATATGAATTTATATAATGAGGGCTGGAAATTCTTCTAATCTATGATTCCAACCCTCATCGCTACATTATATTTTCTATATATCCCTATTTTAGTCCAACTTCATCGGCTGTTACATAACCACTGTCAACAACTTCCTTCACAGAAATGGTACCAGAGGCATCTGACTCACCATTCTTTGTGACGGATTGTGAATCCAAAAGAATGGAAGGTACATCGATATTATTGTTGTTCATCGTATCTGCCGCATCTACAGATTCACCCTTTAGAATCTGAACGGATACTTCAGCAACTTTCTTTGCGAGAACTCTTGTATCTTTCCATACAGTCTCGCCTTGCTTGTCAATGAGAATGTCTGAAAGTGCTGTTGTCATCGCATCCTGACCTGTGATATAAGGCCAATCTGGTGTACCAGGTGTCCAAGGAAGTCCTTGACCTTCAATCGCATTGATGACACCCTTTGAAATGCCATCATATGGTGAAAGGACTGCGTCAAGATGTGTCGCACCACCGCCGTATTTTGCAAGTCTACTTTCCATCTCAGCCTGTGCTTTTTCCATTTTCCAAGAATCGATAGCGATATCCTGCCAATCATCAAGTGTGAAATCCTTTGTCACTTTTCCAGAAGGTGATACGAGGACACCACTTTCAAAGTACGGCTGTAGTAATTCCCATGCACCCTTGAAGAAATACTTCGCATTGTTATCATCGGGGCTACCTGTAAATAACTCGATATTGAATGGTCCTTTATTGCCATCTTCAAGTCCAAGCTTCTCAATCAGGTAAGATGCTTCAAGCACGCCTACTTTTTCAAGCTGGAACGTCACATAGTAATCCACCGCATCGGTATCCATAATCAATCTGTCATAAGCGATGACTGTGATTCCTGCTTCTTTTGCTTTTTCTACTGCAGGTCCAACCGCTGTACCGTCTTTCGCGCCGATGATAATAATCTTTGCGCCTTTGTTGATTGCATTTTCAATATCTGAATTTTGCTGCTCAATCTTATCCTGTGCAAATGTAAGTTCCGCTTTGTAGCCAGCATCCTCAATTTGCTTCTGCAATTCTTCACCGTCTTTAATCCATCGTTCTTCCGCTTCTGTAGGCATCGTGATAAATACCAAATCTTCTTTCGCATCACCTGACTTCGCACCGTCTCCACTGTCACTACCACTGGATCTCGAACTGCTGCAACCTGTTAGCGCAAATGACATTGTCATGATTGCTACTAAAAGTACAACAACTGCTACCTTTGCTTTTCTCATTTCTTTTCCTCCTCATTCGGCATTCACCACACACAACTATTTGTATGCACCTTATGCAAATAATATATATTATGTCCGTACAAATGTCAACAACTTTTTCAATCATTCAGACAATTATTTTTTTCTATATTCAGATTATTGTTATGATATCTGTCCGCATGCCTCTCTGAATGATTGAATTTCCAAGATGTGTTCTACTTTTATCACGATAGATCTACTATAGGATAGAGCTATTATCACAATAGAGTTTCCGTAAACTATTTAAGTTTCCACAGCAAATCCTTCAATTGCAGCTCATCTTCAAACGTCGCAAGATCCGTATCCTTTGAGATATGAACAAATTCAATGCCCAAGATGTTTGCGAAATCGCGCATAATCTCTGCGTCCAAGTCCAAACTCAACACTGTATGATGTGCGCCGCCAGCCAAGATCCATGCGTGTGCGCCAACTTTTAGATTTGGTTCTGGCTTCCACATAACCCTTGCAACAGGAAGGTTCGGCATCGTTTGTGTTGGCTCGACACATTCGATATCAGCTACAATCAACCTCAATCTACCGCCCATATCGATGAGCGACACAGCGATTCCATTTCCACCTTTACCATTAAATACAATTCTAGCAGGTGGCTGCTTTCCGCCGATTCCGAGTTCGTGAACCTCGATTCTAGGTCTGTCTGACGCTACCGTTGGACAGACTTCGAGCATATGCGCGCCGAGAATCAAGCCATTTTCAAAGTCGTAGGTATAATCCTCCATAAAGGATGTACCATTTGCAAGCCCAAACGACATTGCTTTCATAATCGATGTCATCGCGGACACTTTCCAGTCGCCTTCGCCGCCATAGCCATAGCCTTGGCGCATGAGATCCTGTGTTGCCAATCCTGGCAATTGATCCATACCATACAAATCCTCGAAAGTATTGGAAAATGCACTGCAGCCTTGATCATCGAGAAGCTTTTTGATTGCAATTTCTTCTCTTGCTTGGTATTGGATGGTCTCGATTTTGTCCGTATTAAAATCATAGAGTTCATGATAAATGTCAACCTGTGCGGCAATCTCGTCCTCTGTAACTTCGTTCATTGTGTCTACCAGAAGCCCAACAGCCCACGTATTTACCTCCCATCCAAGCTTAATCTGCGCCTCCACTTTGTCGCCTTCTGTCACGGCAACTTCGCGCATATTATCACCAAAACGCATGACGCGCATGTCTCTGCTGAACGCAGCGCCAACCGCCGCACGCATGTATTTTGCAATATTTTCTTGGACTTCTGTCTCTTCATAATGTCCAACCACAATTTTGCGTGGGATACGCAGTCTCGTCACAATAAATCCATGTTCCCGATCACCATGTGCACTTTGATGCAGATTCATGTAATCCATGTCAATTTCTTCGTTTGGAATGTTACTGTTGAACTGCGTATGGAGGTGCAGATACGGTTTTTCAAGAGATTTCAAGCCTGTAATCCACATCTTCGATGGGCTGAATGTATGACAAAATACAATCAATCCAGCACATTTTTTATCATAGTTTGCCTCTCTAGAAAATTCAGTCGCATCCGTACTCGTCTTTACGATGCCCTTGAATTTAATCCGCCAAGGCAGATGCCCACTCGCATTGAGGCTGTCTACGATGATTCTGCTGTTCTTCTCTACTTGGTTCAGCGTCTCCTCCCCATATAGGAACTGACTACCCGCAATAAACCAAAATTCTAGATTTTCGATACCTTGTTTCATGATGTCTCCTTTTCTTTGTTTTTATTCGAAGTATGATAATTTGAAATATGATTCGAAATTCTTCTAGCAAATACTCGACTAGAAAAAATTTACACGTATATATTATCATATATTTAAAATTTGTCCATACAAATTTATGAATTAATTTTCATATTTACTTGTATTTGTACCCACAATCCAATATAATTTGTATAGATAATACAAATCCGCAAGATGGTTCGCAATTGTAGAAATCCGAGAATTTGTTACTTAAAAAAATCACGATCTCTTCTTTACTCGATTTTGCGCGTAAAAACAGCCTTTTTTTTACGCAAAATCGAGTAAAGAAGAGATTGAATTTATCTGCATATCGAATCTTAAGATTCCGGCGTGGATTCATGAGACGTGTTTATTTGCTTACCGAATCCTTAGGCTTTTATTGCAGATACATGTAAGTTTTCACAATTTACAATAATAACGCTTTCCAACATGGATTCATATAGGCGTGGATTCATATAGATATACAACAATATACCAGTTTGATTAGAAACTAGAAAAAGGCAAAACAATGAGTACAAGTACAAATACAAAACCAAAATACGTACAAATAGGCGAAGATATTCGTGGTAAAATCCTCACGGGTGAATATGCTTCTGGTGAAAGAATTCCGACAGAGATGGAATTTCAGAATTTGTATGGTGTAAGTAGACACACCGTCAGGCAAGCGATTACCCAACTTGCGGGGGACGGCTACCTTCGGAGCGAAAAAGGTAGCGGCACCTATGTCAGTGATGAATACACCCAGAAAACAAAATCAACATCGCAAAATGCACAAAAAAAAATAGGTATTATCACAACCTATTTTTCAGAATATATTTTCCCATCGATTATTCGAGGTGTCGAGCATGTCGTCAGTGCCGAAGGCTATTCGCTGTCTATTGCAAGTACGCAGAATACCTTTAGATTAGAAAAGCAAGCATTGGAAAACATGTTGCTTTCTGGAATTGATGGTCTCATCGTAGAGCCAACCCAAAGTAGCAAACTAAACCCCAATATCTCATACTATATGCAGCTCAAAGAAATGGACATCCCATTCTTGATGATTAACGCCTTTTACGAGGAACTGGAGACACCAAGTCTCAGACTCGATGATGAGCTATCGGGGTATCTTGCGACAAAATATCTGATTGACCACGGTCATAAAGAAATCGGCATCATCTCTAAAACAGACGATTTACAAGGAAAATACCGTCTACGTGGCTACCTAAAAGCAATCAGCGAAAACCGACTGCCCTATCGGCATGAGCTGACACTCTACTACAATACAGCTGCAAAAAAAGCTCTATTTCTAAGGCTTACGGACTATCTAAGCGAATACCGTGACAAATTGACCGCGCTCGTCTGCTACAATGACGAAATTGCACTCATCGTCATCAATGTCTGCAACAATCTGGGAATCCGTATCCCCGAAGATCTCTCCATCATCGGGCAAGATAACTCGAAAATTATGCGCAACATCGGTCTGAATCTGACAACACTCTCCCACCCACAGGAGCAAATGGGAGAAGATGCCGCACATTGGATTATGAATAAGGTGAAAAATAAGAAATCGGAAAAGCCACTTAGTCTTTATGAGCCTGCTGTTATTGAGGGGGATAGTGTACGGAATCTATAGACAAGAATTCTAATAATAGAAAGCCCAAGATTGTAAACATGAACAATTTTGGGCTTTCTATATCGCTACAACAATTCTACTTTTCCCCTACTTTCCACTCCCCAACAGTATGCGTCTCATCATCAAACTATACACCTACCTTGCAAAGTGTCTTTCCGCTCGCAGTATAAGGAATCATATAACCTTTCTCTTCAATCTGCCTCAATGCATCATCGGCTGTCTGCCCTTTCTCATCGCGTGTCAGTTTAAACTCAAATACATATTACGCTATCTTTCGTAATCACAACCGCATCTGTACGACCATGACTGCTACGAACCTCGGTCTGTGTAAACTGCCCCATTAGCGTAAATATCAAAAAGAATGCAGTCTGGTAAGTCTATTCCCTCTTATCTCCGGCATACATCTCATATGGAATCTTCGCAAAGAGCGCTGTCAATCGAGTCATTCTTCAAGATCTA
>JAISJM010000066.1 GCA_031261525.1 Eubacteriales Family XIII. Incertae Sedis bacterium
CATATTAACATATGCGTGCAACTCTATCCAGACATCATCATTGTTGGAATTTCGTTGGCGATACTTCATGGGCTGACAATTTTGAATCCAAATGAAAACCTATCGAAAGTTGAGGAGCACTTATGAATCATGAAATGCATATTCTATATGCAACATCGTCAAACAAATTATCCTTATCAAGAAATTGCAAAAAAGGTACGCTTGTGCGAATTACTCGTGGTGTGTATGCCAACAAGTCATGGTATGATTCGATTAGTGCAATCGAAAAACACATTGCGCATATTAACATATGCGTGCAACTCTATCCAGACATCATCATTGCTGGAATTTCGTCGGCGATACTTCATGGGCTGACAATTTTGAATCCCAATGAAAACCTATCGAAAGTTGAAGTGCTTGCACGACATGGAAGGCATCGATATCGCCCAGATTTAATGCACGTATACTCAGAAGAACAGATATATCGTTTGCATGGCGACAAAAGCGCTTGTAAGGCGGATGCTTCATCTTCATGTAAGACTGATGATTCGTGTGATATTCAAAACACTTGCGAGACTCATACATCATGTACGACTGATGATTCGTGTAAGGCTAATAACTCTCATGAGACTGATGCCTCACGTATAACTGATGTTTCGTGTGATATTCAAAACACTCGTGTGACTCATACGTCATGTACGACTGACGCCATGCGCGAAACAAAGACCGCGATAACACATAAAACAATGACGCCGCATGAAACAAAAGTCACAGCAACATATGAGACGACGATGATAAATGGAATCAAAACATTATCGCTTGTTGATACATTATACTTTGTCATGAGACATAATACGGAAGCGCAATCTATTGTCATGCTAAATGGGGTTTTATCAATGCCCCGAAAAGGCACTGCACATAAGATTTATGCTAACAATCCAAATTTTGCATACCCCGTGCACTCTGAATTTGCAATACAGATTCGCGACAATCTATTAAAGCGGATAAATACAAATCAAAATACACACAATATAAGGGGTATCGCCAAATCTCGACATATTTTGTACATGTCAACAGATGAGGTGGAATCGGCTGGAGAAAGTTTGCTATTGTATTATTGTTATCGTTTTGGGTTTACGCTTCCATTTCTCAATGTGTCACTATTTGATGAACAGAGCAATTTCATTGGTAGAGTCGATATGCTCTGGAATTGTGCAGGCTATAAAATTGACAAGCGCACTGTGGACGGAAAAATACACGGATATATGTGCAAAATACTTAAAGGCAAAGTCCATAATGGTGATACATTGGTCGTTGAGTTTGATGGCAATGTAAAGTATAAAAATGGAGATATACTTGCTGGAAAGACGAGCCTTCAGGTAATCCATGCGGAAAAAGCACGCGAATATAATATTCGTCGATGTGGTCATGCAGTTTTGAGGGTACGATGGGCTGAATTTTATGCACCCAAAATACTTTATACCAGACTTAAAGAAAGTAGCATACCAATGCGTAAGTACGCTCACAAAAACTTCGTGCCTCTATTATAAGAGTCGTTATCATATACTACGATTCAGACGCAAAGATTTGCGAATACCTCGAAAACCGAACCGACTTCCAAATTTGGGAAGTCTACTAAATCTGAGCAGCCTACCACACCTATGAAATCTAGCCAAGCTTTCACATCTACGCAACCTACCACATCTATGAAATCTAGTAGCGTTTCCATATCTGAGCAACCTACCACACCTATGAAATCTAGCAGCGCTTCCATATCTGGTCAGCCTACCACACCTATGAAATCTAGTAGCGTTTCCATATCTGAGCAGCCTGCGGCATCTATGAAATCTAGCCAAGCTTCCACATCTGCGTAGGCACAAGTGGCAGAAGACGCTATTCTTGGCATCGCAAGAGCAAGCTTCCACATCTGCGTAGGCACAAGATTAAGTTACCACGCAAGATACTGATATATTACAAATGTCAATGCAACCTACGAAGCCTATACAATCAGAAGATTATATTACATCGCAGGATGCCGATGCAGGAAAAACACCAATTCAGTCAATCTTCTTCGGACAATCACTTGCGCATTTTGATAAAGCCAGCAGATATGTTTAATCCCATTTACAGGTGTAAATTATTACGCTTAAAATATTGACTCGGATTCGCGTTCTGCGATAGGCGATATTCGCAAATTACGCTTATTTACGAGTTGAAATGCACAAAAGTCGAATTTTAGCACTCTAAAAGACAGCGTTAACCACCGAATTGCGATTTTTTCGTAAATTATGTCTATTTTACTCAAAATGCTCAAAATAAAGTTAGTTAAAAATATGCACATTTTGGCTCGAGATGTATGGTTAGTATCCTATTTGGGACTTAAACACCCTAGAAAAGGATACTAACCATACATCTCGAGCGATAATGTTGTCTTTTTTGTCGCGAATTATTTTTGAGGTGCAAATGTCGTAACTCGCGGACGAGTTTAAGGTGGTAATCTATGGTATACACGGCTATTTGATGGAGCAATTCATCACGAATGTTTGTGATGTTATCCCATCGGTCTGCTGTAGTTGCCAACATGGCTATTTGATGGAATAACTTGTCACCACTGTAATTGGATGGGCATGTACTTGCGACATTTGCATCTGCTTATAGTAATTTATCTTATATATGGAAAGTATTATTCCAATATATGCAATAAATTTGCATGGCGATAATTAATAAGTAATCACATTGATAGGTGGGTATTGTTGTTTTGGCGTCAATCAATTCAATCAGAAAGTATCAAATAAAACCTAATTTCTGATGAAATAATCGCATTCAGATCTATCTCTATTCTATTGTTTTGAATTAGGCGAATTCGTAATTCATTTTAAAATTACAGCAAAAATTGCTACAACGTCCTGCGGCTCTAACGCTATGTTGTAATTCAAGATGATGAGGCAGTGTTGATGGAGCAATATCTTATCCATATCAACGCGTCAACTTAGTATTTATTTAATACATAATTTGTATAGTATGTTATTTCTACAGCTGCAAGCGTGAATCTAATGAAATTCTATAAATTATAGCTTTCTATGAGGTTTACGATAAGAAGCATTCGGGAATAACTGTCATCTGTTTATTCATGACAACCACAAAAATAACATCGTTATGAGGTTTACGGCAAAATCACGCGGGGATAACAGCCATCTGTTTATTCATGTTAACCACAAAAATAACATCGTTATGAAGTTTACGGCAGAAGCATTCGGGGATAACAGCCATTTGTCTATTCATGACAACCACAAAAATAACATCGTTATGAGGTTTACAGCAAAATCATTCGGGAATAACAGCCATCTGTTTATTCATGATAACTACAAAAATAACATCGTTATGAAGTTTACGGCAAAATCACTCGGGAATAACTGCCATCTGTTTATTCATGACAAACACAAAAATAACATCGTTATGAAGTTTACGGCAAAATCATTCGGGAATAACTGTCATCTGTTTATTCATGACAACCACAAAATAACATCGTTCTGAAGTTTACGGCAAAATCATTCGGGAATAACTGTCATTTTTCTATTCATAACATCTCACCACAATAAAAAAACATCGTGATGACAAATTGTCTTCACGATGTTTTTTAAATATTTTTATAAAATCGATTCTCTACAAAGTCTCTACAAATACTGCATTGGATTGACTGCAGTTCCATTGATTCTTACTTCAAAATGGAGATGTGGACCTGTGCTACGTCCTGTGTTACCACTTGATGCAATCTGATCCCCTCTCATCACCCTTGTGCCAGGTGATACAGTAAACGCGCTCAGATGTGCATACGCTGTCTCGATGCCGCCGCCATGGTCAACCACAATGATATTGCCATAACCACTGCCATCCTGCTCACATGAAACAACGACACCGGAATCGGCAGCATAAACGGGAGTACCAACGGAAGCTGTAAAATCAACACCTTTATGCATTCGCCCCCATCTTGATCCGAAAGGAGAAGAAAATCCGCCATTGATTGGTTGAATCAAATATCCTGGTTTCAGAACACCTTTTTCGCGTGTACCCTTTTTCACAACGGCTGTCACAGGTTCTGCGATGACATTGCGAAGATGCTCTACACGTGCGATTTCAGCACCATTCAGTGTCGTGATATCGGCATTAATCTCAACATCGCCTTCGATGCCCTCGATAACGACTTTTTCCTCACCGACATACAAATCTTCGGTATCTTCATATGTTGTCTCATAAGGTGTCTTTTCTATAAATGTCTTATTTTCTGTTGTCTTTATTGTCAGTAATGGCTTAATGCCCTGTAGCTTTACAATAGAACCAAGCTGGAGTGTCTCCGGATTTAATTCCTGATTGTAGCTAAGAAGTTCTTCTTCTGTGATGCCATGCGCGATTGCAATATCGTAGAGTGTATCGCCAGGCACGACGGTGTATTCTTCGATTTTGATGCCGCCATCTACAAGTTTAGAGATGACAGGTTCCGCGTCATCGATATCGAGGACATTTGCCACGACGATTTCTTTTGTGATGACCTCTTCTGTACCAACTTCAAGATAGCCCGTTAAAGGCGTGCCGAGAATCCGCTCTTCTGCTTGTTTGATGATGTCATCGCAGATTGCTTCACTTTCAAATTGACCAAGAACTTCGCCATTTAGCTTAATCTCATATAATTCAAGCGCCTGACTTGCGAGTTCTTCAATCTTCTCTTCAACCGCGGTTACATCATCAACCGTCTTCGCGGCATCAATTTCAACAGATGGCCCAAATACAGGTGTAAGCTCAATATCCGCGTCCGCATCGATTTTGACATCGACGCCAGTCTTCTCTGCAACCAGTTTCTCAATATGCTCCACTTCATCAAGAACAGCTCCTTGACTCTTCACAACGCCAAGCACTTTGCCTTTGTAGCTATACTCATAATAGGTAAGTTCTGACTTAATTGGATCAATTGCCAAACTAGCGATAATGACGAGACAGATAAATAGAGCAATCCATAATCTATTTTTCATCAATAACTGAATCACTCTTGAATCCTGAATCTGTGCGACACCAAGCTGCTTTCCAGTGACGAGACCAAGCTTTCGGACTTCGTAAAATGATTTTTTATATAAATCGGTAATGACTTTCTTCGTATGCATCTCAACCCCTTTGCAAATATATCGTAACAGTCGTTGTGCGTTCACTCACAGACAACAGTTCACATTAAGAGCATATTACGATGCTCTTACATTTAATATACACAAGGTTTGGAGATACCACAATTGAAATAGCTACCTTTCACACAGTAGTCACTACGTTCACAATAGAACACACAATTTACACATATCTTCTGAAATTAAGGAGGTGTTTTGTGAAGATGAGGTGTTGCGTAATGATTTGGTAGATATCGCTACGTGCGATGGACTACAAGACATTACAGGGAATTATTGCAAATGTC
>JAISJM010000170.1 GCA_031261525.1 Eubacteriales Family XIII. Incertae Sedis bacterium
TTCCGATCTATGTGATGCTTTTCGGCAGTAATATAATGTGTTTCAGCAATGCATGTGATGCTTTTCGGCAGTAATATAATGTGTTTCAGCAATGCATGTGATGCTTTTCGGCAGTAATACATATAATGTGTTTCGACTATACATGTGATACTTTTCGGCAATACATACAATGTGTTTCAGCAATACATATGATGCTTTTCGACAATACATACAATGTGTTTCAGCAATGCACATGATACTTTTCGGCAGTAATACAATGCAATGTGTTTCAGCAATGCACATGATACTTTTCGGCAGTAATACAATATAATGTGTTTCAGCAATACATATGATGCTTTTCGACGATGCATAATGATGCCCTCTCAGCAATACACATGATGCTTTTCGTTTCATGACAGCTGTATATACACAACAAATTCGAAATTAAATCGTAAGATTAGTTGAACAAGTCACGCATCTCTTCTTTACGCGATTTTCCGTAAAAAAACAGCCTCTTTTTTACGGAAAATCGCGCAAAGAAGAGATTCAAACTATACTGAATAATATGAATAAATATAAAATGTTTTTAATTACGGATTCGTAGAATATCATTAATTAATGACATTCTACGAATAGAAATCTGCAGAATTATTATATCTGACGAGATGATAAAAATAATTCAAATTTTAGATTAGAATTACATCTCACATCATTATTTTGGATTAAAAGGAGCAGCGAAATGAGTTTACAAAGTACCCCAGTTGCAAATCGCACGCACATCGCAATCTTCGGCAGAAGAAATGCAGGCAAATCAGGCTTAATCAACGCCATCACAGGTCAGAGCCTTGCTATTGTCTCCGAGGTTGCGGGCACAACAACGGATCCCGTCAGCAAAACCATGGAATTATTGCCACTCGGTCCTGTGGTCATCATCGATACGGCTGGAATCGACGATTCAGGCGAGCTCGGCGAGATGCGTGTCAACAAAAGTTACCAGATACTGAACAAAACCGATATCGCTGTTATTGTCATCGATGCGACTGATTTTGATGAATACACAGATGAATACACAAAAGACATTCCAGAATCAAAGTCAAACTCTAAGATTGAGCAAATTCCAGAATCAATTTCAAACTCTAAGATTGAGCAGAAGAATCCAGAATCAATTTCAAACTCTAAGATTGAGCAGAATCCTGAATCTAAAGCTGAATCTAAAGCTAAATCTGAAGCTAGGTCTGAGCTTGAACTTGGCTCTGATATTTCTCTAAAATCTGAATCAAAAAATAATAAAAATGTTCAATCCGATTTCACCACGCCATCACGAGACATCATAAAAAACAATATCGAATTAATAAACAAAATCAAAGCAAAAAATATTCCATATGTCGTTGTCTTAAGCAAGATTGATTTATTGCTTGAACACGAAAATACATTGCAATTAGACAATATCATCAACTTGCTTTCATCACATGGCATCACAGAAATCATGCCCGTAAGTAGCACTACAAAAGTCGGTATCCACGAACTAAAAGAAAAAATCGCATCCCTGAAACCAGATGAACAAGAAAAACGTTTGGTTGGAGACCTCGTAATTCCAAATGATTTTGTCGTACTCGTCACGCCAATCGATAGCGCGGCCCCAAAAGGCAGACTCATCCTTCCACAGCAGCAAGTCGTTAGAGATCTACTCGAAGCTGGTGCAGTATCCATCGTTATCCGCGAGACGGAACTTGAAGATACGTTAAGCAGACTCACTGGCGCAGCAAAGCCAAAGCTTGTAATCACTGATTCGCAGGCATTTGCGCTTGTATCTAAAATCACGCCAGAGGATATGTTGCTCACCTCCTTTTCCATCTTATTTGCAAGATATAAAGGGGAACTTGACGTGCTTGTAAATGGCGCAAATGCCATCGATGCGCTGAAAGATGGCGATACTGTGCTAATCAGCGAAGGCTGTACACATCATCGCCAATGTGACGATATTGGGACAGTGAAAATGCCACGATGGCTTTCGGAATATACAGGAAAGAAACTAAACTACGCTTTTACAAGTGGCGTAGAATTTCCAACAGATCTATCAGAATATAAATTGGTCGTACACTGTGGCGGCTGCACCTTGAATGAGCGTGAGATGAAACACAGAATCAGCCATACCGAAGAATCCGGAATCGCCATCACGAATTATGGTACAGCAATCGCGCATATGAATGGAATTCTCGCGCGCAGTCTCGAAGTGTTTTCATAGCCAGACACTTAGCGAATACATAAATTTCCTCAATTCAGCGCTTTCACAAACGCCTGATTCAAGTCTGAAATCAAATCGTCGACATTTTCAAGCCCAATTGACAAACGAATCAGATTCAGCGGAATATCTGCGATTTCCTTCTCTTCTGCTGTTAGCTCACCATGGGTATTCTTCGGAGAATTTGTAATCAGACTTCGCGTATCCCCTAGATTTACATGGTAATGAAAGATTTCAAGTGCATCGATAAATGTCTCAATTTGATCGTTCGTGCCACGAAATCCAAATGAAATGAGGCTGCCGACACCATTCGGATAGTCTCGTTTCGCCAAATCATAATAGGGGCTAGATTCCAAACCAGAATACCGAACCCACTCTACGCCTTGATGTGTCTCAAGAAACTGCGCAATTTTGAGTGCATTTTTACTCTCCTTGCCAAGTCTTTCCGTCAAAGTCTCAATTCCCAGAAGCGTCATATACGCATTATATGGACTCAGGGACGCACCAAAAAAACTGACATAATTGAATCTCGTCCTAAATGTAAATGGTGCATCGGGAAATACATCTAAGAAACTCCGTTCTTCTTCCGTATCGCGGTCTCTGAGCGTATAATATTTTTCTCTAAAATGTGCAAATTTATCCGTATTATAGTCGAACGTTCCACCTTCGATGATGATGCCAGCAAGACCATTTGCCTGTCCGTTTAGACCTTTCGTTGCAGAATATACAACGACGTCTGCGCCATGCTCGAGCGGCTTGTAGATATAGGGCGTCGCCACTGTATTGTCAATGATTACGGGGATTCCGTGCTCATGTGCAACGGCAGAAATCGCATCGACATCAAGGAGAAATCCATTCGGATTGCTAATCGTCTCAAGATAAATTGCTTTGGTGTCTTCTTTAATCTCTTCGCCGAGTTTCTCTGGATTCAAGATATTCTTTGCATAGTCAAAATGAATGCCAAACTTCGGAAATACCTTCTTAAAAGAGTCTTTCGTACCACCGTAGAGATAAGGCGTCGTGAGAATACGGCCGCCGCCCTCTGCAACGTTGAGTATCGACAATGAGATTGCACTCATCCCCGATGCACATGCAACCGCGCCACTTCCACCTTCAAGAATTCGCAGTTTTTCTTCAAGAATGCCAACCGTCGGATTCCCTGTTCGGCTATAAATATTTCCAACCTCTTTAAAAGATGTCAATCTATTTGCCCGCTCCACCCCGCCAAAATCAAAAGATGTCGTCTGATAGATTGGTGGTGACACCGCATAATTATGTTTTTTTTCATCATAGCCTGCCGAAAATCGTATTGTATCAATGGAAAGCTCGCGCTGCTCTGTTGTGCTCTCTGTTGTGCTCATGGTGTTGAAGTCTCCTATTCTACAAGAAAATGTAACTAAAGTGCCTTTGCAAATGCCTGTTCTAAATCAGCAATCAAATCATCAGCATTTTCAAGACCGATTGATAACCGAATGATATTTTGCGGTATATCGGCAATAGCCTTTTCTTCTGCAGTCAATTCGCCGTGGGTATTTTTAGCAGAATTGGTAATCAAACTTCTCGCATCGCCAAGGTTTACATGATAGTGGAAAATTTCAAGAGAATCGATAAATGTCGCAATCTGCGCATCAGAACCATTAAATCCAAAAGCAAACAAGCTTCCGACACCATTTGGATAATCTTTCTGCGCTCTATCATAAAATGGGCTAGACTCCAAACCTGCATATCGCACCCACTCCACGCCGTCATGACCTTCAAGCCACTTTGCAATTTTCAGTGCACTTGCATTTTCTTTGTCCAGACGCTCCGTGAGTGTCTCTAATCCAAGAAGTGTAAGATAAGCATTCTGCGGGCTGAGTGAGGATCCAAAGTAATTCAGATAATTAAATCGGAGTCTGCTGACAAATGGTGCATCTGGAAATACTTCCAAGAAATTACGTTCCCGATCATCAGCGCGATCTCTGAGTGTCCAATATTTGTCTCTGAAATGTGTAAATTTATCTGAATCAAAATTAAAAGTTCCAGCATCAACAACAAGTCCCGCAATCGCATTACCATGACCATTGAGTCCTTTTGTAGCAGAATATACAACGATGTCCGCCCCGTGCTCAATCGGTCGATAGAGATAAGGCGTTGCAACGGTATTGTCGATGATGACAGGAATGCCATGCTCATGCGCAATTTTAGAAATCGCATCAACATCAAGAATATATCCATTTGGATTACTAATTGTCTCCAGATAGATGGCTTTGGTATCTTCTTGAATCTCGTCGGCTAATTTTTCGGGATTCAATATATTCTTCGCGTAATCAAATTCAATGCCGAGTCGTGGAAAAAGCTTTTTGAAAGCATCCTTCGTACCGCCATATAGATAAGGTGTCGTCAAGATACGCCCCCCACCCTCAGCGACATTGAGAATTGAAAACGTAATCGCACTCATACCTGATGCAAATGCAATCGCAGCAACGCCACCATCGAGAATTCTGACTTTTTCCTCGAAAATGCCAACCGTAGGATTACCAATACGCGTATAGATATTGCCAACCTCTTGCAGTCCAATTAACCGATCAGCCCTTTCAACATCGCCAAAATCAAAAGATGTTGTCTGATAAATCGGTGGAGATACAGACCAATTGTGCTCCTCTGGGTTGTAACCTTCCGTAAATCTCGTTGTCTCAATGGACCAGTTTCTGTTGTCTGCTGTACTCATTTGCGCTCTCCTTTTCTTCTCATTTTTGTAATTTTCTTGCTATTATAAATAATAAATATGGGCATCTACCATGATTCGTTCAGGCAAATGCCCACATATGATTATCATTTTAGCGTACTTTTTTAGGCGTACGTTGAAAGCACAACATCGTAGATATCTTCAATTAATCGTAGTCCACCTGTAAACCCAACATAATTCGTCGTCATCACAAGCCTGTATGGTGATGGTGCACTGACCGTGAGGAAGTCAAAATCCTTTTCCCGCGCAAGTTCTTTGTCCCAGCCACTGCCAAGAATCAAGCCGCGCCCGCTATGATTGGCGTTACGAATCGCTTCTTGTGCGATACCTGCATCTGGCTCAAACAACACTGGAATCTCTCTCTTGTCGCTTGTCTCAGCTAAATCAGCTAAGATATCTGCCTTGTATTTATCAGGCGTATTATCAACGATAAACTGTTCTTTTGGAACGATACCAACTTCATGTAATAAGAACTTTGAAAATCCAACGACATAGCCGGCATCGTGGAGGATGTGCACATGGTTTGGTAGTCCATAACGGAACTCAAGCAAAAATGTTGCAAGGTTGTCGATTTCTTCATAGTATTCATCTCTCTCCGCTTTAATAAATTTACGCGCCTTTTTTTCATTGATATCTGCGCCATTCTTGAGTGCAAATTTAATGACACCTTCGAGAAATTTCTCGGTCTCATTTGCCCCAATCGGCACGTGCGGAAATCTAAAATAAGGCTGTCCGAATTCTTTCTTTAGATGTTTTACAATCGGAAGTCCATACCAAGGGGATACCAAAATATTGAATCCTGCCTTTGGAATGCGTTGCCACTCTTTTACGCCGCCAGACTTCGGTCCAAATAGGATATTGACTTTGAGTCCAAGTCCCTCCAGAAGCCTCTTGTACTCCGCAAGATTACCTTTCCAGAATGGATCCTGATAAGGAATCGAAGCAAATAAATTGACTGTATTTTTCTCAACTCGGTATGGTTCAACGCCTTCGATAGAATCCTGCGCATAAAATGGCTTCACATACTGGTCAACAATTGCATTGACAACATCGGAATGTGCAACAAAATTGTTGTGCTTAAACCCTGCAGTCTCAACACTTACAATAGGTTTTCCTTCTCTTTGGAAATCACCAACGAGTGAATCTACATCATCGCCGACAATCCCAGAAGTACAACCTGTAAGGACGACCTGAAGATCTGTATCGAGTACTTTGTAGGTATTGGTTATAATTTTTTCAAGGTTTTTGATCCCGCCAAATACCACTTCATTTTCACTAAAATTTGTACAAGGTGAGGTACTTCCGCCTGCGTATCCTGTTGATCTCTCAAAGAAACCATTGATCATGCTTCCGCAACCTGGACCGGAGTGCAAAATGGGTACGGCTTTCTTAATTGCTACAACGGATTGAAGTGCGCCTATCGCGCAAGTATAACGTTCCTGCTCTATTACATGTGACATTTATTATATTATCCCTTCATCATTTACTGTCGCATTGCTTGCTTCTGCAATATCTGATTGATTTATACGGCTGTCTGCTGTGCTTTTGCCTTCTTGTCTTTCTTCTTCTTAGGCGCTTCATGGAATGCATTTGGTTTCTGCTCAAGCCACCACTTTGTATACGGATTGACTGCATGCTGTGAAAAATTCTTCACAAATTCATCATTTTCTATTGCATTCAGAATCTCTGTACCATATTTATAAAGACCTTCAAATCCCATTGAAAAATGTTCATCGCCGATGAGTAGGGATGGAATACCGAACTTTGCGCCCCACAATGTCATGCCGCCATGCCTTGCAAGCAAGATGTCTGGATCCACTCGATTTAACTGATTGACAAGCTCAAATTCCTGTTTATTACATACTTGGTAATTATCAACGTCACCATATTCAGTAACCGCAGCATCGAGTGAACAGAAATCTTCTGCGCCACTATCATCTTTTTGGTCATGATGGAAAATGGAAGCGCCGACAGACTCTAAACCAAGTTCGCCGAGAATGGATAAGAGTGCGTGTCCATGTGCCGCACCAGCTGTCACATAAGCTTTCTTTCCTTTGAGTTTGAATCTTAATTCGTCAACCAATGGCAACCATTTTGCTTTTTCTTCTGCTAAAAATGCCTCAGCTTCCGCTCTCTTATCTAAGATATCCGCCAATTCTAAGTACCATTTTTCGGTCTGTGCAATGCCATAAGGCGGCGGTGTCTTTACAGCAGGCACACCATATTCAGATTCAAGTGCGGCGCTCAGATAGGAGCCGAGCGATTTACATACGACAACAGTTGCAGCAGATTCACTACTATGTCTAAGACTATCAACGGTCGAATAAGGAGTGATAAAATTAGGTTTTGCTCCGAGTGGTTCAAACCATCGATCAAAGACATCTGTGCCCCAGAAATTGATGACATTGATGACGTCCTTACGTCTTTCCTTCGGCTGTCCAACAATCTTACGAGCAATCCCATGATATGAGGAATCGAATCCTGATGTCCAAACTCTTGATCTAAAGCCCTCGCAGAAGATTGCAACTACAGGGATTCCATACTGCTTCTCCGCTTCTTCGGAGATGGCTTCAACATCGTCACCGATGATACCCGCAGCACAAGTTGTCAAGATAAAAATCGCATTTGGCTGTGCTCTATCATAAGCGGTCTTGATTGCCTCTTTCAGCTTCTGCGCGCCACCATATACGGTGTCATTTTCGTCTAAATTTGTAGAGATGATGTGTCGCGCTGTTGGATTTTCAACACCTCTGAGTGGTGCGTTAACACGATACGTAAATGCAAATTCATGAAGGCACGTGGAACATCCGACGGGACCATGAGAGATAACGGCAGCATCCCGAATCAAGGTAACCATACATGCCGCCTGCGATGTAGAACATCCAAGACACTGCTGAAACGATCGCTTCGTATCTTTCATACCGCAGCTGGAACCTTCAACGAGATCCGCTGCATTCCCCTGATAGCCTGTAATCGTGCCAAGCCTTAATTCTCGTACCTGTACTTCTGGAAGATCAAGATTGATGTGTTTCATTTTTAATTCCCCTTCTTTTTATATATAAAAAAACGTCCCCGTCAGCCTGATGCTGTGGGAACGTAGAGTTATCTCTTCGTCGTACTCGTTATGAAAATGTCGCAGCAAAACCTACCTCAACACTTCCCTCCCGAGCCCAAAGCAATCGAAAGCCGACCGCAAATGCACATAGTTGTACACATCGCTGTCTTGCCACACATTATCCCCATCATGTGAATTGAATTGTCTTTCAGACCTCTCATGGCTTTCCTCCTTGCTCTCTTTATGA
>JAISJM010000042.1 GCA_031261525.1 Eubacteriales Family XIII. Incertae Sedis bacterium
TTTTGATTGGATGATGGCTAACTCAAATACATCATCAGATACGGCATCATCACTATATTTCCACATATTATATCCGAGTAATTGCACTAAATATGCGAAACCGTCTGTGAGTTTTGCAGCATATTGGGCGCGGTCACCACTTAATTCTTTATGCGCATCTGTAAATATTTTTTTGTAGTAAAAGGCAACCAATGATGTGTCGATATTTTCTAATTTGACTTGATTTGCACGTCCCAAGAATGTTAAAACTTTATCATTCAATACTTCATTAATTGCTTCTGGATTGATAGAATTTCATCCAACATACCATTCATGGATGTTACAAAAACAGTGATTACACCTTTGCGTTCTTTATATATTTCAACAATGTCAGACAAAATTGCTGTCTTTCCAGCACCGCGGATTCCAGTGAGTATGACGTTGCGCCAAGGACTATTCTTCTCATTTAAGCCATCCGTAAACTCTCGAATCAAATCATCTCGTCCCCAAAATACATCAGGTCTTCTACCAAAGGCTGGATTGAATGGATTGTTCATGAATTACACTCCTTTACACTATATAATATGTTTTTACTCTTGTTTACACTTATGGTCAAGCGCAAATAAAGGATCTTCTTTGTCACTTCAGTTACACTATGACAAAATCTGTTTAACTTCACTAAAAAGGGATATAATAACAGTATAAATCAAAGCAAAAAGAAACATGGGGAGGAATAAGGATGGAATTTATTAAAGATAGCAATTGGATTTATGCAAAAGATGCACATGGAAATGTCATTGCAGAGGTGACGTACCCTGTACTCAAACCAGGAATCGTCGTCATCAATCATACATACGTTGATGGCAGCTTGCGCGGACAAGGAATCGCGGGCGAGCTCATGGAAGTGTGTTATGATGAGATTAAGAGTAAAGGCGAAAAAGCGTTGCTCGTATGTCCATACGCAGTCAGATGGTATAGCGAGCACCCAAAATACAATGATATTGTAATTGAAGACTAAAATACTGAAGACTAAAATTTGTTGAACAAAAAAAAGCACTTAACTCGCATGAGATGTAAGGATCGTATCATTTTTAAGGCTGTTTTCGGCGAATAATTGATACCAACCTTACATCTCACTTGAGTTATTGCGATTTTTTGTATCAAAATGATTTGAGGTGAACCAAATGAGCGTAAAAATAGAATTATATCTGCCGCAAAGCTTTGAAAGCATCGAAGCCGATGTGGAGCAGGGCACAACGATAGAGGCATTGGTTGATAAAATTCGCAACGGGACCTTATGGGCAAATGCCGCAACAGCGAGCAACGCCACATCTCCTGACGGCGTTAATAATGTAGACGCCGCAAATATCGCTACGTCTCCTGACGCAGCAAATATCGCTGATATCGCAACTGCTACGCTGCCGCACGATGCCGTTGCCTTACAAGTGCCGCCGCAACAACAACTACCATACACAGTTTTAGCCGCCAAAGTCAACGGCCGCTTGAAGCAATTGGATTATCACATCGGATCACCAGCCGTCGTAAAACTCCTCGATACGCGAAATTCGCTCGCTGACAGGCTCTACCAAAACTCGCTCACACTAATCTATCTTGTGGCAGTACAAAAAGTACTCGGCACAGGCTCGGATGCGCGAATTTACAATGCGTTGAACCGTGGATTATATACGGAATTAAGGCATAGCTTGCTCGCAGGTAAAGATGCCGCGGCAATCTATAATCATATGCGCGATATTGTTGCTCGCAACTTGCCAATTACCGAGATTTCTAGGCGTGGCGCGATGATTGAGTATGGACTCGATGGATTGACATTTTCGCTCTTTGGCAAGACTGTGACGCGTACAGGTTATATCGAAAAATTTGAATTAAGACCGTACGAAAATGGCATCCTGCTCCGATATCCACACCAGCGCGACCCCGATGTATTGCCAGCGTATTACGATGATTATAAGTTAGGTGATGCGTACTCGCAGCTTCGTTCATGGCTTGTGAAGCATGGTTTGAATTTTGCATCGGATTTAAATGAGATTATTGTAGCTGGTCGTGAAAAAGATTTAATCAAGATTTCAGAGGATATTCATCGGAAATGGATTAGCAAAATCGCTACGGATATTGTCATTAAATCGAGGCAAGTTGTGCTCATATCGGGTCCGTCGAGCTCCGGAAAAACGACATTTTCAATGCGTTTGATGGCTCAAATAGAGGCGCTTGAGGGTGATGTACCACTGTATATCGGGACGGATGATTACTTCCTCGACCGCAAAGATACGCCACGTGGACCAGATGGCGAACCGAATTATGAGGGACTCGAAGCGATTGATCGGGCGATGCTTGCGGATCATATTGCAAGGCTTGTCGCCGGCGAAGAGGTCGATTTACCGACATTTGACTTCATAGAAGGGAAGAAAATCTTCGGCAAGAGAATCACGAAATTGCATGCCGACCAAGTGGTTGTTATTGAAGGCATTCACGCGCTCAATGATAGTCTGACCGAGCAAATGGACGCAAGCTTAAAATATCGCATTTACATCAGTCCGCTCGTACAATCGGGCATCGACAATCACAACCGCATTCCGACGACAGATTTAAGACTCATGCGCCGCATGGTTCGCGACCATCGCACGCGAGGAAAGAGTGCGGCTGATACGATTCACGAATGGCCGAAAGTCCGTGCTGGCGAAGAGGTCAATGTATTTCCGTACAACGCAGCGGCGGATGCCGTCTTCAATACGGCGTCACCTTATGAGCTGTGCGCATTGAAAAAATATGCGATTCCGCTCCTTGAGACGATTGCGGAAGGTACAGATGAGTATCAACTTGCGAAGAATTTGCGTGATATGTTGTCCTTTTTTACGCCGATTGTAGATGATAGTGTCATCCCGAAGAATTCGATTATCCGCGAATTTATCGGTGGTGGATATATATAATGTGGATGAAAATTATCGTAATTAAAACGTAATATAATTTGTTAGAATATTCGTGTATAATGATTGTAATAAATACAAATTTGTAATGATTACAAATTATGCTTTGCGTGAAAGGAAGGAGCTATATACTATTATTTTAGACCATAGGTCTATATAGACTTCGTTTACATTTTGTCACAAAATCGTCATAGTTTTTCACAAAATTGTTACATGATTGCTGTTTTATATTGACTTACATGGGTATAAAATAAGCATAAGGTTACAAAAGCGTGTCTGTACGAGACGAGACAAATTAACTTTTATAAAATTATTAGGAGGGTTACATCATGACAGATATCAGAGATTTGAAGGGTTCAAAGACATATGAAAATTTGCAGACAGCATTCTCAGGGGAGTCTGAAGCGCGTAACAAATATACATTTTTCGCGTCAAAGGCTAGAAAAGAAGGTTATGTCCAGATCGCAAATTTCTTCGAAGAGACTGCAGGCAATGAGAAAGAGCACGCAGAAGTCTGGTTCAAATATTTCCATGGAATCGGCACAACACCAGAGAATCTATTGACTGCTGCTGAGGGCGAGAACTATGAGTGGACAGAGATGTACCGCCAGTTTGCAATCACTGCGAGAGAAGAAGGCTTCGATGATATCGCATTGCAAATGGAAAAAATCGCGACAGTAGAAGCTGAACATGAGCAGAGATATAGAACTCTTAAGGAAAATATCGAGACAGGTCGAGTCTTCGAGCGTGAGCATCCAGTCAAGTGGCAGTGTGCAAACTGCGGATTCATCTATGAATCGAAGACCGCAATTGACGAGTGCCCAGCATGTAAGCATCCGAAAGCTTATATGCAGCTTCAAGAGAATAACTTCTAATTTTACAAAAATTTACAATAGCTATAGAACAAGGTCCGCCGAGGTGTATATCGGCGGGCCTTTATTTCATATTCGTTACCAAAAAAACAGGAGTTTAATCCTGTTTTTTTATTAGCATTTTAATCATATCGAACAATATGAGCTTCCAAATTGGCACAATCAATCAACGTCTGAAATGCTTTGTCATTTTCATCCTGGTCCCAGATTTCAATCGATTCTGGAACGACTTCAATCAGAATCTCCGTATCCTTATGCGCATAAGCGGTATAGGATTTGTCCCAGTGTGTCTTATATGCGCTGGCAAATGCATGCTTAATCTCACTGTCGGGCTTCTCGTTGATGAAATCATCTGCATTGATCAACGAGCCAAGATTGACGGCTTGCCCTTCAATGGAAACGCCCCAGTGGGCAATCGCAACATTGGGATTTTCTAGGATTTGTTTCGTCTTATCAAAATGGATATCTGTCTTAAAAAGAATTCGATTGTCTTGGATAATTGCACTTACATTGCGCACGCTCGGCTTATATTTTGTACAAGCGGCAAGAGCCATAATTTTGGACTTCCCAAGTTTATACCAGACAGTTTGCATGGCTGTCTCATAGGGTATACTTTCCATTTTACTCATTTTCGCACCACACTTTCTCTACTTGATTAATCGCTTCATGATTGGAATTGTCCTAGAATAGATAATCCCAACGACGATTGAGGTGATGCCGTATTTGATGATATTGAATGGTGCGATTCCCAAAAGCACCGCGCCAAAGGTTGATTTTACATAAGGATTGGCTGCTGTAATCATCGCGATAATTGCCGAGAAATCCATACCGTAGGCTTTCGCATAGAATGGAAAGATGATATATACATTGAGCACGCAGGCGATAACTGTCACAAATAATGTTCCAACGACCATGCCAATTGCGGCTGCCTTTGTCTCGGCTTTGATATTTTCCCTTGCGGCATTTGCGCTGCCACCCTGCATGCTTAGACCTGGCTTGTTTGTCCATTTCCTTTTGAGACCATACCAGACGATATACGTTGAGAGGATGTACGATAGGCTGAGAATCGCATTGCACAGCTCGCCCGTGCCCATCGACATGGAACCCTGCGTTATGGATTTCAGCACAATCTTGATGATTGCAATGAGGGACCCTGCGACAGGCCCAAGCGCAAATGTCCCAATAACCTCAGGTACGCCACATAAATCAAAATCCATGAATGGCGGCATAAAAGGAATCGGTGTGCGAATAAAGATCAATATAAATGCGATGGCAGCAAGCAGTGCCGTCGCGACGGTAACTTTGAGGGCTTTACTTTGCATGTGTTCTCCCCTAATTAATAAGCAATTTGGCTGATTAATTAATTATGACGAAATACTGCAAGTCTGTCAAGTTAGATGTCGCTAATCGCATGGATTGGATATGATTTCTCACTGATGCAAAGCATGCCAATTTTGGTATCTTTTGTGCAATTATCAATATTATGTGCATTGTGGACACAGTAGGTATCGCAGACCATGTAGGCAACGCAGCCCATGTAGGTATCGCAGACCATGTAGGCAACGCAGACCATGTAGGTATCGCAGCCCATGTAGGCAACGCAGCCCATGTAGGCAACGCAGCCCATGTAGGCAACGCAGACCATGTAGGTATCGCAGACCACAGGGTTATCCGTCTATGGTTTCATATTGATCAACAATACGGGCAGACTGGATATTCCAGAATCGGTAATTATGGATGCTTCCATATTCGTCTGAATCAGCTTGTTTTTCATGGATTTTGCCGTCGATGATTGTATTTAGTTTTTTCTGAAGCACAGGATCGTCCGTCTTCTCTTGAAGATCGCGCAGTGCTGGAATCACGGCATCGGACATGCTCCAGTACGGATTTTCATCAAATTTTTCAATCTTGCCGTGTTCGTAAGCATCGACGTTGTAGCGCGCGATGATGCCGTCTGAATTCGACAGTCCGAGCACGAGTAGCATGATGGCTGCTACGATGACGATTGGTTTTGCGACATTTGCGGGCTTCATGTGCCAACATAATAATAGGAAAAACACGATAAAGATCAATATCATAAACCATAACGTGTAGATGCGAAGCTGTGTCAGTCCGTAGGTGTTGATATAGAGCAGCATCTTGCTCATGGCTGTCACGACGAGCAGCATTGTCAAGGCGGACATAATTGCTGTCAGAATACGGATGCCTTTTGGGTATTCGCGTTGTTGGCGGCGAGCTAGGGACCAAACTCCTGCTATAATGATGAGATTGATTGCCGCGACACCACAAAGTTCGAAGAATCCTTGTCGCGCATATTCGGCATAAGTGAATGCAGATGGCAGGTTGTTGTAGAATGCGGAAAATAGATACTGACCCATTCCGATGAAAAACAGAACATAGATGAGATTGAACAGCGCAAGTGGCAGAATCAACGCCGCACGCGGTAATATGTGCGCAGTTGCGAGCATTTTGTCTGTGGCTGTTGTTGTGATTTTATCGACTGCGCGATGGCGCGTATTTCCATAAATGGAGCCATAGAGATATGCTGCAACAGGAATTCCACCGAGCAATTCGAGGAAAATGCGTCCAATGGTCTGAACATTTACATACTCTGTAATGGAATCGACCAGACTGGAAAATCCACTGTCCGCGGAGATTAGTAAATTGAGGACTAATGCCAAAATTGGAATCGCGCAGACGAGGCCAATCACGCTTGCAAGGATTGCTTTACCATGTCTATTTGATTTGAGCGACCATTTGATACTGGCAAAAATGGCAGCAAAATTGGCAAATGGCACAATAATCGCTTGATTAAACGTATCAATTGCAATGAACCCAGACAGCTTTTCCCAGATATTTGTCTGGCACGTGTACATAATCCAAAGCAGCCCCGATGCCATGAGAAATAGATATAAGAACATGTTGACAGGCATCCAATCATAAAGCAAAAATGGTAGTGCTGCAAGGATATACATCGCGAGAATTGTGAGACTTTTTCCATTCTGCCTGAACCCGCGCACCTGCATATAGATGAAGGAAACAACTGCCATAACAATGAAAAACAAAAATATTGTCAAATGCGCCATACCCACCATATAGGCATCACACTCCCAAAACAGCAGACCAAGCAAGAAGAATCCAGTCATAAGCACAATATCGCCGATTTTGAAATCGTAGGTTTGCTTTTCACGCGGGACATAGCCTGCCGTGGATGTTGTCGTTGATGTTGCATACTGTTGCTGCGTCGCATCCGATTTCAGTGTTGTATACTGTTGTTGGGAATTGGATTGTTGTGTCGCATACTGTTGCTGTGGACCATATTGTTGCATTGATGTTTGTGGCTCACAGTTTTGCTGCTGCGTCACACACTGTTGCGGTTGTTCATCTTGTTGCGTTGCGTTTTGTTGTTGGGATTCGCCTTGTTGCGTTGCGTTTTGTTGCTGCGTCGCATCCGATTTCAGTGTTGTATACTGTTGTTGGGAATTGGATTGTTGTGTCGCATACTGCTGTTGTGGACCATATTGTTGCTGCACTGTTGTTGGTGGCTTACCGCCTTGCTGCTGCGTCACACACTGTTGCGGTTGTTCATCTTGTTGCGTTGCGTTTTGTTGCTGGGATTCGCCTTGTTGCGTTGCGTTTTGTTGCCGAGATTCACCTTGCGTGCCATATGCAATTTGACCATTTGTAATGTTTGGTTGATTGTTGATATTTTTCAAACTTTGCCTCATTTCTGTTAACGTGCCGAATGAATTCATGCTTGCAGAAACAAATTCTATATAAAATATGTTTCTGCATTTTTTAACTTTTAGTATTTAAAGGATATACGATTCTGGGACAACATGATTGTATTGCCTTAGGCGGCGTGTGAAATTCTTTCACACTTTTGTCCTTTGAATGATTATTGATACGAAAATCTACCACTGGATATTATCTCTGAAATTTGCTGTATATATTATCAGTTTGCTACTTGTTTGCGAATTGGTGCTATTGTGATTGTGATCCGAAAATCTGAATTTTGCACGAATTAATGCCAGCAGTCGAACAATTGGCTGCGTTGCAAATTGGCGGCAACAGCGAAATAACTTTTTTACAAATTGGACGATTTTAGTGGCATCCAAGATATATGTAACTATCAAATATGCCCTGCATTTACATAGCTGGAATCAATACGAATATCAAAAATAGCGCGACTCCTAATGACCCTACAAGCAAGACTCCGCCAAGCACAATTTTTACAAGCCTTGCTGATTTCTTTTTCTTATCGGTGAATCCCCAAAGGAACAAGAACAGCCCAATTAAAAATCCGAATCAGATATATGTAGTTATACTCATAATGAATCCCTCACTGAAACTTTAGATATTCGTGCATATTCCAAATAATCATACCTACATCCATCAAATGGAGCCTTGCAGATTCAGTATTTGCAAAGTATCCCGCAAGGACCATACAAAAATCTCGTTCATAATCAGGCGGTGAGACAGACACGATGATGATATTGTTGACTGTCATTAGCGCCATGCGAAAATCTCATTAAGAATCAGTTCTCCTCATAAACCAAGATATCACCGGGTTGGCAATGAAGCGCCTTGCACAATTCTTCGAGCGTTGAAAATCGCACTGCTTTCGCCTTGTTGTTCTTTAAAATTGACAGATTGGCAGGCGTGATACCAATCAGATTTGCCAAGTCGCCCGAAGAAATTTTGCGCTTCGCCATCATTACATCTAAATCCACTTTTATTGGCATTTTCGCACCCCCTTATACCGTGAAGTCGTTCTCGGTCTTGATTGCCACGGCGGCCTCGAAGACATTTTTAACGACACGTAAGATAAGGCCGATAAATGCTGCCATTGCGGCAATCACCCAGAAAGCCAAGTTGGCAAATGTCCCAGCAATTAGTACGACTGAGACCGCGAAGCAACACCACGAGATTCGCCTGAGATTGTGGACATTTGCATCCACAAATACCAAATCTTTTCGGATTCCCGCAAGCATGCTGTGTAGCGAAAACAGCGCAATCAGCGCGAGGACACAGCAGATATAAAAAAGCACCGTCACAAATGGAATCATCGAATCCTTCACCAAAAAAATACTGTCAATAACTCCAAATTTGTATATAAATGGCAACCCTGCCGCAAAAACAAACACAAGCGCAATGACAAGCTTCGTGCACATAAAGGAAAGCGACACCGATCGATATTTATTCCACATTTACAAAATCCTCCCTAATTACTTTGTATATTTAAAAATTTAACTACACCGCCATGTGACATATGGCACGGCGCAGAGCGTGAACTCTACTGCACCGCGTCAACCCAATTGACATCATTCGCAAACGAATCTGAATATCATAACTTTATTAAGTAGAATAACATCATATAAACCGATTGTCAATATATTTTTATCGTTTATCGATATAAAATTATCGATTATCACAAAATAAACAACTTCGTAAATTCCTACGGCTGAATATTTGTAAATATCGAAAATGTCGAAGCTACTACATAAAATATGGCGCTTGTATTATGGTTAGGCTGATTTGGAAATATACTGATTTAGCGGTCAAAAATGATATACGCGTCATTATTTTATTCGATTTTTATTCGATATGCTTGCTGGATTTGGATACATTAGGTGCTGCAAATTTAATCCAACAAATTTAGTCCAAATCTGCAATTGAAATCATCGCAACATTTATTTATTTATGTCCAGCTACATTTGCCAATCTCTTCTTTACTCGATTTTGCGCGTAAAAACAGCTATTATTACGCGCAAAATCGAGTAAAGAAGAGATCCATTATTTGTTCGTATAATCTTAGGATTTAATTTCCGAGTACGTGTATGTAGATTACTATAAAAAGTGAACAACTCACTAATTTACAATTCATAGATA
>JAISJM010000075.1 GCA_031261525.1 Eubacteriales Family XIII. Incertae Sedis bacterium
TGCTACATGGACAATGGATGCGCCCGCAGAATATCCACCAGGATCGGGCATTTCAATTTGGGCAACGGTAGATTTTAGCGAAAACGGTGGAACTGTTGGCACAGCACCATCAGATATACACTACAACTTATTTGAAAGCGCATGGGAAGATGGAACATCATTCCCAAGTGGCGTGCCCGCAAGATCTGGTTATGAATTCGACAGTTGGAATACAGCTGCAGACGGTACTGGAAGTGCTGTGAACGATCTTACTGATATCGGTACAGTTACAGGAAATCTAACACTCTTGCACAGTGGACAGCTGACATAACAGGTCCATCAAATTGGGCAACGGTTGATTTCGATGGAAATGGTGTTTCCGGAAGTACGATTACTGGATTGCCATCAGATATCTATTACAACTTGTCTGAGCACGCATGGGCAGATGGAACATCATTCCCAAGTGCGACACCGTCAAGAATTGGATACACATTCAATGCTTGGAATACAGCAGCAGATGGTAGCGGTAATACTGTGAACAACCTTGCTGATATCGGCACAGTTACAGGTAACAAGACAATTTATGCTACATGGACAGTTGATGTAACAGCGGAAGAGCCACCAAACTCAGGCATTTTCGTATGGGCAACGGTTAACTTCAACGAAAACGGCGGAACTGCTGGCACATCGCCATCAGATATACTATACAATTTGTCTGAGCACGCTTGGGCAGATGGAACAACATTCCCAAGTGGCGAGCCAGCAAGAGTAGGCTATGAATTCGACAGCTGGAACACAGCTGCAGACGATAGCGGTGACGAAGTGACAAGCCTCACAACAATTGGCACAATTACAGGAAACAAGACGATCTATGCACAGTGGACAGTGGACGAGGACGCAGAATATCCACCAGGCTCAGGCAATTCAGTTTGGGCAACAGTAGATTTCAATGCAAACGGCGGCGCAATCAATTCTGTGCCAACACCAATATTGTATAACCTTGTAGCACATGCTTGGGCAGATGGAATAACATTCCCAACAACAATCCCAACAAGACTAGGTTACGATTTTGCTGGTTGGAATAAAGCTGCTGATGGTAGCGGCAATACAATAAGCAATCTTGCAAATATCGGTAATGTTACGGGCAACATAACAATCTACGCACAGTGGACAGTTGACACAACAGATCCATCAAATTGGGCAACCGTTGATTTCGATGGAAATGGTGTCGCTGGAAGTACGATTACAGGACTGCCATCATCGTTAAGCTATAACTTATCTGAGCACGCTTGGGTAGATGGAACAACATTCCCAACGGCTACACCGTCAAGAATTGGATATACATTCAGTGGTTGGAACTTAACGCCAGCAGGAACAGGCACACCTGTCACAGATTTAGCAGGTATCGGCACGATTACAGGAAACAAGACGATTTATGCGCAGTGGACAGTTGACCAGACCGCAGAATATCCACCAAACTCAGGCAATCTTGTATGGGTAACGGTTGATTTCAGCGAAAATGGTGGAACTGCTGGTACATCACCATCAGATATCTATTACAACTTATCTGAGCATGCTTGGGCAGATGGAACAACATTCCCAAGTGGTGAGCCAGCAAGACCAGGTTATGACTTCGGCAGTTGGAACACAACCGCCGATGGTAACGGTGACGAAGTAACGAACCTCGCAACGATTGGTACTGTTACAGAAGACAAGACGATCTATGCACAGTGGACAATTGACGAAGACGCAGAATATCCACCAGGATCAGGCAATCTCATCTGGGCAACCGTAAACTTTGATGCAAATGGTGGCAATGCAAGTTCTGCGCCTGCAGATTTGTTCTATAACCTTTTGGAACAGGCTTGGGCAGACGGCACAACATTCCCAACAACACAGCCAACAAGATCAGGCTATGGGTTTGCGGGTTGGAATACAGTTCAAAATGGCAGTGGTAGCGTCGTAAGTAATCTGTCTGATATTAGCACAATTACAGGCAATACAACCATCTATGCACAGTGGTCGACAGACAATTATGCAATTGGATATATGCTAAACGGCGGTACCAATGCCGCAGGCAATCCAACGAGTTACAATGTAAATGGTTCTTTCCCAATTCATATCGCAAATCCAACGAAGGATGGATATACGTTTGCTGGTTGGACAGCTGCTGGAGGCATTTCAATTATTGCCGCATCAACATCTGTAACGATTCCATCTGGCACCACAGGCGATATTGCATTTGTTGCAAATTGGACGCAGAAGACCTATACTGTGGCATTTTCACCAGGTGCGCACGGCAACTTCAATGTACAGGTGACGCATGACCTACACTATGGCGATGCAACGCCAACAGCACCAACAGTTGTAGGATATTCAGGATATACATTTACAGGCTGGAGCCCAGTGGTTGATTCTACAGTAACGGGTAATGTAACCTATACGGCGCAGTGGAGCGGCACAGGCGTGACGCCACCAGATCCCAATGACAATTCGGGCGGAGGAAATAACTCCGGCGGCGACAATTCGGGAGGAGGCGGCAATTCCGGCGGCGACAACAACTCTGGAGGAGGCGACAATTCCGGCGGAGGAAATAACTCTGGCGGAAACGACAATTCCGGCGACGGTAACAACACTGATGGCGGAAGTAATTCCGGCACTGGTAACAACCCAGGTGGCACTGACAATGTAGGTTCAGGTGGCAATACAGATTCTGGAAACACTGGCAATTCCGGTTCAGGTGGAAACACAAACTCTGGAAACAATTCAGGAAACAACCCACCGACGATTAATAGACCTGCGACAAACGCTACACCACCAGCCGTCATCATAACAGAGCCTGTGATACAAATCTCTGAAGTGGCAGTCAAAAACGGCACATCGACAGAATTGACAGATACTGTGAAATTACCAAAGCCACCTAAAGATTCAGGCGCGTCAAATCAAAAATTCGATGGCTTTAGTATCAAAGACGTTCAGCGACTAGAATCGCAAAGTGGCAATGTCATTACAGATTTATTGGATGGTAATGTTCCACGTGGATTTGCAAAAGCAAAGGGCGTCTGGGGCTTCTCGAACTTAATTATCGCAGTGCTTGCATTTGCACTGGCTGTAACGACAATATTGAGAAGTATTGCAAAACGAAAACAGCTCTATTTTTCAAAGACAACTTATATACTCAGAACTGCGTCAATTATCTGTGGACTCGTTGCCGTTATTGTATGGCTTGTCGTCGAACAGATTACCGCACAGGTCGTCTGGATTAACCAATGGACTGTGCCACTCGCAATTCTATTCTCCGCGCAAGTCGTGATTATGGCAGTACACAATATTCTGTCTACGGCAAGTAATCAAAAGCAAATGCAAATGCATGATTAGTGGAGTTCAGAAAACCATTATTATCAATGATTTTGCACCTCTACATGTTGACTTTTATAGCATGTAGAGGTGTCATTGGTACAAATTCTGATTCAGAACTCGAATCAGAATTGAACACGGCAGCCACTTTATTCGCTGCTAAAGACTCAGGTGAAACAAAAGCGGATGAGCCATCATCTCAGAATTGAATACGACAGCCACTTTATTCGCTGCTAAAGATGCAGCCGATGACAAAACCGATGAGCCGTCATCAGAAGACGCCAAAGCTGAAACGGAGCGCGTAATTGCTGCTGGAAATCTTGTTGCAATTGGGCAAACACTAGAAGAAACAAATGCCGCATTAGGATTCGAAGGCATAAATCCAGAGGATTCTGATGACTCAGAGCCGAGATATGAGTGGTTCTACAATGATAGGGAAAAGATTCTCGTTTGGTACAATGGCGATGGCAATGGTAATGGCATTGGTACAAATTCATGATTAAGTGGATGAAAATGAAAGGGTTTTGAATTGAGAAAATTATTATTACCAATGATTTTGATCCTCTGCATGCTGACTTTTACAGCATGTGGCGGTAGCACAGATACAAATACAGATTCAGAACTTGAATCAGAATTGAACTCAGCAGCCGCTTCAGCCGCTGTCAAAGATACAGATGAAACAAAAGCGGATGCGCCATCATCAGAAGATGCAAAGGCTGAAACGGAGCGCGTGATTGCTGCTGGAAATCTTGTTACAATTGGGCAAACACTAGAAGAAACAAATGCAGCATTAGGATTCGAAGGCATAAAACCAGAGGATTCTGATGACTCAGAGCCGAGATATGAGTGGCTCTACAATGATAAAGAAAAGATTACTGTTTGGTACAATGCAGATGGCAAAGTAACGACTTTTCAAATTCTTGCAACATTTGAAAATGTAACAGACCCAAATACAGATTATAGCCACATTGAGGAATTAAAAAACCGTATCGACGATGCGTTGACCTATGACCAAGTGAAGGCGCTCATGGGCGGTACGGATGGCACGGTATCAAGAACGAGCATCAATGAAAAAGGCGAAGTGTATCTTGCATATACATGGCAAGGTGACGAAATCCCTGAATACATCGAAGCCGAATTTAATCCAAGTAGGATTATGACGAGATTAACAGCATAACAAAAAGCATAACACTCTTTAGAAACGAACACTGAAGATATCCCCATCAAAAAGCGTAGGTAGGAGACTCATTCATTTGAGTATCTCAAACCTGCGCTTATTTTATATAATAAGGGAGTAGTGGTACAACAATGAATATTTCCAATTGATGGCGCAGGACATATTGTTAGTATAGATGCGAGGGAAGAAATGCCAAAAATTAACGCGAAGATACCTGATAAAATCGCGCCGTTTGAATAATTTGTGTTACAAACCAAGATATGTACACCTAGAATATGACACCATCAAATTTTATACTAAATATGAAATTAACTCACATGAAATGTAAGATTTGATAACCCTCATAATAAAGTTCGCTAAAAATAGGCACATATTGCTTCGAGATGTATGGTTAGTATCATTTTGAGGGTATTTTTACGCCATATATGATACTAACCATACATCTCGAGCGAATTTGTCGATTTTTGTGTATGAAATTATTTTTTAATCCTATAGCAAGGCGTATAAAACGACAATTCGGTCAAAAAAAGAGCCGAAGTCATACCAAATTGTCAACTTATACGCGAATCAAGTTATTTGTCTATTTAGTTAGAAAGACATTTAAATTTTGGAGACGGTTTGTCATTTTACATGTTGTTTTTTATTAGGTGTTTGCTGGAACTCATTTGCGCTTGTCTACGCATTTTCTTGCATTTTTGCATATTGTTTCGGTGAGACTTCCGCAACTTTCTTGAAGGCGCGGATGAAATTGGAATAGTCATTGAATCCTGATTGTTCGCAGGTGTCCGTGACAGAAAGCCCCGATTCCAGCAATCTTTTTGCAATCGCAATGCGGCTTAATAGGATGTAATGATAGATGCTGCTACCGAGTTCTTTTTTGAAAAGCTTGTTAATATAGGAACTGTTGATATTGAATTCCTTCTCGATTAATTCCAAATTCAGCTCGGGATTTGTGATTGTCTCTTGCAGATAATTAATCAAATCTGAGATGAGTGGCGACAATTCATTTTGAACTTTATCCACCGCGCTCGCCTTATTGAATCGATTGGCATAAATCAGCAATTGCGTCAACAATGCCGATAGCATGCGCGGTTGATTTTCTTGACTGGGGTTACTCTGCTCCGCGACAATCTGGTCATAGACGCGTGACATGGTTTCAATCTGATCTTCATTTAGTCGTATCATTGGAAAATGCTTATAATCTCGCGTGAAACAATCAAGTAGGTTATTCCCATTTTTAGAATCACTTCTTACAACGTTTTTCGTGGCGTTGATCTCTGTACTGCTTGATACCCCGCTCGACACATTGTTTGCTACATTGCTCGCTGCACCAATAGATACCCCGCTCGACACATTGTTTGCTACACTGCTCGCTGCACCACTAGATGCACCGCTCGACACATTGTTTGCTACATTGCTCGCTGCACCGCTCGATATGTTCTTGGACATATAACCGACCATGCCTTTTGCGGCATTGCTAGAACTGCCACTTTCAAAGCCCGCCACAATCTGTGGCGAAAAATGAATCGTGAGCCGCGCTTGCGGGTTATCGCTAAGTTGAAGTGGTCCATGTACCTGATTATTTTTCAAAAACAAGAGATTCCCTCGCTTTAATTTTATCGAATGCCCGTCGATAAAAAACCGCACATCACCATCTAAAAACAAATACAATTCATAGTGATTATGCAGATGAAGGTTGTTAATCGGCTCTGATTCCGTATTGTAACAGTTAATCGAGTCATTAAAATATTCAATTTTATAGTCTAAATCTTTCATTTTGATTCACCCGTTTTTGCATGTTTTTTAGTCTGATTTTGCAAAGAAAGAATTCTGACGAACATATATAATGTCATTATAAACTTGAAGAAGATATTATGCAAATACGTGTAGTCGTTATCATAACATTAGTAATGTCATACTGTAGTGATAATATACCGCAATCATATGTCATTATTACGTAGTCATGGCATCCTACCGTGTGATGCCACTTTCACCTAGTGATTCACTCCCATGCAGTGAAGAATCACTCGAAATTATGGGATGTGATGAGTTAAAATATGACATATGCCAGTTCCCATGTAACTCGAAATCTCTTCAAATACAGTAATTTTATACCACCTTCCCCAATAATGACATTTGGGGAAGATAGCCTTTCGGAAGGAGTTCACTCGTGTTACCAGAATTCAAGGAACTACAGAATAACCCACTTCTTTCAAGAGCCGATTATGCACTTTCTCTTGAAACCATTGCCCTCCCGGCTTTGAATCAGCTGACTGAGGCAAAGCCGGGCCTCCTAAATATTGGGTCAAGTGGAACATTATATTCAGAATCGACCATTCAAGCCGAAGGATTCCTCAGGCTGTTTTGGGGATATGCTGGGTACTATGTGCATCATGAAGCCGATGCGACATTTGCCAAATTATTAAAAGGTGTAGCGGATGGTGTCAATCCAGAGTCAGAGAATTATTGGGGTGATATCACGGATTATGACCAGCTGATGGTTGAAATGGCACCGCTTGCGGTCTTCCTTGTGCTCAACAAGGATAAAGCATGGAGTGTTTTAACGGACACTGAAAAACAAAATATATTTAATTGGCTCGATCAAATTAACGTTCATGAGCCTGTGAAAAACAACTGGTTATTCTTCAGAGTTTTGGTCAATGTCTTTTTGAATCTGAATTACGGGCATGATAGCCGCGCGAAAATCGAGGAAGATTTGGAGACAATTGAAGGATTTTATATTGGCAATGGTTGGTATAACGACGGTCGCGATCATCAATTTGAGTATTATATTCCATTTGCAATGCATTATTATTCGCTGATTTACTCGAAGATTTATGGTGCACAGGATCCAGAGCGGTCGAAATTATTTAAGGCGCGGGCTGTGACATTTGCAAAAACTTTTCGGTACTGGTTTGATAAAGATGGACGCGGGATTCCGTTTGGTCGCAGTCTGACCTATCGGTTTGCGCAGAGTTCATTCTGGTCGGCGATGGTATTTGCAGGGGTTGATTTTGACAAAGATGCAAATGGCGTTGATGATGCACAACCAACTTCTCACACGCAAAGTGATGCGCTCACTGTTGGAATCCAGTCATCCTCACATGCACAAAGTGATGTGCTCTCCTGCGGAACCCAATCGTCGGCACATGCATCGAATGGGAACCTCTTCAGTTGTACGTCGCTACTCCAAGATGAAGATGCAACCCCAAATACTTTGCCAAATGAGTTAAACTTTGCATCAACGGATCGCACTGACATCACGCTTTCTGAAGTTAAACATTATCTCAGCGGCAATCTACACTACTGGTTCAATCAGAAAATATTCTCAACAGATGGCATTCTCAAGATTGGATATGCCTACGAAAATCTCGCGATGGCAGAAGAATACAATGGGCCGGGCTCGCCATATTGGGCGTTTAAAGCATTCATCGGGCTCGGCGCAGATGACGGCGATGATAATGAATTTTGGAAAATCACGCCAAAACCATATACAAATTACGAGCTAACAAAACTCAGTCCCGAGTCACGCCAATTAATTGTCCGTAAAGCGGATGACTCAGAAATTCAGAATTTTCCTGCGGGTCAATATAATTTGCATCATATCTCCGGCGAGGCAAAATATGCAAAATTTGTCTATTCTACCACATTTGGATTCAATGTGCCAAGAGGTTCGGTGACACTCGAACGAGGCGGATTTGACAGTGTGCTCGCCGTATCTGAACAGCAGGACGACTTCTTTCGAGTACGAACTGTGCCAGAATCATTCGAGGTGACTGAAACCCATACCAAACACGTCTGGAAACCTTGGGACGATGTGCAAATTACTTCAATCATTATTCCAGCATTTCCATTTCATGTTAGAGTTCATGAGATTCAGTCAGCACGAAAGTTAAGACTCAGCGATGGCGGATTCTCCGTTCCATTTGTAGAGAAAGATTCCATAACGGAAAATGCCATCAGTGACAGTGAAATCTATCTCGTATCAAGCGTTGGAACAAGTGGGATTGAGGCTCTTCATGTTGATGCAAATTTCACTCAAGATGGCATATCGGTCCGTACACCAGATATCGCATCTGGCAATGTGAATGGTCTTATAGCAAGTATTTCGGCGAGCGATGTAGGTGACAATAAGGCTACAAATTTAGATGATAATAATACCGAAAATGATATTGAATTAGAAGCTAATACAAGTATTCACAAAGCTGATGCTTCTGTTAAACCTGTTGAACCCGTTACATCGGTTGCCCGAGTGAGTCTACATTTGCCCAATGCCAATGTCCTTTACAATACAATTAGATATCCATATCTGTTAACAGATGTAGAACCTGGGAATTATACCATTGCCTCGCTCGTCTATGGCGACAATGTTCCCGTAGTGCCAACGAATGGTGATGACAAGCCGAATCGCAATGTTGATAGAAATCCAGTTGGTTGTATTGGCGACAACGTTGGTGGCAGTATCGATGACCGTGTTGATAGCCAAGTAGATGACAAAGCAAATGATTGCGTTGATAGCCAATTCGATGGCAAAGCAGATAGTCGTATCAGTGGCGAAGTTAGTGATAGCATAACTGGCAAAACAGATAGTTGTATCGATGGAAGCATCCGAAAACCGCAAGTCACAATCACGGACACTTCGATTACGGTTGTGTATAATGGCAAAACAATTGAAGTCGCACGATAGAAGACAGGTTGTAATCAAGATAGGCTGTCACTAGAAATAACGCTAAATATCACCAAATTTGGTAAAGCTGCTAGGTTGATATCAGAAATAGCGCCAAACATCGTTAAGTATCACCAAATTTGGTAATCAAGACAGGCTGTCATTAGAAACATCGCTAAATATCACCAAACATCGTTAATTGAAATGGAGGAAGACAGGTAGATGAGTATAAACACGGATTGGGTACATGAATCGCTCGCGAAGGCGCAGGCGAAAATCGCTGCAGAAGTGGACCGCTTGGACGGCGGAATCCCATATATCCCAACAAATGGCAAGTACACAGATGTCGGCGCGCGAGACATTGCGTGGTGGACAAATGGCTTCTTCGCTGGATTGTTGTGGCAATTGGCGCATTATACAGAGGATAAAAAATTCTCCGATGCTGCTGAGAAAATCGAAGAACGACTGGACGAAGCATTATCCGATTTTGTCGGTTTGCATCACGATGTTGGATTCATGTGGCTTCATACATCCGTGGCAAATTATAGAAAAACTGGTAGCGCTCGATCGCTCCAGCGTGGTCTCCATGCCGCAGCAATTCTTTCCAGCCGTTACAATGAAGCGGGTCAGTGGCTCAGAGCCTGGAATGGCAACGATACTGGGCTCGTCATCATCGACAGCATGATGAATATCCCACTATTATATTGGGCATCGCAGGAACTAAATGACACGAGATATGACAGCATTGCAAGGCTTCACGCGGATACAATCAGCAAATATCACGTGCGCGCCGACGGTTCCGTCGGACATATCGGCAGTTTCGACCCTGATAATGGCGAGTTTATCGAAATATTGGGCGGTCAAGGCTATGCCGCCGATTCCTCATGGTCACGCGGCCAAGCTTGGGCAATCTACGGATTTGCGCTCAGCTATCACCACACAAAAGACGAGTATTATCTGAACACCGCAAAGCGTGTCGCCAATTATTTTATTGCAAATGTGGGGGCGACGGATTGGATTCCGTTGGTTGACTTCAAAGCACCAGCGGAACCCGTCATCTACGACACGAGCGCTGGACTCATTGCGGCGTGTGGCTTACTTGAAATTGCGGAGCATGTGAACGAAAGGGAACGTCCGACATTTTACAATGCGGCCGTCAATATCATTCAATCAACAGAAAAAAAATATGCAAATTGGGACAACGATGTAGATAGTATCATCGATGGTGGCACCGAAGCGTATCACACCGTTGAGACGCGAGGTGTGCCGCTCGTCTACTCGGATTATTATTATGTCGAGGCACTACTGAGATTGATTGATAAAGATTTATTCATCTGGTAGGAGGTTTTTACCCTGTGAATGACGTGGGCTGCTAGTTGAAACTAATCATCATTGGTGTGGGCTTTCAAATAAAAGTGATTTCTACTACGTGAATGGAGTGGATCGCTAGGTGTGATGGTGAAGTTTTGCACTATGAACGTTTGCAAGCGATTTTCACTAGGCTACAAATCGAGATCAGCAATCGCACGCATTGGTTTTGCACGATGAACGTTTGCAAGCGATTTTCTCCCCGTAAATGGATCGGGTCGCTAGAGGTATGATCTGGAAATGGAAATAAAATCGGGAAATGGCAATAAAATTGGAAACGAAAATAGCAATAAATACAAATCCGCAATTAAAACCATTTTAAAATTTGTTTCAGATTCCGCCCAGTAACATTTTGAAAATTCTCTTCCTAACGCGATTTTGGACACAATAATGCCTGTTTTTATGTCCGAAATCGCGTTAGGAAGAGAATTAAATACAATACCATTGGATTTGAGTATCATGTGATTCTGTTGTTGATTGATAGATATCTTTAGATAAGTTGTAGTATGAGGGCATCATCAAAATGAGAGATAATATATACACGCGCCAAAGAATATCAGGCACAATCCAATAATGAACTGCGACAGAATTTTTATTCGAAAATCTAATCATAATAAAAATCTAAATCATTCGTGCTCCAAAGTAATCAACCTACAAACTAAGAGAAAGGGATAAAAAATGACAAAACTAGACATAAGATACGCACATGCGCCAAAGGACATCAGACACAGCTCAACCAAGGAACTCCGCGAGGAATTTCTATTCGAAGATGTTTTTGTGCCCGGCGAAGTAAGACTCGGCTATACGCACAACGACCGCATGATTTTTGGCGGTGTGACACCGACAGACCAGCCACTTGAAATCGTACTGAACAAAGAACTCGGCGTGGATTATTTCCTCGAGCGCCGCGAACTCGGCGTCATCAACATCGGCGGTCTTGGTTCCATCATCATCGACGGCAAAGAAGAACCGATGAAACGCCAAGACGGCTATTATATCGGTAAAGAGACACGAAACGTAATCTACCGCTCTGATGATCCATTCAATCCTGCAAAATTCTACATCTCAAGTGTCCCCGCCCATCACAAATATCCCAATGTCAAAATCGCAATTGACAACATCACACCGATGGAGACAGGCGAACAAGAAACACTCAATAAGAGAAAAATCTACCAGTATATCCATCCAAACGTGTGCGATAGTTGCCAGCTCCAGATGGGCTATACCGTGCTTGCCTCAGGCAATGCTTGGAATACAATGCCCGCGCATACGCATGATCGACGTATGGAAGTTTATCTATATTTTGACATGCCAGAAGACAATGTTGTATTCCATATGATGGGCACGCCAGATGAGACAAAGCATATCGTCATGACTTCGGAGCAAGCGGTTATTTCGCCAAGTTGGTCGATCCATTCCGGCGTTGGCACGAGCAATTATACTTTCATCTGGGCAATGTGCGGTGAGAATATTACATACACGGATATGGATTTCATTCCGACAGAGGATTTAAAGTAAATACTGAATCAACGAATATCATCACTGCAAACATCTGCGAATCGTAGCAAGCAAATGTAAGCAAATGAATTTCACTGCCGCAAATAGTGGCGAATCGTAGCAAGCAAATGTAAGCAATGAATATCATCACTGCAAATAGTGGCGAATCGTAGCAAGCAAATTCAAACAAATGAATATCATCACTGCAAATAGCGGCAAATCGCTGCAAGCAAATGCAAACGAATGAATATCATCACTACAAATAGTGGCGAATCGTTGCTAGCAAATGTAAATAAATACAAATAAATGAATACACCGCTCAATTTTGCATTCGCATATCGTAATCACAGTTATTTAATAACGGCGAATGAGGATTCGTATTGGCGTCTGAAATGGAGTAATTGCGCATTTGCATTACAAAAGAAGATAATTGTTATCAAAAAACATTAGAAATAAAATAAGATACGAAAGGACGATTGAGCATTTCTGTTGAATACAATTTTCGCTACAAAACCGCCAACATTGTGCCAACAATTTTGTTCAATAGAAATTGATATGTAAATCTACTACTAATTTGCAATCATTCATTTTACAATCAGATCAAGCATGTCAAATAATGCAAACGACCAAGTATTAAATACATTAGAAATTTACAATTAGAATATGACAGGAGAAGCAAATAAAATGAGCACATTAGATAAATTCAGTTTAGAGGGTAAAGTCGCGTTCGTCACAGGCGCAGTATATGGTATCGGTTTCGCGATGGCGAAGACCTATGCAGAGGCTGGCGCAAAAATCGTATTCAACGCGAGAAGTCAAGCGAGCATCGACAGAGGTCTCGCATCGTACAAAGAGGCAGGCATCGAAGCCTATGGCTATGTCTGCGATGTAACCGATGAGATTGCAGTCGAAAAACTCGTAAAGCAGATTGAAGCGGAAGTCGGCACAATCGATATTCTCGTCAATAATGCTGGAATCATCAAGCGTATTCCGATGCTTGAGATGAGCATTGACGAATATCGCGAGGTCATCGACATCGATCTCACTGCGCCATTTATCGTTGCGAAAGCAGTGATTCCAAGCATGATTGCCAAAGGCGGCGGCAAAATTATCAACATTTGCTCCATGATGAGTGAACTTGGGCGCGAGGACGTCTCGGCATATGCATCAGCCAAAGGCGGTTTGAAAATGCTCACAAAGAACATCGCATCCGAATTTGGAAGCTATAATATCCAGTGCAACGGCATCGGACCTGGCTACATCGCAACCGAGCAGACCGCGCCACTCAGAGCAGACGGTCACCCATTCAACAACTTCATCTTGGCAAAGACGCCCGCCAATCGTTGGGGCACGCCCGAGGATCTCGAAGGACCCGCATTGTTCCTCGCATCGGCTGCATCTGACTTCGTAAACGGACATATCTTATACGTTGATGGCGGAATCTTGGCATATATCGGCAAGCAACCATCTTAATTTAAGGTGCAAATACAAGGCGAAAAATCACAAAATAAAATAGCTGCATCTAGGGGAAATATAAATGTTATAGCCATATTTCATTGTGAATGAATCCGCAATGAAATCAATGAGATGTTGCTATTTTCTAATAAAACACTGTAATTTGAATATAAATCACAATGCAAAACTGCTGTATCATTTATGTGGATGAATCTGCTCATTTCATAAAATATTATCATTTTTTATGAAATACTCCAATTTGAATATAAAATCACAAAACGAAATATCTATATCGTGTGGAAATTTAAATGTTATAGCCATATTTCATTGTTAATGAATCCGCAATGAAATCAATGAGATGTAATATGATTATAACGGCTTTGAATAAGCAATATTATTGTGTTGAAAACGTGTTCAATAGAGAATGAATCCGCATAGTTAGTAACAGTTTATATCGTAGGCAACATTGTATATTACGTAATATATTAGAATGTTGTGACTAACATTCTATAAAGTATCAATTACTAAATTATGGAGTCGCTCGCGTTCAGATGTTTCAAGCGTCCACTGAACGCGAGTACTCTCGTATTTGATATTTTCATCGTTAATTTACTCAAATCCACAAGTGAATTATATTTACATAATTGGAGAAATATTCAAGAATATGCAAAGATGGGCTGCCCATTTGAATGCGATGAATGTGTAATATCAAAGAGTCTTGAGTTTCCGCATTTTTACAAAATTATTTTGAAATATCAACGATTTAGCTAATTTTGAATAAACATCGTTATAATCGTGATAAACAGCTTGTTTGCATCATTCATTAACTTCACAAAGTCAAAAAATGCGGAAATTCAAGCAAAGAGCACGCGTCGCATTAAACTCTATCTGTGCGCGGCGGCTATGAGAACGAGATGGGGTGTGAACGGCAACAAATGTTTTGCAATTTTACCATAAAAGGAGGCGTTGATGAAAGCATTATTAATCGGAGGTAGCGGCAACATTAGTTCCGCAATATCCAAACAACTCGCTGCAGAAGGGCATGAACTCTACCTGCTGAACCGTGGAAACAAAAGTCACAATGTCCCCGAGGGTGCAAATGTCCTAATCGGCGATATCCATAACGAAGCAGAAATATCCAAATTGCTCGATGGACAGAGGTTTGATGTGGTCGCAGATTTTGTGGCATTTGCGCCCGAAGATGTTGAACGAGATTATAGATTATTCAACAGAAAGACGGACCAATATATTTTCATCAGTTCTGCAAATACTTATCAGAAGCCGCTTGTGAGCCCAATCACGACGGAGACATCACCGCAATCGAATCCATTTTGGACAAATTCGAGTGCGAAGATTGACTGTGAGAAAGTCCTATACGCACATTTTCAAAACGATAGATTTCCAATCACAATTGTCAGACCCAGTCACACTTATGGCGAGGAATTTCTGCCACTTTCCATTCAAGGTGCAAATGGACCATGGTCTGTGGTAAGCAGAATGTTGCGAGGAAAACCAGTTCTCATTCAAGGTGACGGTACGATATTTTGGACAGTAACTTACAATACGGATTTTGCTGAGGCATTTATCGGACTCATGGGCAATCCGCACGCAATCGGTCAAGCCGTCAATGTGATGGGCGAGGAATGTCTCACGTGGAATCAGATTTACGAGTTGATTGCTAAAAAACTCGGCGTGGAATTAAAACCGCTACATGTCACAACGGATCTGCTCATCGCAGCGGAAGAAAAATATGGATATAATTTTACAGGCGGGCTTCTCGGCGATAAATCTAACACGGCAATCTTTGATACGAGCAAGCTGAAATCGCTCGTGCCAGGATATGTCGGCGCAATACGGTTCGATCAAGCGCTTGAGACGATTATCCCGAATTTCTTGTCGAATCCAGCTTTGCAGGTCGAGGATCCAGCATTTGACGCATTCTCGGATCGCGTTGCCGAGGCGCTTCATGCTGCGGAACAATCACTGCTCGCATAATATGCGAAGAATGGCAAATGGGGATTTGGTGTGGCAGTTGTTTTGAATGATTTTGCTGGATGGCATTTGCATGCGACCTAACGGGTGCTCATTTTCGAATGATTTTAATGACTACTATTCCCATGTGATATGAATCTTCATGAAAGATATTGCAAATGTCGTGGATTCGGTTCTATATAAAAGATGGCGTTAACTCAAGTGAGATGCGACCTAACTGGTGCTCATTTTCGAATGATTTTAATGACTACTATT
>JAISJM010000111.1 GCA_031261525.1 Eubacteriales Family XIII. Incertae Sedis bacterium
CTGTGTATCATAGACTTCTTCAATGTAATTTGCCACTTCAAGCCAAAGCTGCTCATAATCTTTGTATACACCGCCGAAGCATCTCTTGTTAATTAATTCAAAACGTGGTTTCTTTACATCCCCTGTAATATCAACAGTTGTGCATTTCTTTCCTTCATGAATATATACTAAGCGCGGCTCGACTTGCCCTCCTGTCTGCAATGCTACATGATCCTCATCGGCTTCCACATAAAGTACTGACACTTGCTTTTTAAGTGCCCTTTGAACAGGAGTATCCGTTGCTGTAATATCTCCAAGTTGGCGTATCTTTTTCATTACCGTTTGTCCTGTAAATTCGGAGGCGCGGCTTACCTTTTTTCCACTTTTTCGATATGCAAGATCGATGGATTCTTCAATCATTCGCGAAGCCAGTAAGGCATCTGTTTTATCGTGAGCTTCTATTCCCATCATTCGATCTGAAAGAAACATGTATGTCTTAGCCTGTTCCTTGTGTTTGTAATATGTTCTTTCATAGTGGACATCGCCAAATATTGTTGTCAATGTCGTTGGTAATGAGGAGCTATGTATTTCCCACTCTCGCTTTCGTTCAGCTGACTCTCTTACTATTTCATCTGCTGATTCCAGTAGGTGTGCTATTGCTTCTGTGCCTACTCTATGAAGATATTCTTCCATATCTTTGACTAGCATTGAAATATCTACTGCGTTCTCCAATGAATTTATTACTGAATCCATAAAATTCCCTGCGACAACGAGTCCTAATTCTGATATACTTGTGTTCATAAGGGCAGTCCTCCTCCTATTTTCTTTGATTGTGTCTCGCAACAAAATCATATCATAGGTTGGGCTACTCTTATACTTTTTTTCTTCAATTTCCCCAGACTAAGTTTACACTAACTTGATTGACGACTCCTAATGTACTTTTTAATTTCATTTAAAACACCCTGATCGCCCATAATGAGATACACCCCGTAAAAAATGCACCCACAAAGTGAGTGCATTTTTTTCTACGTAGATATTGATACGCCAGATTCGGTACCCCATGTGGGAATCGAACCTTCCGTATAGATATCGATTGTCCCAGCCGTACCGCAGATATCCGTAACCGTATACCAGCCGGACCAACCACGATTTGAATTGATATAGATTTGTTGACCAAAAGAGATGCCCATATTGTTCATGAGTTGCCTTGGGATTGCAACTGTCTGGTTATGAATCAATGGACCACCAGCACCTCTGCCATTGCCACTCTTATAAAAAGTGAGGCGCAAGCCGTTTGGTGCGGCATTTGCAATTAATTCCCTTTCAGCCTGTTGAATTTTTTTGATAGGTCACCGTTTTCCTGTTGTAAGGATCCAATCTGAGCCTCAAGCTCACCACGCTTTGCTTCGAGTTCCGCCTTCTGCGCATCAAGCATTGCATATTGCTGTTGGAGTGAAGTGCTCTCTGCTTCCGATGTTGCTACCGTATTGTTCAAAGCCTCGATATTGATTTGTAGCTCTGCGATGCTATCTTCAAGAGATGCTTTGTCACTTTCAAGCCTTGTCGTTGTGTTCTGTGAAGCCGTAACTGTCGCTTTCAACTCTTGAATAGCTGCAGCGCGTTCCTCTGCCACATGTAGTGTATTGACCCACAATGCAATGAACACAATGGACATCAATGCCAATGTTACAGTAATCGCACACAGAATTTTATGCTTAGCTAGCATATGTTTTACATTTACTTTTACGATCCGTACCATAATCATACCCTCCATTATCACGTATATCTATGATTCGAAAATTCTATCATATGATTCTGACGGAATATGACTTATTCTGGCTTATTCACACATCTTTCGTAAGTTCATCATGATTCATAATCCTTATGTGAACATCGTATGATGATATAGAAAAAAATAGTGTGTTTTGTCACAATATTGTAACAAAACACACTATTTTATCTACATATCTAGCAATCGATTCCATGATTAATCTTGTTCGATGTGAGGGACACCATTGATACCTTTTGCGATCGCATCGTCTGTATTGTTTTTAATTTTGTCATAACTTTCTTGTGATGCGGTATCGATGGTCTTTGGATCAACACCACGCGCATTCAATGCTGGTACAATAATTTCTTTATATACCTCGCCGAGTTTATGCGTCACAGTTGCATCATCATTGCCCTGAGATTCAGGTAGCCCCTCCCATACAATTGAATGAAATGCATCAAAAAATACATCTACACCATATGGTATGATTGAATACAGTAGCATCGCAGCTCGAGCAGAATACTCTGTTAAAAATGCAACAGGAATCATATCAAGTGTCAATTTACCAGCCTCAATTTCTTCAAGATAGCCCTCGAGATGGTCCATCCAATGTCGCCTACAATAGGGACAATTGCAGTCAAACCAAATCGTAAGCGTCCGTGCACCACCAGCAGCCTTTACAGGCGCAACCGTAATCACACCACCCTTTTCACTTATTGTTATCTTTCCAGTATTCATGTTGTCCTCCTTGTATAAACCGATAATGACTTATTGTATCACATTTCTTCTGTCTTACTAATCTTATCGTACTTATTGTTGATAAAACGAAATACTTTTTCCCGCTTAATAATTCCAATTGCAAATGTCGCAAGAATGATAGCCGCAACAATAATCATCGCAGTATAACTTTTCGTCCTCGAAAAATATCCAAACAAAATCGACGCGATAAAAGATGGTGTGCGTGCACCAATGCTGATGAATAGAAATGATATCCATCTTATCCTAGAAATACCAGCTGCATAGGTAAAGATATCTTTTGGAATACCTGGAATTAAGTAAATCAAGAAAATTGCGATAATCCCTTTTTTAGAGCTAAGCAAATTGACAAACTTTCGCATGCGAGTTTCACCAAAGATCATATAGATGAATCCTTTGCCGAGTGTTCGTGACAATGCAAAAGCAATCGAACTGCCAATCGCAGCGCCAAGTATCGTAAAAATCAGCGCCATCGGTATACTAAAGGCATAACCCGCAGCAATCTGAATAATCTGTGATGGTAATATCGATATGATGACCTCCGCAATAAGGAGTCCCATATATACCAAATAGCCGACAACCTTATATTGATCCAAATATCTATTGACATCCTCAAGAGACTTAAATTGCTCAATAAATTCTGGATGGCGCAACATAACCAAAACAGGCAATCCAATCACGATTGCAAGAAAAAGCGCAAATTGAAGAATGGTAATTGCTTTACGTATTTTTTGATGTTTATCCATTTTCACGTTCCTTTACAGCAAATCTGCATCTTTCAACTTCTTCATCGCCATCATGACGCCCATTTTCGAGTACTCATAGGTAAGTCCACCCTGAAAATAAACATTGTAGGGTTCACGCATTGGACCATCGGCACTGAGCTCAATGGAAGATCCCTGTACAAATGCGCCAGCCGCCATGATAATCTCGTCATCATAACCAGGCATTGCCCAAGGTTCTGGTCTGACAAAACTATCAACAGGTGCCGCTTGCTGGATTCCCTCACAAAATAGGATTAACTTTTCTGCGGATTCTAATTTCACAGCCTGTATGATATCACTTCTTTCATCGACAGACGTTGGACATACTTCATAACCGAGATCTTCGAAGACGCGCGCACAGAGCATTGCCCCCTTAAGTGCCCCCATGACAACGCTTGGCGCCATAAATAATCCTTGAAGCATCTGACGCGTCTGGCCAAATGTGAGACCACATTCTGTCCCAATTCCTGGACACGTAAGTCTAAAACTAATCTTTTCAACCAAATCAGCTCGACCTGCAACATAACCGCCACTGAGCGCCATTCCACCGCCAGGATTCTTAATCAAACTACCAGCCATGATATCTACACCGAGATTCGTCGGTTCAACAGGTTTTAAAAACTCACCGTAACAATTATCTGTCATGACAATAAGGTCTGGGTTGATTTCATGAATCATCGTCGCGGCAGCTTCAATTTCATCCAGACTGATTGCACGGCGCCACGCATATCCCGTCGCGCGCTGAATACAGATCATCTTCGTGTCTTTCGTAATCGCTAAAAAAATCTTATCTAAATCAAGATGTCCATCGTCTGTAAGCTCAACTTGGTTGTATTTTACGCCAAATTCTCTCAGACTGCCCATATCTTTTTCTTTCGATGCCTCGCTGATGCCGATACCACTTTGCAAGCTATCATAAGGGGCACCCGTCACATAAATCATCTCGTCGCCAGGTCGCATCAGTCCAGAAAAGACTAAGTTTAGCGCATGCGTACCATTTACAATCTGCGTACGTACAAGGGCAGCCTCCGCCCCAAATACATCCGCAAATACTTGCTCCGTAGCAGCTCTTCCAGCATCATCATATCCATAACCCGTATTCCAAGCAAAGTGCATATCGCTGATACGATTTTTTTGAAGTGCCTTTAAGACTTTATATTGATTCATCTCCGCAATTTCTTTCAGTGCGCGAAACTGTGGCTCCAAACTTTCTTCAGCTCTATTGACTGCCGTTGTAATATCTCGATCAATTCCAAAATTTTCAGCCAGATAATTATTTATATTTGTATTCATTTGTAACTATTCATCTCCCCATTCTAAATCATTTACCAAATCACGTTTTGCGCCCTTTCGATGTGCAGCATATAATTGCGTTGTCGTAATATTATCATGACTGAGCAATTCTTGCACATCATAAATCGAATGCCCGCGCTCAATCAAAGACGTTGCAACCGTAGCCCGTAATTTATGCGGGCTATAGCCTGCGCCACGTGATGTCTGTAGCGCCACACTCGTGTACTTCTTCACGGTATCGCGAATCTGCCTCGTCGTCAACCGACTCCCTTGCAGAGATAAAAATAACGCTTCTTCGCCATGCACCGCTTTCATCTTGCGTATCGTCTCGCGTTCCCCCTCTACATAGATATGAAATGCGTCTTCAACGCCGCGATTTAGGGGCATCATCGTCTCTTTGCTTCGTTTTCGATAGATTTTAAATTCTAACCTCGAAAGATTAAATGAATCTACATTTAGTTGCTGTAACTCACTGATTCGAAGCCCATATGTGACAAAAAGCATGAGCATCAGATAATCCCGATCTTTATTTTTCTGCCAATATTCCTTCTCTTTTTTACTCAATCCTGCGCCACTTCGAGCGGCATCAAGCATGACCATCACTTCGCCATCTTCGAGTGTCTTAATCTCACGATCCCCTGCTTTGGGCAAATGAATGGGATCGAGCTCAGACGTGATATCCGTTTCACTCATTCCATTTCGAAACAGATACCTGAAACAGACTGCAAGTGACGAACGTTTGCGTGCAAGGCTTTTGTTGGAATTTTGATACACATAAATCACGCTATTTTTATTCATATTGTAACGGCGACAATAATCCAAAAAGATATTAACATCCGCCCCGCGCACTTTCGCAAGCTCTTGCTGCGTAATCTCCCTGATTGATTTCGCAGACGTCAAATCTGTGTCATTCATCAGATAAGTAAGAAAAAACCGTAAATCTCTTAGATACTCGACCCTTGAAGAATGTGCATGTGAATTCTTCAGATACATAAAATAAGGACGAAAAAAAGAAGGCAGAATGGACTCTATCTCACGAGCAGCCTCATCAAGCAACCATTCCTTCTCAACAATATTGTCCGGTTTATCGGACTTATTCGATAGCCGTATATCATTCATCACATCACTCATCATCAAACCGCGACTTTCTGATTATGGCACTGATCTCCTCACACGCACACTCATTACTCACGCAACTAAGATTGATGACATGCGCAAAATCATATGCCTTAAACCAAGTAATTTGACGCTTCGCATACCGCCGCGTATTGCGTTTTAGCAATTCAATAGCCCGACTTTCGTCGTAATCACCTTGAAGATAATCGCCAATTTCCTTATAACCAATCCCTTTATAACTGATATCATCGCGCGTAAGCCCATCTCCAAGTAAGCTTCGAACTTCATCGATCAAACCACGCCGAATCAAGACATCAACTCGTGCTTCGATGCGACCATAAAGTTCCTCGCGATCTCGTGTCAAAAATACGACAATCGGATTGATATTTTCATTTCTGACCTTGGAATTTTCAAAATCTTGAATACCATCTTCCTTATTATTCAAGACCTCAATCGCGCGGATCACACGCTTCAATCGATTCGGATGAATTTTCAACGCAAGTTCAGGGTTGAGCGCCTCAAGCCGCATATGTACTTGCTCGTTACCATATTTGACAGCCTCCTCCTCAAGCTCCTTGCGCAATTGAGGATTTTCGGGTACATCGCTAAAATCCATATTGTAAATCAGCGAATTGATGTACAGTCCCGTCCCGCCACAGACAATCGGCAGTTTCCAATCTTCGCGGAATTCCTCGATTTTATCAAGCGCCAGCTTCTGGTACTGCATGACGCTAAACTTCTCTTTCGGGTCACAGATATCAATCAGATGATGCGCCGCGCGTTCCCGTTCTGACTGCGTTGGCTTTGCACTTCCAATCTCAAATCCACGATAAATCTGCATGGAATCCGCTGAGATAATCTCGGTGTCAAACCGTTGCGCAATCTCAATTGCAATATCCGTCTTTCCGACAGCTGTGGGACCCACAATGAAGAGGATGTCTTTATTTACTATTTTTTCATTATTTGCGTGTTTATTATTTATTTTCATAATACCTCTATTTATATAATACCTATATTTATGTAATACCTATATTTATATAATACCTTTATTATATCATCAAAATAAGTTTATAACGTTACAATATCAATAGGCTGATAATTCCCCTGTTAAAAAAAGACTTGACACACCCCTGATTTTTATGGTTTAATAGCTTGAGTTTAGAAAAACTAAACTCAAGCTATTAAACTAGGAGTAACTGACATGAAATCAACAAATTTCTTCCGTAAAACTTTTAACAGAGTCAATCCAAATATGACATTGATTATCCTATTGCTTGTTGTTCTTGCAATTGTATCCCTCTTGTTTGGTCTCGGACTTGGTCCAATATCTGTAAATCCTGGCACCGTTGGCAAAATTCTTCTATCAAAACTTCCTGTAATTGGAAAATCAATTCCCCATACATGGCAACAGCTTGATGAAAATATTGTCATTGGGCTTCGTTTGCCACGCGTCTGTCTTGGACTTATCGTCGGTGCGTCTCTTGCTGTCATCGGTGTAACGATGCAGGCTCTCGTACGAAATCCACTCGCGGATCCATTCATTCTCGGTGTATCCTCAGGTGCCGCGGCAAGTGCTACGCTTGGCATGCTATTCGGCGTATTTTCATTTTTAGGAAGATATTCACTATCTATCAGTGCATTTATCGGCTCGGCGGTCACCATCATCTTTGTCTATACCATATCACGCGTCAACGGGAGAATCAATATCACCCAATTGCTGCTCTCCGGCGTCGCCATTTCCATGATTATGGATGGTGTGACACGAATCATCACGCTTTCTGCACCAAATGCACTCGGATTACACAATGCAACGTTTTGGATGTCAGGAAGTCTCGCTGGCGCAAAATGGGGATATTTGACACTTCCGCTCGTCGTCCTACTCCTCTGCATGATTCTATTGATGATCAACTATCGTGGTTTGAATCTGCTCCTTCTTGGAGATGAAAGTGCTGGCTCACTTGGAATCAATGTACAACGTTTACAGAAAATGCTTGTCCTCATTGCCTCCTTAATGGCAGGTGTAACCATTGCTGTATCGGGATCCATCGGGTTTGTAGGTCTCATGGTTCCACATTTTACAAGGCTGCTCGTTGGTGGAGATCATCGGCGCGTGTTGCCCATTTCCGCACTGCTCGGTGGAATTCTAGTCGTATGGGTTGACGTCGCCGCGAGGATGCTACTCGCGCCAGAAGAATTACCTGTCGGAATCCTGACTGCCATCATCGGCGGGCCTCTATTTATATTTCTATTGAAACGAAACACACGGGAGAAAAAGGTGATAGCAAGATGACGAGACTGATGATGAATCAATTGAATTTTTCATATGGGGATGCAAATGTCGCACATGACATCTGTCTCAGTGTTGAGCGAGGTGAATTTGTGGGACTAATTGGACCAAATGGAAGTGGCAAATCCACAATCCTCAAAAACCTCTATCGCGCCCTCACACCTGACAGCGGCAGCGTAACCCTTGATGGCGATGACCTATTCTCGCTTTCCCACAAAGCCGCCGCATTGAAACTAGGCGTTGTGGGACAGGAAAATGACGTGCCATTTGACTTCCTCGTTGAAGAAATCGTCGCAATGGGCAGAAGTCCTCATAAAAAGTTATTTGATATTGATAATGCACATGACCGATATATCGTACACCATGCATTAGAACATCTTGGCATGGCAGACATGGCAAAACGAAATTATCTACATCTATCTGGTGGTGAAAAGCAACGCGTCTTAATCGCTCGCGTGATTGCTCAAGAATGCGATTTCCTGCTACTGGATGAACCGACGAACCATCTGGATATCGGATACCAACTTCAGATCTTCGATTATGTAAAGAGACTTGGCGTCACAGTATTATCCGCAATTCATGACTTAAATATGGCAGCATTATATTGCGACAGAATTTTTGTCCTAAAATCTGGAAGAATCATCTTTCACGGGAAACCCGAAGAGGTGTTGACGCCAGAAAATATTTATGATGTCTACGGTGTACGGTGCGATACGCATCTACATCCGACGACAGGCAAGATTGCAATTACGTTTTTACCCGCAGGTTTATAAAAAAGGAGAAAAAGATGAAAATGAAGAAAAAATTGGTACTTGTACTGGCGCTCATGCTTGCATGTTCACTCGTACTGAATGCTTGTGCAAAATCTACAACAAAAGAGGAATCAAAGACAAAGACAGCAGCGTCGACTGATGCTGAAACGGATTCAAAATATCCGTTGGAATTCGACAATTATGGACGTGATATCACGATCACGCAAAGACCTCAGAAAGTATTAGCACTCGGTCCAAATTGCACAGAATTATTGGTGGCACTCGGATTATCGGATATCATCATCGGAACATCCCTTCGTAATCATAGCCGCGGTCCATTACCAGAATATGCAACCCAATATGATAAAATCCCCGAACTCAACCATAGTGCAGCAACTCGCGAAGCAACCATTTCGAGCGGCGCAGATTTTATCTATGGAATCGATTGGGAATTTGGAGATTCTGGTCTGGATATCGACGAATTAGAAACCTACGGCATGACAACCTATATGAACGCAGCCACAACAGTGGAAAAACAATATCAAGAAATACGAGATATTGGTAAAATCTTTGGAGTTGAAGAGAAAGCGGAAGCATTCATCGCCGATCAAAAAACACGTATCTCCGCCGTGCAAGATAAAATTTCTGGACAGTCAAAGCCTAATGTCCTCATTTATGATAGTGGCAACGATGGCGTATTCACATGTTCTGGCACCAACTTCGAATCGCTCCTCATCGATATGGCTGGTGGTAAAAATGTATTTGGCAATATTACAGAGAAAGCATGGGTTACCGTAAGCTATGAAGAAGTCCTCGCACGCGAACCCGATGTCATCGTCATTCATGACTACGATTCTCCGTCCGTAAAAGAAAAAATTGCAGAAATCAAGGCAAATGATATGCTATCACAACTAGAATGTGTCAAAAATGAACGTTTTGTCGTCATCGAGCTCGAGAGCGTGCTCCCAGGCGATCGATTGGCATATTCAGTCGAAAAATTGGCAAAAGGATTCTATCCTAATTTATTTTGATAGACAATTTTTTAATAAACAATTTGAAGTGAGATGTCGACTTAGTGACATGAAACAGACTCAAAACGGCTTAATAAGCTTGAATCTTGTCACCAAGTCGATCTCACTCGAAAAGGTGCGTTCTTTTCGCAGACTTTAAATAGCTGCGAACGCCCTCATATCGTAACCTTTCGTTTGGCTACACAATTTATGACATCTATCATCATGCAATAACATATTTGATTTTTAAATCATGATATTGATCATACCTAACTAAATTTTCCTTTTGAAGTCTTCCAAGTACGATTCCCGGAGAAATATTATTATCTTTTGCAAATTCTAAGATCTCTGTTTTAGAAAAGTTAGAGTTTTGAACAAATTCTTGAAAAGCTTTCGGATTAATTAGCGTGTATTTTGCAAACTCATCTGCTGCAATTTCTTCTTCGTCTGTGGTAATCGCAACAGAATTAATATGCCCATCTATTATATGATATAACTCATGAAAAAAACGAAACCAAAATTTATCAGCATCTTTACCGCGAACAGTTAAACCTAAAATTATTTTTTTACCATCTAAAAAGGAAGCGCCACTTAAATATGAGCCCTCAATATGTGGTAAAAATATTAATGCAATGCCACAACTTGCTAATAAAGTCTGCAATTTCGAGCAAAATTCGTCAGGACTCGCAAGTGTAAAACTACGAAAAGTGTCAATGTACTTTATTAATTTATCAATGTTTATTGGTTTAACATCTATTTTTCGAGCTTCTAATTTTGCCTTCTGTGACCATGCAGCCAAAGTATAGTTACTTTCATGATTCATGCCTGTTTTTCTATAAGCGATTCCTGGAATACTCAAATTTTCAATAATTCCAAGTTTGGCAACTTCAAAAAAAACGTCTCAAATAAAGAATTTTTTCTTGTCTGATTCTTGTTTTGGGAACAATCCCCGCATTTGCCAACTTAGCATATGGAAACTTTAGAACAAATTCCTGCTCTTGTTCGTCATCCATATCAGCTTCAACTCTAGCAATTTGCTCTCGATATATAGATTCAAGATTATTCCAAAATTTCGCAGGCATCCCCAAAACGCTTTCTAAACGCAGCGCAACATCTGGAGTTAATTCAACTTTTCCGTTAATCAAACGGCTAATGTGTTTTTCACTCATCCCCATACGTAAGGAAAATTCTTTCTGAGCCATCCCACGCAAGTCTAATTGTTCACGAATTGTTGCACCAGGTGGTATCGCAACAGTATTTTTACTATGTATCATAATCCGTTTACCTCCTTTCATTATGATTTAGTGATAATCCTCAATAGACATAATTCGAACCAATTCAACAACATTGTCTATTTTCTTAAATATGAGTCGATATGGATGAACTAAATCCATTGCAAATTCGCCATTCCTATTTCCTTTTAAGGGATGACATCGACCAATAGCATATTGCACTAAATCATCAACCGAATCAGCCGCACGCAATTAGCTCATTCTTGTTGCGATTTTAATCGCCATATCATACCCGTATGTTTTAACAGCTACAGTATGGTTATTACATTGATGCGAAAGTTTATTGTTTTTAAATTCAATTTCCAGAATATATCTCCTAAACAAATTTACCTCTAAGGTAAATTATATTGTTGATTAACATTCCCAAATAGTGCATGATGTGTGTTATTTTCAAAATAAGCCCGTGATATCATACCAATTAATTATAATATGGCAACAATACAAGAGGTAAAAATAAAAAGATAGGCAACCGTCTCAATAAAGACGGCTGCCTATCTTTTTTTAGTCTATAAAAGCACTAACGATAACCATTTTCATTGTCGACATTTGCAGGCACGAGTAATCCGCACGCGTCATAGTGGCGCAATGTTGCAAAGATGATTGGTAGGATATTGTATTATGACGCAAGATATCCCATTGCAATCATCCACACATATGCGCAAGTTTAGGGCAACATCAACATGCCCATTTTGGGAAATGCCTTCACAAACAGCACCACGGCAAGGTAAAATACAAAACTGATGATAATTGCAATCCACATAAATCGAAAAGACAAGTCGCCGCGTGTTTGATAAAACAATCCAATCATAATCATACCCATCGCAATAAAAGGCAGATTTCTGATTGTGCCCCACCCCGTTGTTGCGCCACCTTCGCGAAGCCATGCATTTTGCGGTAGAAAACACAGAAAAATCCGTAAGCCGGATAATACATACATAACGCCAGTAAGCCGTTTTGCGCGTTTATGATATCGAATTTTCCAAAACTGGAATAAAAGCAAATAGAAGATTGTCATCGTTATGGATGTCACAAAGGTACCAAAACCAAGTGATGCAGTATAATTCTCCACGCCGCCATGATTCAATGCCCATACGCGTGGCACGAGATGAAAGGCATCGCCACCGACCAGCACAAATGTCATAATACTAAAGATATTAAACTGCTTGCGCCCCTTTGCATTTCGCAACGTCAGCACACCAAATATGACCGTAACAATCAAGTATAATAGATCAAATCCAGACTCCATCCTATTGTGCATCGCAATTTCCTTATCAATAGTTATAAATTAATTCGTAGCTACAATCTCAAAAATTTAATGAGATTTACATTTGCATCTACATCGAGTATCGCTACTTATACTGATACTCAATATTTGCAGTATGTTCCCTAAATGAAATCGCATATTCGATTCGAATTACTTCAATTTGTGGGTTTGAAATAATATATAGCGACCACATAGAATGAGATTCGCTATGCTCACGATGTTGCAAAATCACCGAGTGAATGACATTCACATACCTCAGTTTTTCGAACTTACACAAAATGGTCTTATCGTCCAGCTCGTAGTGCATTCAATGTTGCAATCAACGCGACACCAACATCAGCAAACACCGCCGACCACATGCCCGCAAAACCTAATGCTGCAAGTAGCAATACAATCGCTTTCACACCTAGTGAAAATACGATATTCTGTTTGACGATAACCTTTGTATGCTTTGCAATTCCAATCGCTGCTACAATCTTCGATGGCGCATCATTCATGATGACGACATCAGCTGCTTCAATGGCGGCATCGGAACCAAGACCACCCATTGCAATACCGACATCTGCGAGTGCAAGCACAGGCGCATCATTGATTCCATCTCCAACATATGCAATGCTGCCTTTTTTAAAATCACGATGATGAATCATATCTTGAACATAATCGACTTTATCCTGTGGTAGCAATTCCGCCTTTACCTCGCTGAGTCCAATTTCTGAGGCGACAT
>JAISJM010000148.1 GCA_031261525.1 Eubacteriales Family XIII. Incertae Sedis bacterium
GGACGTCCTACCAACCATCCGCTATGCGTATGGGGTAGGACAGTCAAAGTAGGACGTCGCCAGCTTCTATGATTAGACTCACGTTTACGCGTGAGTCTTTTCTGCTTTTGAACATCTAAAGCCGTTGAAATTCTTCTATCGTTAATCACAGAAAAGACGCATTCTTCACAGCGATTCATCCTCCCCGTGAAATATGTGGATGGTGGTACAACAAAATAAGATCAATCCGTAATCAAATTACAAAATGTGAAGTTATGATGGATTTTGGCTAACAATTGATTGAATGTGACACTTTGTGACTAAGTTTTGCGTGACAAATATTCTGAATACTATTATAATTATAGATGTAAACGTTATTATGTTTGATAACGATATTGATTCATCGTTTTCGAGGGGAGATTTCAGCAATGTCAAAAAGGTATGTTGGTAGTATTGAGTCTGGTGGCACAAAATTTGTATGTGCAATTGGCGATGAGGATTTAAATATCATAGATAAGGTGAGTTTTCCTACGACGACACCCGAAGAGACACTTGCACAGACTGTAGCATATTTCAAAAATCATGAGCTAAAAGTCAGCGCGATTGCAATCGCATCTTTTGGTCCCGTTGATATCAACGTAAATTCTGCGACATATGGCTATATCACACGTACCCCAAAACCAAATTGGTCGTTTTTCGATTTATTGGGCTACATTGCACAGGAAATCGATGTACCTATTACCATTACAAGCGATGTTAATGGCTCTGTGTATGGTGAGTATGAGCTTGGCGTAGCGAACGGCAAACAATCTGCAATCTACTTTACGATTGGTACGGGGGTCGGCGGTGGCGCAATTCAAGATGGTGTATTTATTGGTGGGCGTAGCCATAGTGAGATGGGGCATATCTTCGTTCGTCGCCATCCTGCGGATCTTGATTTTCCTGGCATTTGCCCATTTCATGGGGATTGTCTGGAGGGTGTGACATGTGGACCAACCATTGAAGCGCGTTATGGAATCAAAGGGGAGCATCTGCCTCAAGATCATGAAATATGGGATATTTTGGGATATTATGTGGCGCAGGCTGCTTATACGGCGACTTTAATGTTTTCTCCTGATGTCATCATCTTTGGTGGTAGCGTATCGAGGCCGCTTGTAATTGAGAAAGCAAAGGGGTATTTCAAAGAGATTATGAATGATTATGTCCCGACACCACCGCTTGATGAATATATCGTCACAACAAATATGGAAGACAACAGTTCTGCAACCGTCGGATGCTTTGCGCTTGCGAGGAATCTTGTTTCGTAATTTCACATTTTGTAAAAAAAGTAGTTGACGCCTACCTATATTCTGTGGTAATATATTTCTTGTCGCTTTAAGAAATAATGTGACAGAATACGCATCGTTAGCTCAGTTGGTAGAGCACCTGACTCTTAATCAGGGTGTCCAGGGTTCGAACCCCTGACGGTGTACCATTTAATCGTTGAAACCTAAGAGTTTCAACGATTTTTCTTTTTTGTGATATTACAAATATTGTAGATAGTATGTTATTCAAAGAGTTCTTTTAATATAGTTTCGGCTGATGTTAGTATATCTTCCCAAATAACGTCTAGAACAAAATCATTTTTCTGTATATAACTGTTCCAAAGAATAGCCATTGGTTGTGATTCTTTTATTGCAGACAGAATGTTCTCATCATTTTTTAGTGTCTTTCTACTATTTCGATTTGCAGAAACAGTAAAAATAGATTCCCTTAGTAATGTTCACAATGGATTGATTTTGAAACTCTCACTTAGAAACGTTCCATCAGATAATGTCACAATATGATTTGCGGGTTAATATCAATTTCTTTTGATAAATTTCTAATATGCACATTTAGTTGTTCTGATGATATCAAAGCAGTACCTCCAAAGTTGTAATATATTACTTCATTGCCAAAAATTGCCGTTGTCCTTGTTTCTACAAGCAAATAAAGATCCTTGCGAATATAATGAACTGATGCAGGGAATTTCATTAAATTACTTGCATTATAACCTGATGGAACTGTAACCGAATATTTGTTGGGATCTCGATCAGTTAGGTCGTGTAGATATAATGCTGTCTCATGCGAAAAAATTGCTCGACTATGTTTTCTTTGCAAACGATACATGGAATCGTCAAAGAAGCCTGTTGCGAGATATGCACCTCTTTCAATTCGCTCTAGCTCACCAAGACTTACCAATTCTGCAATAGCTGTACGAGAAACAACCAATATCTTTTAAGTCTTTGGTAAATAATAATCCAGCATTATTATTTATTAGATTTCTTATTCGTTCTTTTTTCATTCCATCACACATTCTTCATATACAATTATGCGTATACCATAATTTATTTACGCATAATTGTCAAATAAGTGAGGTGGTCGAGTATTATCTAAATAAAATGAAATAAGTTTGATTTTCGTTTGATGAATCCGCCATCTGATCCTTAATAATCGTAAAATCCTTATCACAGGCATCGCTACAATGCTGTATATCGACAATATTATCATAGTCAAGTGTGGCAAATATATGCGTGTAGTATGTATTGCCAGCATTTGCACCATAGACATAATCTCCAGGTTCAACCTGTGCGGAAATGGATGTCGTGCCAGATTCCTTATAGTATAAATATCCAGATTTTACGATATTTGTACCATTTTCAGGTCGGTCGGACAGATAGATGATGCTCCATTCGTCGTAGTGGTAGCCAAATTCTTCTTGAAGATATTCTGCTGTCGGTGCTTGATTGGACTGTATGACGACGATTTCGTTTGCTTGATCCAATTTGTTTTTTATAAAGTCTGCTGTGACATTTGCAGGGGTTTCGTCCTTTGTATTGTATTCTGCATGGCTAAAGATATTGATTGTGCTTACGAGAAGGGCGCAAATGATTGCAATTGACAATAGGCACGTGATAATGAGTTGAATTTGTAAGATTGCGGTATCGCCCGATTTGGCTTGTTGCTTTTTTGTATGCATTGACTGCAAGCGTTCTTTTTCCATATCTTTCACCAAAATAATTATATTCATTATTCAAATAATTATATTCGTTTTTTATATAATATTTATAATTATAGTGACATTATACTCATTTCCGCATGCGAGATATCATAAAATAAAATTAAATTTATGTTAAAAATGCTGAAATAAAAAGAGCTATAATCAGAAAAATTAAATATTTGATGATTTTTGTGCAACATTCTTGACAACTTCTGACCGAGTTTGCCAATTCCCTATATTTCCTTGAAATTACCGCCAATTCGTGGTTAAATATAAAAGTATGATTTGTTACATCGATAGAAAAATACTTTCTAATCGATGTGCGAGAAGAGGAGGGTTTTATTTTGGGTACAATATCATTTTTAATTTTGTTTCCACTAATCATTGCTCTTATTCTCTTATTTGTTAAGTCTGACAAAACTAGAAAACCAATTGTAATTATAGGCGCGGCAGTGATCGCGATATTTTCAATTATTCTAGTTGCGGAGAACTTTTCTAAAGGATCGCTTTTCTTCTTCCCTCACGAGGGAACTACGGAACTCCTATCATTAGGGTTCGGTGACAGTAAGCTTTCTCTTATTAAAGGTGACGCCGGACTGGCAAGTGAGATTTTAAGCTATGCGATGATCGCGATTGAGGCGGTGCTTTGCCTGTTGATCGTGGTGCTCGGAATCAAGTACAAGAAGTACTTGGCTTCAATCTTGGCAATTATCCAGACGCCATTATTGATTTATTTTGAGGTGACGAAGGGTCACGAGATCAGCATTGAGAACAATTTCTACATCGATAAGTTTTCAATGATTATGGTTCTTATCATTGGTATCATCGGCTCGCTGATTACAGTGTATGCTCTTGGCTACATGAAGGACTTTGCACATCATCTAAAGGAAGGTGAAAAGGATCGTAATCCATTGTTCTTCTTCTTGATGTTCTTATTCCTTGCAGCAATGTTTGGTATCGTACTTTCCAACAATATCGTTTGGATGTACTTCTTCTGGGAGATTACGACGTTGTGCTCGTTCTTCCTCATTGGATTTACAAAGACGCAAGAAGCGATTAACAACTCATTTAGAGCACTCATTATGAACTTGCTTGGTGGACTTGCATTTTGTATCGCAATTCTATTTATGGGTAATTACTTTGACTTCCTTGAGTTTTCTGCATTGCTTGATATGGGCGCACAAGGTGTTGCTGCAGGTCAGGCAAATCCAGTTATTGCGCTTGTCGTTGCATTGCTTGCATTTGCGGGTCTTACAAAGGCTGCACAGATGCCGTTCAACAGCTGGCTGCTCGGTGCAATGGTTGCGCCTACACCTACGTCAGCGCTTCTCCATTCATCAACAATGGTTAAGGCTGGTGTATTCATGATCGTTAAGCTTGCGCCGCTCCTAGGAGCTTCTAGCATCCTTGACATCGGTCCTGGATTCATGGTTATGCTTGTCGGTGGTGTTACATTCCTACTTGCAAGTTTCGCTGCTGTATCACAGAGCAATGCGAAGAGAGTTCTCGCTTATTCAACTGTTGCCAACCTTGGTTTAATCTGCGCTTGCGCAGGTACGGGTACGCCTGAGGGTACATGGGCTGCAATCATGCTCATCGTCTTCCACGCAGTGACAAAGTCTTTGTTGTTCCTCTGCGTTGGTACTGCAGAGCACAATGTCGGATCAAGAGACATCGAGGACTTCGATGGACTGTTTGGCCGTATGCCAAAGCTTGCAACATTTATGATTATCGGTATCAGTGCAATGTATCTTGCGCCTTTCGGTATGTTGATTTCAAAGTGGGCTGCACTCAAGAGCTTTGTTGATGCTGGCAATGTCTGGCTCATTCTGATTATCGTATTTGGTTCCGCTGTCACATTGTTCTACTGGACAAAGTGGCTTGGAAAGATGGTTGCAATCGTTGCAAACAGAACAAATATCGAAGAAAAGGTCAACAAGTCCGAGTGGTTCACATTGACATCACTTATCGGCCTGATTATCGTAATCACATTGATCTTCCCACTACTAAGTTCAACTTTCGTCGTGCCATTTATTGAAGGTGTCTATGCACCGTTTGGTACGCTTGTAAGCGCTGCGATTGCGGAGGATAATATGATTATCCTTGTTGTCATGGTTGCATTTATCCTTGTATTGCCATTGCTATTCTATGGAAAGACGAACAAGAGAGTCGTCGATTTATACATGGCTGGTGTCAATAAAGGCGATAACTTGACGTTTATCGGTTCTATGGGGCAAGAAGAGGAAGTCAGACTTCGTAACTGGTACATGGATGACGTCTTCAATGAGAAGAGAGTCAATCGCATCGGTCTCATCGTCACGTGTGTCATTTTCACACTGACCTTTTCCTACATGCTCGGTATGGGTATCACACTTTATAAGATGATTACAGGAGGTGCGCTATAATGGAATTCAACATTACTCCGGTTATGATCGTAAGCGCACTCGCTTATCTCGTGCTAGGTCCAGTTGTCGGCTGCTTGATTGCAGGTATTGACAGAAAGATTACAGCTCGTATGCAGGGACGTTTTGGTCCACCAATTCTTCAGCCATTTTATGATGTGAGAAAGCTTTTGGAAAAAGAGCCTGTTACTGTCAATAATGGACAAGATTTCTTCGTCATGGCAATGCTAATTTTCATGATTATCACAGGTTGCTTGTTCTTCATCGGTGAAAATCTCCTGTTGGTCATCTTCACACTGACAACAGCAGCAATCTTCCTTGTGCTTGCAGCATATTCCTCTAACTCACCATATTCACAGCTTGGTGCAGAGAGAGAATTGCTACAGATGATGGCTTATGAGCCAGCCGTATTGCTGATTGCAGTCGGTCTTTACATGGTCAAAGGTAGCTTCAATGTATCTGATATCATCAGCGGTGGTCCGATTGCGGTACTTCCACTTTTGGGAATCTTTATCTCATACATTTTCGTCTTGACCATGAAATTGAGAAAGTCCCCATTTGACTTGTCTATGAGTCATCACCCACATCAAGAGCTTGTAAAGGGTGTTACGACAGAGATTTCAGGTCGTTCGCTCGCAGCAATTGAAGTCAGTCACTGGTATGAAAATGTCTTCCTACTCGGTTTCATTTTCCTATTCTTTGCAAATGGTTCAATCCTCTGGGGTGTGATCGGTATCGTTGCAATTTTATTGCTTTACTTCCTCGAGATACTAATCGACAATGGTTACGCAAGAGTCAAGTGGCAACTCGCATTCAAGTGGTGCTGGAAAATCACTTTGATTTGCAGTGGCGTAAATGTCATCGTTTTGTATTTCTTGAAGATGTATAATCTGGTATAGGGAGGTAGTTATGGCTTATGTTACAAAATCACCTTGGGTGATACACTATGATGGCAGCAGCTGCAACGGTTGCGATATCGAAGTGCTAGCTTGCCTCACTCCCATGTACGATGTGGAGAGATTTGGTATCATCAACACAGGTAATCCAAAACACGCGGATGTATTTTTAGTTACTGGTTCAGTCAACGAGCAAAATATTCCCGTAATCAAACAAATTTATGAGCAGATGCCTGAGCCAAAGGTCGTTGTGGCTGTTGGAATCTGCGCGACATCAGGCGGTGTCTTCAAGGACTGCTACAATACGATGGGTGGAATCGATACCGTGATTCCTGTAGATGTCTACGTGCCTGGTTGTGCGGCAAGACCAGAAGCAATCATCGATGGTGTCGTAAAGGGACTTGGCGTACTTGGCGAGAAGAAAGCAGGCAATTATAAGGCTGCTGTCGTTCAAGCCGATGAAGAAGAAGTCGAAGTGCAGTCATTTGGCGAGACGACAGATGACACTGCGGTAGCGACTGATAAGGAGGAAGTATAGTGAGCGAGAGGAAAGATCTTATACAGGACTTTGTACCTGTTCAGGCCGCTGACCTTCTGAATGCAGTGGCTGATTTAAAGACAGCAGGATACCGCTTAGGTCAGGCTTGCGCGACTGTGATTGGCGACGATATCGAAGTGATGTATAGCTTTGATAAAGATGTCGTCTTGAAGAATCTAGTCGTGACGATTGGCAAGAGCGTCCCTGAATTACAGAGCGTGACAGGACTTTACTGGTACGCATTTATCTACGAAAATGAGATGCATGATTTGTTCGGTATCACATTTAAGAATCTAGCACTTGACTACAAGGGTCAGTTCTTCAAAATTGCAGAAGAGACTCCTTGGAACAAGGGTGCAAATGCTGCAAAATCTGTCGTAGAAGTAGCTCCTGCTACGGACGATACAGATGTTGCAACAGAGACTACGAAAGGAGACGAATAATGGCGAAGCGAACAATCATTCCTTTCGGACCGCAGCATCCAGTTCTTCCAGAGCCAGTACATCTAGATCTTGTAATGGAAGATGAGACCGTTGTGGAAGCGATTCCATCGATCGGTTATATCCATAGAGGTTTGGAAAAGCTTGTAGAGAAGAATGAATGGCCTGAGATGGTCTATGTAATTGAGAGAATCTGTGGTATCTGTTCATTCGGTCACGGATGGGGATATTGCAAATCCGTTGAGGGTAACCTCGGCATTGAAGTACCAAAGAGAGCAGAATATCTGAGGACAATTTGGCATGAGTTATCTCGTTGTCATTCCCATTTGCTTTGGCTTGGTCTTCTTGCGGACGCATTTGGATTTGAAAGTCTATTTATGCATTGCTGGAGAATCCGTGAGACAATCCTTGATATCTTTGAGGATACAACGGGCGGAAGAGTTATCTTCTCCGTATGCAAAGTTGGCGGCGTGAGAAAAGACATCTCCAATGAGAAACTTGCTGAAATTGCGAAGATTCTTGAAGGAATCAAGAAAGAGACTGCAGAGATTTGCGATGTATTTATCGAAGATGGTTCTGTAAAGAGCAGACTTGTCGGTATTGGTACATTATCTTATGACGAAGCCGTTGAACTTGGCGCTGTTGGTCCTATGGGCAGAGCATCAGGTGTTGCGCAGGATATCAGAACAGATGGACATGGTGCATATAGCGAACTTGAGTCATTTGCACCAGTAGTAGAGACTGCAGGCGATTCTTATGCCCGTTGCCTCGTGCGTATCGGCGAGCTGAAACAGTCCATGGAAATCATCATTGAAGCAATTGAGAAGATTCCAGACGGAGAGCTTGAAGTTGTCATCAAGGGTAAGAACCCAGAAGGCAATTTTGTTGCAAGACTTGAACAGCCTAGAGGTGAGGCTTATTATTATTCGAAGGGTAATGGATCGAAGTTCCTCGAGAGAATCAGAGTAAGGACACCTACAAATGCCAATATACCCGCTTTAGTGAAGACGCTACAAGGTTGCGATCTCGCAGATGTGCCTATTCTCATCTTGACAATAGACCCTTGTATCAGCTGTACGGAAAGGTAGGCAGAGATGGCAATACTGAAGATAGGCAAGACAGTACTGGGCAGCCTTTTTAATAAGCCCGCTACACTCATGTACCCTGTGATTCCTAGAGAATACAAGGAGCTTACAAGAGGTCACATCGATATCGTTATGGAGGATTGTATCCTCTGCGGTATCTGTTCTAGAAAATGTCCAACAAATGCGATTACGGTTGACAGAGCTGCAAAGACTTGGTCCATTCAGCGTATGCAGTGCATTCAGTGCTCCTGTTGCGTAGATGTATGTCCAAAGAAGTGTCTCACAAATGAGAGTACTTATACGACACCTGATGTCATCAAGATTGTTGATACTTTTGAACAGCCAGAGAAGCCTGCTGCTGCAGGTGCTGCGACCAGTCCCGCTACCAGTCCTGCTACTGCGGACACGGCTGCTGCACCAGCACCGAGCGCAGATGCGACACTCAAGGTCAATGATACTTGCGTGTTCTGTACCTTATGTGCGAAGAAGTGCCCTGTAGGTGCAATCACAGTTGATCGTGAGGCGAAGACTTGGAGTGTCGACAATGATGCGTGCGTCAAGTGCGGTGTCTGCGTTGAGGCGTGTCCAAAGAAGAGTTTGGAATTATCATAACCACGATGCTCGCGATTTTTGCGTATCTTGCGCACAAAGGTCTATTTGTCTTCCTCACGTAGCAAATCTTACGCTCCGGGGAGACAAACAGACCCTTTGCACGCAACCTACACAAAACTTGCGTGCATGATCTAAAATTCAGTTTTTAATTCGCAAATCAGCGGATAGAGGCAATACGATGCATGAATATCCAATTACTGAAAATATTATACGCATTGCAGAGAAGCATGGTCAAGATTACCGTGCTCCTCTTGTCATTGATGGAAATCGTTCTGAACTGCTAGAAGTTAGGGTCACTTTGGTAAATCTGGTCATAGGTGACAATTCTGGGATTATTCCGGAATCTGTTCATATGTATTTTGATCTGATTGCCGCGGGTACGATTGTTGAAGGCGCAGAACTGAGTATCGAGCGCGTGAAGTCGCGACTAAAATGTCCGAATTGCGGTGAACTATTTATACGCAAACCGATGTCGTTTGCATGCCCAAAATGTGGGGCGGATGGACATCCAACGGAGATTGGGAAAGAATTTTATATTGATAGTATTGAAGTGAGTAGCAGTTAAGGAGATATGCGAGCGAACCGATGTCGGAGGAACTTTTTTGATCGCTTTACAGACACATAATTTAGAAAAATCATATGGTGTTGATACCATATTTCACGATATAACCTTCCACATCAACGTTGGTGAGAAGGTTGCTTTGATTGGTCCGAATGGGGCTGGTAAGTCGACGTTGATGAAAATTCTTGCTGGAGAGCTCGATAGTACGAGTGGTTCAATCAGCATGTCAAAGGGGCTTAGCCTTGGTTATCTGAGGCAGGATGACCATTTTTTAAATCTGACGGAAACGGTAATGCCCGAAGAAGAACGTGATGCAGGTGCAGAAAATGGCATCGTCGTTGGCACTGTCGAATCTGTCATGACACAGGCATACGAGAAATTGCTCGACGAGGGCGCGATTGTCTATGAGAGCGAAATCAAAGGGATTTTGCGTTCGATGGCATTTGCGGACGATGACCTTGGGAAGTCTGTGGATTTACTCAGCGGTGGTGAGCGGACACGGCTTGCGATGGCAACGCTCTTGATGAGTAAGCCAGATATCTTGTTGCTCGATGAGCCTACGAATCACTTGGATTTGGGTACATTGGCTTGGCTTGAGGGATATATTCGCGGATACCGTGGGACGATTTTGTTGATTAGTCATGATCGGTATTTTTTGGATCGAACGGTTACGAAAGTGCTTGAGATTGAGAATCATAAGATGCATACATATAAGGGTAATTATTCCATATATGTGCAGAAGAAAAAAGAACGACTTGAGGCGCTTGAGCGCGAGTATGAAAAGCAGCAGGTCGATATTAAGAAACAAGAGGAATTGATTCGGCGTTTTAAAGGGCATGGTACGGAGAAATTGGCGAAGCGCGCAGCATCTCGTGAGAAAATGCTCTCAAAGATGGACGTCATCGACAAACCAGATCTCGGCGCAGATCAAAAGAAACGCATTAAAATTGGCTTCCCGCCGATTTCCAAATCTGGAAACGATGTACTTTATGCGGAAGAACTTTCAAAGAGCTATGGTGATCGACAACTGTTTGATTCCGTCGAATTTGACATCAAAAAAGGCGAGAAAGTCTGCATGGTCGGTGCAAATGGCATCGGAAAGACGACGCTTTTTCGAATTCTCGTTGGCGAGGAAGAACCTGATACGGGATTTGTGAAGCATGGAATCGGTGTTGATATGGGCTATTATGACCAACATCAGGACGATCTCGACAATGATAAATCGATTCTCGATGAGATGACAACAGCTTATCCAACTTTTGGTGATACGCCGATGCGCAAGATGCTCGGTGCTTGGCTCTTCAAGGGAGATAAAGTCTTCCAGCAGATTGGGTCACTCAGCGGAGGCGAAAAAGCTCGAATCAGTCTGCTCAAGTTGATTCTGTCAGGCGCAAATACATTGCTACTTGATGAGCCGACGAATCATCTGGACCTCTGGTCAAAGGAAGTCATCGAGGATGCCTTATTGGAATATGAAGGTACATTGTTCATCATTTCCCATGATAGGTATCTCTTGCAGAAACTCCCATCAAGAATTGTTGAGCTTGAACGACATAAGCTCATGAGCTATGATGGTAAATTCGACTATTATCTAGAGAAGCGGACTGCAATTGGTAGCGGTAAGAAATACTTAGATGCGCTTGCAAAGCGAGATGGTTCGCACAGGTCAGATGGCAGCGATGGAAAGGACGGTGCTACTGGTGGAAATGGTAATTCTGGAAATTCTTCAGGCTTGACGGCAACGGAAGAGCGCAAGTTAAAGAAGCAAAAAGAAGCCGAAGTCAGGCGTGTTCGAAGATTATACGATGAATGTGAAGCGAAAATTCTCAGTATGGAGATGCGCATTGAAGAAATCGAAGCTGAGATGTGCTCCGATGCAGCCTTAGAGAATCACATATTGCTTAGACATCTCGACGAAGAAGCGCAAGATATCAAGAAGCAGCTAGAAGATGTCTATACGGAATGGGAAGAATTGGCGTTGGCTGTAGAATCGATAGATGGTTAGAGATGCAAGGGAGAATTTAATTATGCATGATGTAAATAAAATAAATATTATGGAAGATATTCATGGTGTCAATGACCATATTGCAGAGCAGGTCAATCATAATCTGACGCACAAGGGTATCTTTGTTGTCAATGAGATGGGCGCGCCTGGTATTGGCAAGACGTCGACACTCATAGGCATCATCAACCGCCTAAAGAATCTCAAACCATATGTAATCGAGGGCGATATTGAATCGGATATTGATACCGTTAAATTACGTGAAATGGGCGTAAAATCCTATCAAATTAATACATTTGGGGCATGTCACTTGGATGCACCACTCATTCACAACGCAAGTAACAACATCGATTTTGATGGCGATGGCATTCTCTTTATTGAAAATATTGGCAATCTTGTCTGCCCTGCAGAATTTTCAATCGGAGAACATATCAAGCTTCTGATTTGTTCTGTGACGGAAGGCAGCGATAAGCCATACAAATATCCATTGGCATTTGAAAAGGCTGATATCATCTTAATTAATAAGGTTGATTTGATGGATTATGTCGACTTTGATGAGGACTTTTTTATGAAGGGCGTACGGGCGCTCAATCGCAACGTGCCTGTATTTAAAGTTAGTGCGAAGACGGGCGAAGGCTTTGAAGAGATGACCGCTTGGCTTGAAGAACAAGCTTCAAGATATATCGAGGCGGGGAAGTCTCATACGCATGCACACGACCATAACCACAGTGGTAATCATGCACATGAGTACGGGCATGAACATACACATGAGCACGGGCATGATGTCCAGATCAAGGTTGCACATACACATGAAAAATAGAACATTCTATTGATTCAATTAGTTAGAATTTATCGAGGTAAGCAAATGGGCCATTTAGGATTTTCATATATCGGATTGGTATTTTTACTGATGCTGATTATTCCAAACCTGATATGGGTAAGGAATCAACCACAAACATATGATTCGAGTGACGAAAATAGAATCTTGTCAATCTTTGAGCGTGTGGGGCAGGCTCTTGTCACAGTTAGTGTGTTAATCTTTTCTGATTTCAATCCTCAGCGAGTTACAGCATGGACGCTATGGTTTTTTGCTGCAGCTGTATCAATGCTTTTATATGAATTCTGGTGGATTCGGTATTTCAAAAGCGAAAAGACATGGACCGATTTCTACAGTAGCTTTTGTGGCATACCTGTAGCAGGTGCAACATTACCAGTTTTTGCATTTCTCTTGCTCGGCGTGTATGGTAAAGTCGTTTGGTTAATCATTGCGGCTGTTATTTTCGGAATCGGGCATATTGGTATCCATCTACAGCACAAAAGGGGTAACAACGAAGAGCGAAGCAAATAATTCAAAAAATTGAAATGAATAAAATCATGCGACAGATAACTGTATATGGCATTGTGCAAGGGGTGGGATTCCGCCCCTTTGTTGCAGTGCTGGCAAGGCAACTTGGTCTAACTGGCTGGGTGAAAAATGTCAGCGGAATTGTTGAAATCGAAGTCTATGCCAATGATATGCAAATGGATGAATTTGTTGTGAAACTGAAAGCTCACGCGCCAAAGCAATCGGATATTGTGCATATTGAGGTTCAATCGTGTACTGGTGCAAGAATGGAAATTGCACAGACAATAGGTGAATTGCATAACGCAGAGAATATCAAAGATGCTTGTATTTGCGATGATATTCCAGACGAATTCGTGATTTTACCGAGCGAGACGAAAGATATCACGGGGATTCCAGTCTTTATTCCACCAGATATTGCGATATGCGACGACTGTCTCGAAGAATATGATAATCCAGACAATCGGCGATATCAACATCCATTTATCAGTTGCGCGCAATGTGGACCGAGATATAGTATCATCAATCAATTACCGTATGACCGTGACAATACTGCGATGGATATCTATGAGATGTGTGATGCGTGCGCGGTTGAATATACAGATGACCGAGACATTCGATATCACGCGCAGACGATTTCTTGCTATGATTGCGGGCCGCAGTCGATGTGGTACGAGGCGGGCAGCAACCGATGCAAAGAACTTGATGATTCCATTTCTTCTTCTGCAAATGCCTGCAATATGACACCTACAAAAAATACCAATATAGAGGAAATACCTAAATCTGAAATACCCGCTCACGTGGCGACACGCACGACGACACTCACATCAACAGCAGTGTTGCAGGCGATTAGACATCTCTCTGAAGGTGATGTAATTGCTATCAAAGGTGTTGGTGGTTATCATTTTGCATGCCTACCGACGGATGAAAGTGTCTCTAAACTGCGCAGTATCAAGAATCGCGATACGAAGGCATTTGCCATTATGTGTGATTCTATGGATACGATTCGGAAGTATTGCAACGTCAATACGCAGGAAGAAGCGCTTCTTACCTCTCCTAAACGCCCAATTGTATTATTGGAAAAACTGTACGATATGGACAAACTGGGAACAGCTGATTTGGATTCTTCTGGTGATAGCCGATATTTGGGGATGTTTTTGCCATCGATGGGACTTTACTATGAGCTCGTGCGAGCACTGGGACCGCTCATCATGACGAGCGCAAACATCTCAGGGATGCCGATTGTGACAGACGATGCGCAGATGCGCATGTTTATGGATGAGATGTATCAATCGTCTCCGTCTGCAGGAGATATAGATGCAGCACAAATGGATGATTCTGACTTGAACCGAATGGTCGGTACTGCAACAGCGTTAACCGAAAATGACTGTCATAATGAGGGTGCTATTGATGATGTGAATGCAATCCATTTGATGGCAAACGCTTCGAACGATTCTGACTTGAACCGAATGGTCAGTACTGCAACAACGTTAACCGAAAAGGACTGTCATAATGAGGGTGCTATTGATGATGTGAATGCAATTAATTCGAATGCAAACGTTTCGAATGATTCTGACTTGATGCACATCAGCGCATATCCAGTAGGCATGCTTTACTATAATCGAGCGATTGTGACGCCACTGGATGATTCCGTCATGCAGGTGGTACGACTTGATGATTGCGTAGAGTTTGTAGAGTCAAACGAAAGAAATGTTTCCAATATCAATCATTTAGTGGCAGCGAATTCTCAAAATATTGATATCTGTAATACAAGCAATTCGCAGCAAGATACCCTCGCGGAAAATTTGCAAAATGGGAATTATAAGGATCGATACATTTCTCAATTCATCAGACGGTCAAAAGGTTTTGCGCCTGTGCCAATTTATATTGGTAATCATAATGACGTCAAAACAGAAAAGTCCAGTCAATCGCCAATCATCATTGCACTCGGTGGACAGTTGAAGTCGACCTTTTCCATTACCGTTGGACCTTACTGCTATGTGAGTCAATATCTCTCAGATTTGGATACGGTTGAGTCGACGGAGATATATGAAAAGACACTACGGCGTATGTTGGATATTTTGGGAATTCATTCCCTGCATTTTACGGAGCATGATTCACCAATCTCATCAATCTCACCAATCTCATCAGAGTCGCTGTTAAGTGACGAATCAATCGCTACGAGTGAAACGCGATCTAACAGGAATTTACAATCCATCGTCATTGTGTCGGACAAGCACCCCGATTATTATACAACGAAGCTGGCTGACGAACTGATGGTGGAATATAATAAATCGTATGATTTAAATAGTAATTCACGACAAAACAGTAATTCGCGACAAAACAGTAATCCACGACTAAATAGTAATTCGCAACAAAGAAGCGAACCATTTTGTTTTGAAGAATTGGATACTGCGAATCAAACAATCCTGCAACGTCACATTCAGCACCATCACGCGCATATTGCATCCGTCATGGCAGAGCACAATCTGGATGCGGTGATTGGGCTCGCTTGGGATGGCACTGGCTATGGCGAAGATGGTGCGATTTGGGGCGGCGAAACGCTGTATTGTTGTGATTCGAATTATGATCGCGTCAGTCATCTGCCTTATTTTGAAATGATTGGCGGCGATGAATCGATGAAAGATGCGAAGAAGACGGCATATGAGCTTTGTGTTCAGATTGAAAAAATGACGGCAAATGCACAGAATGGCGAACCGAATATTGGGAAAACATCGCAACCAACATGGAAGAATCTTATGGACGTATTATCGGATATTGTCGATGATGCAAAGGCAAATGGAAGGCTCGATTTGATTCGCTCACAAGAAAAGTCTATGATTGATGCGGCGTTAAAGATGCATATCAATACGGTAAAGACATCCAGTATTGGCAGATTGTTTGATGCAGTCTCGTCATTGCTCGGCATTTGCCATTATAATTCCTACGAGGGTGAGTGCGCAATGAAGCTCGAACGAGCGGCACATGAGGGAAACGAATTTGCTTATGCGTTCCATAAGGCACTCGCTGTATGGGCGCGGCATGAAGCGATTTTAGCCAGAGATGCGAGTATGAATAAAAATAGAAGTGGTGCAATCGACGCAAGAACGACACGAAATGCAAAGGCAAGCGATGTGAAAACGACACGAAATGCAAAGTCGGTCGCACGTGGCAGTGTGGTACGATTCAACTTGGGTACAATCGACGCAAGAACGAC
>JAISJM010000084.1 GCA_031261525.1 Eubacteriales Family XIII. Incertae Sedis bacterium
ATATATTGTAATGATAATGATAAATGTCCAAAGCGCGCAATCAATTGCTTTAAAACGCAAATCAGTGTAAAATATATAGGTTATGGATGCAGATATATTAAAATTTGTATTCTAAAAATAATTCCACACCAGTTATTATAATTCCATGATTTTATGAGGTAAATATGTCAGCACCAAACGTAGAAGAACAAAAATATGATGCCGAACAGATACAGGTTCTCGAAGGACTTGAGCCTGTAAGAGTACGTCCAGGTATGTACATCGGTAGCACGGGACCTCGGGGTCTTCATCATTTGGTTTACGAAATTGTAGACAATTCCGTCGATGAAGCACTTGCGGGATACTGTAAGAATATCAAAATTACAATCAAAGAGGATAATTCGATTGAAGTTGAAGATGATGGGCGTGGTATGCCTGTCGACAAGCATCCAAAGCTTGGAATACCAGCCGTTGAAGTCATTCATACGGTACTTCATGCGGGCGGAAAATTCGGCGGTGGCGGATACAAAGTATCGGGCGGACTTCATGGTGTCGGTGCATCTGTCGTTAACGCGCTTTCTGAAACAATGCAGGTTGAAGTTAAGCGTGATGGATTTATCTATCGCCAAAAATATGCAAGAGGTAAGACACTCACACCACTTGAAATTGTTGGAGATAGCACGGAAACGGGCACGAAGACAATATTTAAAGCGGATTATGAGATTTTTGAAGAGCTTGAGTATGATTACAGCACGCTTCAACATCGTCTTAGAGAGATGGCATTTTTAAACAAAGGTGTCAGAATTACCCTTAAAGATGAGCGCGAAGATCATAAAAAAGAGGAAGTCTTCCATTACGAGGGCGGAATCAAAGAATTTGTCATCCATCAGAACAAAAATAAAGAAAAAATTCATGATGATGTCATCTATTTTGAGGCGGAACGCGAATCCGATCACGGTACAGGCGAGATGTATTCTGTTGAAGTTGCGATTCAGTATACTGCGTCATTTTCAGAAAATATATTTACCTATGCAAATAATATCAATACGGTGGATGGTGGTACGCATCTTATCGGATTTAAGTCATCACTTACGAGAATTTTCAACGATTATGCAAGACGTAACGGAATTCTCAAGGAGAAAGATGCCAATCTTGAGGGCGATGATGTGCGTGAAGGTATCACGGCAATTATCTCTGTAAAGCTTACAAATCCACAATTTGAAGGGCAGACGAAGGGTAAGCTTGGAAATTCAGAGATGAGAGGATTTGTCGAAGCTGCAACAAATGAGAATTTGATGCAATTCTTGGAAGAAAATCCAAATCAGGCAAAACAAATCTTGAATAAAGCGACGACAGCGGCTAGGGCTAGAATTGCTGCTCAAAAGGCACGAAAAGCTGTAAGAAAAGATTTGCTGACAGCTGGTGGACTGCCTGGAAAATTGGCGGATTGCTCTGAAAAGGATCCAACGATTTCTGAGATTTTCATCGTCGAGGGTGACTCTGCGGGTGGCAGTGCAAAGCTCGGACGTGATAGAAGGCGTCAGGCAATCTTGCCACTGAGAGGTAAAATTCTCAATGTTGAGAAAGCAAGACTGGATAAAATGCTCAATTCTGAGATGATTACCAATATGATTACGGCATTTGGCTGCGGCATTGATACTGAATTTGATATCGATAAACTTAGATATCATAAGATTGTCATCATGACGGATGCTGATGTCGATGGTGCACATATCAGAACATTGTTATTGACATTTTTCTTCCGCCACATGAGACCGCTTGTACAAGAAGGTTTTGTGTATATTGCGCAGCCACCTCTTTTCCAAGTGAAAAAAGGCAAGGAAGTGCATTATACATACAATGACAGGCAGCAAGAGAAACTTCTTGCGGAGCTCGGTCCAGGAAAGGTTGAAATTCAGCGTTATAAAGGACTCGGAGAGATGGATGCAGAGCAGCTTTGGGATACGACAATGAATTACGAAAATCGTACGTTGATTCAGGTAACTGTTGATGATTTATCAGCTGCAGATGAGATATTTACAATGCTTATGGGCGATGCAGTCGCACCGAGAAGACAGTTTATAGAAGAAAATGCAAGATATGTAAAGAATTTGGACGTATAGAGCGGCAGCAATTCAATTATAGATAGAACAAGTAAACGGAGAGAATATGGATCAAGGTAACGATTATAGATTAATACAGACAGAGATTCATGACGAGATGAAGACATCATACATCGATTATGCGATGTCCGTCATCGTAGGTCGTGCACTTCCAGATGTAAGAGATGGCCTAAAACCAGTACATAGAAGAATTTTATACGGTATGTCAGAATTAAATCTGACACCAGATAAAGCGTTCAAAAAATGCGCACGTATTGTCGGTGATGTCATGGGTAAATATCACCCTCATGGTGATTCTTCTGTATATGATGCACTTGTAAGGTTGGCGCAGGATTTCTCGACGAGATATATGCTTGTCGATGGTCATGGTAATTTTGGTAATATCGATGGTGATGGCGCGGCTGCCATGCGTTACACAGAAGCACGTATGACATCGTATGCGCTTTTGATGTTGAAAGATATTGAGAAAAATACCGTTGATTTTGCACCAAACTTTGATGGTGATGAGAGCGAGCCGATTGTACTTCCAAGTAGATTTCCAAATCTTCTCGTAAATGGTTCTAATGGTATTGCCGTTGGTATGGCAACGAGTATTCCACCTCATAATATGGGTGAAGTCATCGATGCGACGACAGCAATGATTGACAATCCTGAGATTACAGGTGAAGAACTCTGCAAAATTGTCAAAGGTCCAGATTTTCCGACAGGCGCGATTATGCTTGGCAAACGTGGCGCAAGAGATGCTTATCTTACAGGTAGGGGTACGGTTACAGTAAGATCAAAATCGATTATCGAAGAGACTAAAAAAGGCAAAATTAGGATTATATTTACTGAGATACCTTATCAGGTAAATAAAGGCAGACTCTTAGAGAAAATTGGCGAATTAATCAAAGATAAGCGCATTGAGGGCATTTCCGCACTTAGAGATGAGTCTGACAGACATGGAATCCGAATTGTACTCGAGCTTAAGCGAGATGTAAATCCTCAGATTGTTATCAATAGATTGTATAAACAGACGCAGCTTCAAGATAATTATTCAATGATCAATATCGCGCTCGTCAATGGTGAGCCGAAAGTATTGACGCTCCAACAGATGCTTTTCCATTACCTCGAGCACCAAAAGGAAGTGGTAACAAGACGTACGCAGTTTGAGCTCGATAAAGCTCAGGCGAGAGCACATATCTTAGAAGGCTTGATTATTGCACTCGATAATATTGATGAAGTCATCAAAATCATTCGCGAAAGCTACAATGATGCAAAACAGCGTTTGATGGATCGTTTTTCACTTTCAGAGATACAGTCACAGGCAATTCTTGATATGAGACTTGCAAGACTTCAAGGCTTAGAAAGAGAAAGACTGGAAGCTGAATTTGCTGAATTAATGAAGAAAATTGAGTATTATCTTAGTATTCTTAATAATGAAAATTTGCTATTAAATGTCATTCGAACAGAATTGATTGAAGTAAAAGACAAATATGCAGACAAGAGACGTACCGAGATTTCTGCAACCATTGAAGAAATCGAGGAAGAAGACTTGATTAATGAAGAGCAAGTTGCAATCACAATCACAAACCTCGGTTATGTGAAGCGCGTGCCTGCAGATACGTACAGGACACAGAAGCGTGGTGGCCGCGGAATTACTGGTGTGACAACGAGAGATAATGACTTTGTAAAAAATATTATTATCACATCTTCACATAATTCGCTGATGTTCTTTACAAATCAGGGGAAAGTACATAAAATAAAGGCATACGAGATACCAGAAGCGACGCGAACGGCAAAAGGCACGCCAGCGATTAACTTCTTAAATTTGGCTCAGAAAGAAAGAATCACCGCGGTGCTTCCAATTGCTGAGTTCAGAGAAGAGGAATATCTCATCTCCGTTACGAGAAAAGGAACCATTAAGAAGACGTCGCTCACACAGTTTGAGAATATTCGCAAGAATGGTCTCATTGCAATCAAATTGACCGATGGAGACGAACTCATTGGAATCAAACAGAGCAGTGGTACAAATGTCGTCATTGTCGTGACAAGAGAAGGCAAATCCATTTGCTTCCATGAAACAGATGTAAGACCGATGGGCCGTAATGCGATGGGTGTCAGAGCGATTAATCTTGAAGATACAGACGAAGTTGTATCGATGGAGCTCGCGGAAATGGACGAACAGCTTCTCGTTGTTACCAAAAATGGATATGGTAAACGTACTCCTGTGACAGAATATGCCGTTCATAAGCGTGGCGGTAAAGGTATGCTGACTTACGATAAGTCAAAGTTTGACAAAACAGGGGAGTTGATTGGTGCGACAACGATTACAGATGATGATGAAATCATACTCATCAATTCGGATGGCATCGTAATCAGGATCGACCCACACGACATCAAGCCACAAAGTAGATCAACGATGGGCGTGAAGATTATGAGAGTTGAGGAGGAAGCTGAGATTATTGCACTTTCGAAAGTTGAGGCAATTGGAGAAGATGAAGACACCGAAGATGCTACGAATGGCGAAACGGCAACAGATGTAGCAGCGGATGTAACTGTGAGTGTAGCAACAGACGCAGCAACCGATACAGAAAACAAAGAGTAATTTGTCATTGTTATGAAATCTTATGGATTATGAAATGCATGAGGTTCCAACTATAATATGCACAACTGTTAGAATGACGCGTATTGAATGACACGATGGAAATGTAGAGAGTTCTTAAATTTAAAAAGGGGGCCCGTATGAGCATGAAACTGGAAAAAAAATTTGATAGCCAATTAAAGACTTGGTTGATGGATCTCTCTGGCGAAGTCGACGTCTCCAATGCGTCTGCACTTCGGCTTGGTATTGAGTCTGCGTTTGAAGAATCTCCTGGGGATATCATTATCGACATTTCCGAACTAAAATATATTGACTCAATGGGACTTGGTAATCTCATAGGCATCTATGGCAGTATGAAGAAGGCTAATTTTAAACTCAGCCTTCAAAATGCACCTGACAATATTAAAAAATTGCTTACAATTACAGGATTAGATAAGGTTTTACTGATATAACTTCAGATATGGAGAAAATAATGGCAGACAAACTAAAAATTAAAATCCCCATAAAATCCGAATATGTAAGCACCGTGAGGCTTACAATTTCTTCTGTGGCAGCAAGAGTCGGTTTTGATGTTGAAGCGCTTGATGATATAAAGGTTGCAGTGAGTGAAGCTTGCAGCAACGTCATTCTTCATGGCACAGATCAGGATGAATTTTACAGTGTTGAAGTTGAAGTTCTTGATGATAAACTCATTATTTCTGTCCTCGACAATGCTGGCGGATTCGATTTGGAAACCTATTGTGAACCAGTTTTAGATGATCCAAAGCAAGGTGGACTTGGCATCTTTATCATGAGAGCGTTGATGGACGAGGTATCTGTTCATTCTGAACCAGGCGAGGGTACCATCATTCGTATGAGTAAGTACCTTCCAGTGAGGAATTCATGAAAGATCAAGAATTATTTCTAAAATATCAAGAGACAAAAGACGTTGAATTGAGAAATAGAATCGTCGAAGATTTTATATACCTTGCTGAAATATTAGCAAAAAAATATGTTGGGAAAGGTGTAGATTATGATGATTTATTTCAGGTTGCATCGTTAGGACTTGTACATGCCGTTGAGCGTTTTGATGCTAGCAAAGGTTTTGAATTTGCTAGTTTTGCGACGCCTACGATTATCGGTGATATCAAGCGATATTTTAGAGATAAGACATGGGCTGTGAAAGTTCCGCGACGCGTGAAGGAAATCAGTGCGCAGGTCTACAATATGAAAGAAACGTTGACAAATGAGTTACATCGGCCACCAACAGTACAAGAAATCGCCAATAGATTAGAGATTTCGGATGAAGATGTATTGCTTGGTCTCGAGGGCGGGCAGAATTTTACGACATTTTCGCTCCAAGGTTCTTTTGATTCGGATTCGGATGAAGAGGAAGGTGGCGCAGCTTTTGAGAAATTCTCAGGGATTGAAGAAGCTGGTTTCGAGACATTTGAAAATGCCGATCTAATCCGCTCTGTTATGAAAGACTTAGATAGCAATGAGAAGGCAATCTTTAAGATGAGATTCCTTGAAAACCAGACGCAGGCGGAAGTTGGAGAGGCACTTGGCATGAGCCAGATGACAATCTCAAGAATTGAAAAGCGAATGCGCGAGAAATTCATTCAGGAATATCATAAAGTATAGTTTTAGTGAATAGTTAGGAATAAGAAATGCGAGTTTTTTCAGGAGTACAACCAACAGGCAACATTCATTTAGGTAATTATTTAGGCGCGCTCAAGCAATTTGTGGAACTGCAAGATGACAATGAGTGCATTTATTGCATCGTGGATCTTCATGCAATCACAATTCCGAAAGATCCCATACAATTACATGAGCATGTGCTAGATGTCGCGGCGCTTTATATGGCAATCGGCATTGATCCGAAGAAATCAACGATTTTTGTACAATCGGATGTGCCTGGGCACAGCGAACTTGCGTGGATTTTGACTTGCAGCTCCTACATGGGCGAGCTGAGCCGCATGACGCAGTTTAAGGATAAAAGCAAGGGTCAGGAAAGTGCGCCGACTGGAATATTTTCATATCCGCTACTGATGGCTGCGGATATCTTGCTTTATGACGCAGAAGTTGTTCCCGTTGGTAATGACCAAAAACAGCACATTGAGATTACGCGTGATCTTGCAATCAGAGTCAATAATCGCTTTGGAGATGATACGTTTGTTGTGCCAGATGGGCGGTTTATCAAGGCTGGCGCACGTGTCATGAGTCTCGACGACCCAACCTCGAAAATGTCAAAATCCGCGGAGAGCGAGATGAGCAGAATATCATTGCTCGACGATGCCGCAAAGATTAAGAAAGCGATTATGCGTGCGACGACGGATTCAGATGGCATTATCAAATATGATCCTGTGAATAAGCCTGGTATCAGCAATCTATTGTCGATCTATGCTGCAATGAGCGGAGAGTCAATTGAATCTTTGGAAGCTCGCTATGCTGGTGAGGGTTATGGTACGCTGAAGAAGGATTTGGTAGAAGTTGTAAAAGAGGGACTTGCGCCGATTCAATCGCGTTACGCTGAGATACGGCAAAGTCAGGAATTGATTGACGTGCTGAAAGTTGGCGCTGAGAAAGCCAATGCAATTGCGGAAGTTACAATCAAACGCGTCAAAGAGAAATATGGATTGGGAATCGGTATTTAGAATAGGAAATGTATATGCAAATTACAGATGAATTGATTGATTATCTCTGTGTACTATCCAGGTTAAAATTAACGGGCGAAGAACGCGAAGGCCGCAAGAAAGATCTTGGCGACATTCTTCAGTATATGGAGAAATTAAATGAGCTCGATACGGATGGCGTGCGCGAGATGACGCATCCTTTTGAAGAGTTTAATTACTTTCGCGAAGATATGATCACAAATGGCGATGACCGTGAGAATTTGATGACGATTGCGCCTGAGCGTAAAGGTGATTATTTTAAGGTTAAGAAGGCTGTAGATTAAATAAAGTCGTGGACAAGATAGATTGGTATGAACATGGAAAAAAGCCAGATTTATCCGTAATCTGTGATCCAGATAAAATTGATAATCGAGGATGTGTTGGTGCACCTGATTTGATTATTGAGATTTTATCCAAATCTACATCGTCGTTATGATCGGTTTGTAAAATACAACGCTTATCTGAAGGCTGGTGTAAAAGAATATTGGATTGTGGATCCTGTCGATCTTATTGTCGAAGTGCATATCTTACATGATGGTTCTTACAAAAAGATGGTGTATAATTCAGAGGGTATCATTAAAGTGGATGTGCTTGCGGATTTAGAAATTCATCTGATGGATATTTTTCCGAAAGCTCATATATAATAATTAGGTAAGGAGTGACATTGGCTAACGAATTACGGACGAAATCTGCCTTTGAAATTGGCAGACTGATAAGAGATAAGCAGATTAGTTCACCTGAGGTGACACGTGTGTTTTTGGATGCGGCGAAAGCCGATTTCTCAAAGGCTGTGGGCGCAGATGATAAGATTAATGCATTTACAGATCTTACAGAAGAATATGCGATGCACCGTGCGGAGGAGATACAGAAGCAAATAGAGACGGGGGAAAATCTCTCGCCTTTTTCAGGTGTGCCTGTCGCGATTAAGGATTGTATCTGTACGACAAACGGTACAACGACAGCGTCATCCAAGATTCTTGAGGGATATGTATCGCCTTATGATGCGGAAGTTGTGCGAAGACTCAATGCTGCTGGTACTGTGATGATTGGTAAAGTCAATATGGACGAGTTTGCGATGGGCGGCTCTACGGAGACATCGCATTATGGCATCACGCGGAATCCATGGGATTTGTCCCGTGTACCAGGTGGCTCGTCGGGTGGATCGGCTGCTTCTGTGGCGGCGGGATTTGCGGCATTTGCGCTTGGAAGTGATACGGGCGGATCGATTCGTCAGCCTTGTAGTTTTAATAATTTGACAGGCGTGAAGCCGACTTATGGTAGCGTATCCAGATATGGACTGATGGCATATGGCAGTTCGCTCGATCAGATTGGTCCACTCTGCCATGACGTACGTGACGCGGCGGCTGTGCTTTCCATTATTTCTGGACCAGATAAACGCGATTCGACGAATATTATGGACGAGTCATTTGAGTTATGTTCTGTCATTCATCATTTTGAAAATGTCGCAGATAAGCCGCTGAAAGGGCTGAAAATAGGACTGCCGACGAATTATCTTGAGATGGACGGATTGGCTCATGATGTGAGAGAGACAATTATTCAGGCTCGCAACAAATACAAAGAACTCGGTGCGGAGATTATCGATTTCGAGCTTCCGTTGATTGATTACGCGGTTCCAACATATCTGATTGTATCTGCCGCGGAGGCGAGTTCGAATCTGTCGAGATACGATGGCGTCAAATACGGCTATCGCGCAGATGGTGATGACCTGCTCGACGTCTATTACAACACGCGCAGCGAGGGATTTGGCACAGAGGTCAAACGGCGTATCATGCTCGGATCGTTCGTATTGTCATCGGGATATTTCGATGCTTATTATAAAAAGGCATTGAAAGTCAGAGCGCTGATTAAACAAGCATTTGACGAGGCACTTTCGAAAGTAGATGTGATTCTATCGCCTGTGTGTCCAACCGAGGCGTATGAAATAGGTGGTCAGATTAAGGATCCGATTGCCATGTATCTTGGCGATATTTACACGACAAGTGTGAATCTCACAGGATTGCCAGCGGTGAGCTTACCTGCTGGATTCTCGAACAACAATCTGCCAATCGGTATGCAGTTGATTGGAAAGACATTATCGGAAGAAAAATTACTCGGTGTTGCCGCTGAGTTCCAAAAAGTAACAGACTACCATAAGAAGCGTGCATTTTAGAACGGAAGGATTTGCAAATGGCGTACGAAACAGTCATGGGACTCGAAGTCCACGTTGAACTGTCTACAAAGACAAAGATATTTTGCGGTTGCTCCACGGCGTTTGGCGGGGAGCCTAATTCACATACTTGCCCGGTCTGCCTTGGACTTCCGGGGACACTTCCTGTGCTCAATAAAGAAGTGGTCAATAAGGCGTTAAAGGCTTGCATCGCGCTGAATTGCGATATTGCACCAGTAAATGTCTTCGATCGCAAGAATTATTTCTATCCAGATCTTCCAAAAGATTATCAAACTTCGCAATTGTATGAGCCAATCGGTCGCAATGGTTGGCTTGAAATAGATCTTGGAAGTTACAAGAAAAAGATACGTATCCATGATATTCATATGGAAGAGGATGCTGGAAAATTGGTGCACGAGAGTGGATCTAGTTTGGTGGATTATAATCGTTGCGGCGTGCCGCTTATCGAGATTGTAACGGAGCCAGATTTATCTTCCTACGAAGAAGTGGTCCAATATATTGAGACACTAAGGGAGACTTTGGTATATCTGGATGTATCTGACTGCAAGATGGAAGAAGGTTCGATGCGTGCAGACGTGAATCTGTCCATCAAAGCGACTGATTCTGACAAACTTGGCACGCGTACGGAGACGAAAAATATGAACTCCGTAAAGGCGATTGGTCGTGCGATAGATTATGAGGAAAGACGCCAGATGCTCGTGCTTTCGGATGGTGGCACAATCATTCAAGAGACGAGAGGCTGGAACGACGAGAAAGCCGAGACTTACTCGATGAGAAGTAAGGAAGATGCGCAGGATTATAGATATTTTCCGGAGCCTGATTTACTTCCAAATAAAATCGACGAGCATTGGATTGATCGCATGAGAGAGCTTTTCCCAGAGCTTGCAGCTGAAAAACGCGAGCGCTATACCCGCGAACTTGGACTTCCTGCGAAGACAGCGGCTGTGCTTACGGTGGATAAAGTCTATGCAGATTTATTTGAAGATATCATCTCCGAGATGGAAGAAATTTCAGTTGCGACGAAGGTACACGCTGACATTCGCACGCTCGCAAAAGAAAGTGCTTCGATTGTTACAGGCGAGATATTGAGGCTTGAAAAAGCTGGTAATGAATCGCGCAAATTCGATGTACTTTTCATCAAAGCAATTGCTTACGTCCTCATGCTTGTGCTTGAAAAGAAATTATCTAGAAATGTCGGCAAAGAGATTGTCGAAAAAATCTATCTGGAAAATATCGATCCAAAGGTTTATATCAAGGATCATAATCTAATTGTGGAAGAGGACAGAGATTATATCCGCACGGTTGTGCAGGATGTCGTTGACTCCAATCCGGAGTCGGTTGCTGATTATCTCGGCGGTAAAGATAAGGCGATTTCTTATCTTGTCGGTCAGAGCATGAAGGCGCTCAAAGGCAAAGGGTTGCCGAAGACAGTCAATGAAATTCTGGGCGAGATTTTGAGTGAGCTAAAGGCAAATGCAATACCTGTCGTTCCTGCGGAGATGGGAACCCCATCTACTACAGCAGATTCGGGCGTGACAGAAGCAGCGGGAGCGGAGAAAACGGCGGAACATGCACAAATGGAGCCGTCCGCGCAAGCTGATCAAGCAACACAACAACAGATGACGCAGCCAGATTCCATTACAAATGCTTCTGATTTATCTGTTGACGGTCTTGCAGCGGTTGGTCTTACAAATATTGCAGATCAACTGGATGGCAAAGTGCCGAACGTGATTCAAGACACTCGCGCAACTGGGGGAGGCTTATTCACTGAAATTGAGCTTTCTGGTCGGTACCGCGATATGAATTGTAACACGATTGGTGATGCGCATATCGACACTTCTGTCCGACTGGCGGGCTTTATCCGTACGATTCGAAATCACGGTGGTATTGTATTTGTAGATTTATATGACCAATATGGCACAACGCAGGTTGTTGTCACCGACGAACAAGTCAAAGATCTCGTCAAAGAAAGCGCAATCAGTGTCTATGGTAAAGTTGTCAAGCGAGACGAAGAGACCATCAACAATAAGATTGCAACGGGTCAAGTTGAACTTGTCGCTGAGACAATTGAAGTTCAAGGCAAGAGTAAGAATGCACTGCCATTTGAGATAGAATCTTCCAGAGATACCAATGAAGAGCTTCGACTTCGCTATCGTTATCTTGATCTAAGAAATGACAAGCTGAAAGAGAATTTATTGCTTCGAACTTCTGTCATCAAGAAACTTCGAAGCGAGATGGAAGATTTGGGATTCCTCGAAATCCAGACACCAATACTCGCCAATAGTTCACCAGAAGGTGCGCGCGATTATCTTGTGCCATCGAGAAAGCATCATGGCAAATTCTACGCATTGCCACAGGCGCCACAGCAATTTAAGCAATTGCTCATGGTCAGCGGTTTTGATAAGTATTTCCAGATAGCACCTTGTTTTAGAGATGAAGATGCAAGGCTCGACCGATCGCCAGGCGAATTTTATCAACTCGATTTTGAGATGGCATGGGCGACACAAGAAGATGTATTCGCTGTGGCAGACCGTGTGCTTTATAATACATTTGTGACATTTACCGATAAAGAAGTGAGTAAACCACCATTTAGAAGGATTTCCTTTAAAGAATCGATGCTCAAATATGGTTCGGATAAGCCTGACTTGAGAAATCCACTTGAGATTATAGATTTGAGTGATTTCTTTGCAAATGTTGATTTTGCGCCATTCCGCGGCAAGATTGTTCGTGGTCTGAGCGTGCCAGGCATGAGCAGTAAGTCCAAGAAATTTTTTAAGGAGATGGAGAAGTTTGCCATTTCCATTGGCATGAAAGGTCTTGGCTATGTGAGTGTAGAGGACGATTTGAGTCTCAAGGGACCAATCGATAAATTCCTAAGCGATGCGCAACGGGCAGAAGTTAAGGAACTTGCAGGGTTACAAGCAGGCGATGTGCTTTACTTCATCTCAGATGACGTGAAAGTTGTAAGCAAATACGCAGGCGAGATTCGAACGGAAGTTGCGAAACGCATGGATCTCATCGATACGTCAAAGTACGAATTCTGTTATATCGTTGATTTCCCAATGTATGAGATCAATGAAGATACAGGTAAAATTGATTTTACACACAATCCATTCTCCATGCCACAAGGCGAGATGGATGCGCTACAGAACAAAGATCCGCTTGAAATTAACGCATATCAGTACGATATCGTTGTCAATGGTGTTGAGCTAAGTTCCGGTGCTGTGAGAAATCACAGACCAGATATCATGGTGAAAGCATTTGAGATTGCGGGATATACAGCTGCAGATGTAGAAGAAAAATTTGGCGCATTGTATACAGCATTCCAATATGGTGCACCACCGCATGCTGGTATGGCACCAGGTGTGGACCGAATCGTCATGTTGCTTGCAGGGGAAGAAAATATTCGTGAGATTATTGCATTCCCACTAAATTCAAATGCACAGAATTTGATGCTCGATGCACCGAGTGTGGTTAGTGAGCAGCAATTGAGGGATGTTCATATCAAGATACGATAATAATAAAATACGTTGCTTATCTGACAAAAGATTACCACACCCTTGCTACTCTGATGCCGCTCTTGCTAATGGTGGAGGGAAAAGTGGAAATCCACCAATTACATCCGAATAGCAAGGGCACATATGGCAATCGAATGTAAAGTTTATGGTGAAGTGACGAAGTGACGACGTGGAAAAGTGGTGAAGTAGAAGGAGGTTGGAAAATATGGGAAAGATTACAGTTACGAAGACGAAATTAGATGGGGTTGTCATCATTGAACCGAAAGTATTCAATGACAATCGAGGATATTTCTTTGAATCTTATAGCAAGCGTGATATGGAAGAAGAGGGATTATTCTACGATTTTGTGCAGGATAATCACAGTTTCTCAAAGGGTAGCGGTGTATTTCGTGGCATTCATTGCCAAGCTGGCGATAGCGTACAGGCAAAGCTTGTAAGGTGTGAAGTTGGCGCAGTCATTGATTTTGCCGTCGATTTGAGAAAAGATTCTCCAACCTTTAAACAGTGGGTCAGTGTGGAACTCAATGAAGATAATCACAGACAGTTTTTGATTCCTAGAGGATTTGGACATGCGTTTTTCACGCTTACTGACGAAGTCATGTTCCTATATAAAGCAGATAATTTTTACGATTACGATGCAGATCGATCTATTAATTATGCTGATGCTGAAATCGCGCTTGATTTCGATGCCTATCAATCATTTGGAATCGATATCAATAATCTGATCTTGTCGGATAAAGATAAAAATGCACCATTTCTTGAAGATAGTGATGTTGCGTTTTTTGTGAAATCTTAGAGAATCAGTTAAGTACGTTTGAATCGTCCAAGTCTATTGTTGGTCTGGGCGATTGTTGCTTTTTGTACACAGGGATGCATGTCACAAAGTTTTTTGTTATAATGTATGAATATGTCTATTATATCTAAGGTATCTACTAATTAATGAAAAAAGGGGTTGAAAATGAAAGGGATTATTCTTGCCGGTGGAACTGGCTCAAGGCTCTATCCAATCACAAAGGCGGTAAGCAAACAGCTTTTACCAATCTATGACAAACCACTTATCTATCATCCATTGTCGGTACTGTTACTAGGTGGAATCAGAGATGTCCTAATCATTTCAACACCACATGATATTGGTGATTATGAAAAATTGCTTGGTGATGGAAGCCGTCTAGGTTGTAACTTCCAATATAAAGTGCAAGATCAACCAAGAGGACTTGCGGAAGCATTTATTCTCGGTGAGGAATTTATTGGCGATGATGATGTGACGCTTGTACTTGGCGACAATGTCTTCTATGGTCAGGAATTTTCAAGAATCATTGACGGTGCGATTAAAAATAACGATGGCGCAACGGTCTTCGGCTACATGGTAAAAAATCCAAAAGAATTCGGTGTTGTTGAGTTTGATGAAGATTTCAACGTTGTTGGTATTGAAGAGAAGCCTGCCCATCCAAAGAGTCATTATGCGGTGCCAGGTCTGTATATCTATGACAATGAAGTTGTCGAAATTGCCAAGAATGTTGAGCCGTCTGCAAGAGGTGAAATTGAAATCACAAGTATCAACAATGCTTATCTTGCAAAGAAGAAGCTGAAAGTTAGCTTGCTTGGCAGAGGTATGGCATGGTTAGATACAGGCAATCCAGATGGCATGCTTCAAGCTGCGTCATTTGTAGAAACGGTCCAGAAGAGGCAGGGATATTATATTGCTTGTATTGAAGAAATCGCTTGGCGCAAGGGGTTCATCGATGACGCTCAATTAATCAAGCTCGGCGAAGAACTCAAGATGACAGAGTACGGTCAGTATTTGCTTAGCTTACCAGAGATACTATAACAGGGAGGAATGAAAATAAATGAGTAAGATTATTGTTACGGGCGGCGCGGGCTTCATTGGTGCTAATTTTGTATATTATGCACTGAAGCATAGACCAGATGATGAAATTATCTGTGTCGATTCCCTTACCTATGCGGGTAATTTGATGACATTGGAAGATGCTCTCAAAAATGACAAATTTACATTTGAAAAAGCGGATATCACCGATGCAGAAGCAATCGATGCCGTCTTTGATAAGCACAAACCAGATATTGTTATCAACTTCGCAGCGGAGTCCCATGTAGATAGATCCATCGAAGACCCTGGACTATTCCTAAGAACAAATATCCTCGGTACGCAAGTGCTCATGGATGCATCGAGAAAATACAATGTAAAACGCTATCATCAAGTCGGAACGGACGAAGTATACGGCGACCTTCCTCTTGACCGACCTGACTTATTTTTCACAGAGGAGACGCCGATTCATACATCATCACCCTATTCCGCGTCCAAGGCATCTGCAGATTTGCTTGTCGGAGCATACCAGAGAACATATGGCTTTCCAGCAACGATTTCAAGGTGCTCCAATAACTATGGCCCTTACCATTTCCCAGAAAAACTCATTCCACTCATCATCGGTAGAGCGAAGAAAGACGAAACTTTGCCCGTATATGGTACAGGTGAAAATGTCAGAGATTGGCTTTATGTTGAAGATCACTGCAAAGCAATCAGCATGATTATCGACAATGGTAGAGTTGGTGAAGTTTACAATATCGGTGGACACAACGAACGCACGAATCTTGACGTTGTGAAGACGGTTCTCGACATCTTAGGCAAGCCACATAGCCTCATCACCTATGTCACAGACAGAGCGGGTCATGACATGCGCTATGCAATCGACCCAACAAAGATTACAAATGAACTTGGCTGGGTTCCAGATACAAAGTTCGATGATGGAATCAGACTTACCGTCGAGTGGTACGATAAGAATCAGGAATGGCTCGACAATATTTTGTCAGGCGACTATGAAAAATATTACGACAAGATGTATTCTGGTCGCTAATCGTAGATGAAGGAGGCTTCCATGCACTTAGTACTTTTATCAGGAGGGTCAGGCAAACGTCTTTGGCCATTGTCCAACGGCGTCAGTTCCAAGCAGTTTTTAAAGGTTCTCGATGGCCCAAATGGCAAGAAGGAATCCATGGCACAGAGAGTCTTTTCTCAGATTAAGAAATCTGGAAAATTTGAATCTATGACGGTTATTGCTGGTGAATCTCAGCGGGATCTTTTGCAGCTCCAACTCGGAGATGATGCACATGTCATCCTAGAGCCAGAACGTAGAGATACATTTCCTGCAATTATGCTTGCAAGTGCGTACATTTCTGATATAACAAATCATGACAAGGATGCCAAGATTGTCATCATGCCAGTCGATCCTTTTGTAGATGACGATTACTTTGATGTCATTGCATCTACTTCTGAAGTGTTAGATAAGACGGATGCAGAACTGGTATTGCTCGGTGCGAAGCCAGATTCACCATCCGATAAATTTGGATATATTGTGCCAGAGAGTGCAAATGTCGATGCATCAGGTTCATCAAAAGTTGCATCCTTTAAAGAAAAACCAGACGAGGCTACTGCAAAAGAGCTGATTTCCAAAGGTGCACTATGGAATTGTGGTGTATTTGCATTAAAACTAGATGTCATTCGTAAGAAAGCCATCAATAATTATGGCATAGAGACATTTACTTTTGATGAAGTGTATGAGAAATTCAGCACCCTTACAAAGACGAGTTTCGATTATGAAGTGGTTGAGAAGACGAACAATATTCGCGTGGTTCCATATGCAGGATTGTTCAAGGATCTTGGTACGTGGGAGAGCTTATCTTCAGAGATGAGTGATGCTACAAGCGGCAATGTCTATATTGAAAACAGTGCAAACACACATGTCATCAATGACACGCAGACGCCTGTTGTTGTACTTGGGATTGAGGATGCAATCGTGGTCTCAAGCTATGATGGTATCTTGGTTGCAAAGAAAGACGAGACGAGTGGACTCAAAGATGCCCTCGCACAAGTCCATGAGCGTGCAATGCAAGAGACGAGACGTTGGGGATATTATCGCGTCATTGACTTTGATATGGATAGCGAGATCAAGACGCTTACGAAGAGACTTCACATCAACGCAGGCAAAGGTATCAGTTACCAATATCACGAACACCGCAAAGAAATTTGGGCAATTACAGCTGGTGAAGGGATACTCAGACAGGGTGACTTTACTAGAAATGTTAAAACTGGAGATGTAATCTTAATTGGCGAACGGGAATGGCATGCCATTTCTGCGATCACACCGATTGACATCATCGAGGTACAGACAGGAACGATTATCTCGGAGGATGATATCTTTAGGTCCGAGTAATCTGTTCGTTATTTTTTTAATTGAAAAACAGTCAAAAAAGCAAGTTTGCTCAATGTGATGAGAAAACTTGCTTTTTTGCTGAAATTGTAAAGTGGCGAAATATATCCCTTACTCATATAAAACCAGATGTGATTGTGACATTAAAAGAAAGAAGATCCTTTTTAGATTTATTTAGCGTATAATAAGAGTATTGTAGTTCTATGATTGGTTAAGAAGGGATGTCATCATGCGTAAGATGCCGATTGGGATACAAAGCTTTGAGGATCTTCGAACAAATGAATATGTATATGTTGATAAGACTGCCTATCTATATAAATTGGTGAGCGAGGGGAAGACTTATTTTCTTGGACGCCCACGTCGTTTTGGAAAGAG
>JAISJM010000089.1 GCA_031261525.1 Eubacteriales Family XIII. Incertae Sedis bacterium
TCCTGTCTCAAAATACAAGTCTACTACTGCATCTCTTTCTTCTTTCCTGTATGCCATTTGCGACCTCCTCATCTGTTCTTGGAGTGTCCAGTTTTTTGTACCACCGCCCCAAGGCGTTAAATCTGTTACAAATCCCACATCTCACGCTATATATTTATGATTTTCGTCACAAAAATCCATAATGCTATGCCCTTAAGAACTTCTTAGTATGATATTACAACACAGTAGGGATATGAACCTCAAAGATGATGGTATCATCTGCGCTGATCGCCTCAATTGTACCTCGATGCAATTCGACAATCTCCTTCGCAATGGCAAGCCCAAGCCCCGCATTTCCACTTCTGGAAGCTCTAGAAGAATCAAGCCTATAGAACTGTTCAAAGATACGGCTTAATTTTTCTTCTGGAATCGTATCACCATGATTCACAAATCGAATGGATAGATTTGCCTCATCAGCGTGAACAAATATATGAATCTCACTGCCAGCATAGCTATACGAAATGGCATTGCGAAGCAGGTTATCGAACACGCGCTGCATCTTACCAACATCTAGTTTTATCATAATATCGGATGCAACTTCAAGATGACACGTAAGATTCTTCTCCGCAAGCATCGGCGAAAATTCAAATACCATTTGCTCCAGCATTCGTGTCAAATTCACCCGACTCGGCTCCAATGTCAATGTAGATAAATTGAATCGTGTAATCTCAAAGAATTCATTAATCAAATCTTCCAATCGTTCAGACTTCTCCAGCGCGATGGAGAGATATTTTTCGCGCAAGGGTTCTGATATTTGTTGTTCTTCCGTTAAGAGGCTGAGATAGCCAATCACCGAAGTAAGTGGCGTCTTTAAATCGTGTGCAAGGTAGACAACTAAATCATTCTTGCGTTGTTCTGAATCTCTTGCATTTCGTTCATTTTCGCGTGCTTGCATCTTAATACTGTTGAGTTGCAGTTCAACTTCTCTAAGTTGATTCGGCAGTTCAATCAGATTGTCATCGTCGTCATTTGTCTGCACGGTTGCGTCCAACATCACCTCAATATATCCAAGGGTAATGCGCCATGCGTGTATGAGTGCAATGAAAAAACACAAACCAAATCCAAATAGCAGGGTAAAAAAGATATTATACTTAAAGAAATGAAAATAAATTTGATAAAGGAGTTCATCACCATGCCATATCCAGAAACTTGCAACAAATCGCGCGAATAGATACAATAACCCAAGGGAAAGAATCAAAATCGCCGTTTCAGCAAGCACGCGAAGCACAAGACTCATACTGAGACTTCTACGAAGCTGTCTGTGTCGAGTGTTTTTTGCCCCTATAGCAGCGGGATTATGAATATCCCAATCTGGTTTGTTTGATTTCACGTTATCTATCATCGAATTATTCAATTTTATACCCCACGCCCCAAACTGTTTTCACAAATTTGGGATTCTTTGTCGGCTCATGCATCTTCTCTCGTAACCTCGCAATATGAGCCATGACGGTGTTATTGTTGTCCAGATATTTTTCACCCCATATCGCCTCAAATAAATCCTCCGACGATACAACATTGCCACGATTTTCACAAAGATGCCACAAGATGGAAAATTCAATTGGCGTCAGATTCAGTTCCTTATCATAGAGGCTGCATACGTGCGTGCTCTTGTTAATCATCAGACCATTTTCATTGTATTCATCCACGTCTTTGGTCCGATCACCAGGCGGTGTATGAACAAGACCATCGTTCTGATTGTACCGAACATAACGCCGAAGCTGCGTCTTGACACGTGCGACGACTTCAAGGGGGTTAAATGGTTTTGTGATGTAATCATCCGCGCCAATCGTAAGCCCTAAAATCTTATCCATATCTTCCACTTTTGCAGTGAGCATAATGACGGGATAGAAATAGTTCTCACGGATTTTCTGGCAGATATGGAAGCCATCGATATCAGGAAGCATGATATCCAATATTGCCAAATCCAGCTTCGTTGTGCGCACACACTCCAAAGCATCCGTTCCATTATTAAATTTATAGACGTTATAACCTTCATTTGTGAGGCAAATGTCAAGCAGATTTGCAATCTCCTTTTCGTCGTCCACCACGAGAATATTTTCGTTCATGTGCAAATGTCTCCATATCATTTTAAAATTTTATCTATACATCGTATGACAATACATATCATTATACATGAATCCGTACAGATTGTAATCAATCTGTACATGACTTTGATAGTGCAGCATAAACGGTATGTGCGTCATCAATATGTAGTTCCTGCGTGTTGATATCACCCTGTGCGCCGCAAGTAACGAGAATAAACTGCTCGTCATATTTCTCAGCAAGGCTTGCAAGACATTGTCCCGCTTCACTTGTATAACCCGTTTTCCCGCCAAGAATCTTGCCGTCTTCTAATTCATCACTTTCCATCTTAGAAAACATTGTACTGTAAAAAGTAATACCATCCGCATGCAGGTTTGTTGGTCTTGAAGTGTGCCCTTTCGATGTAAAAATGTCATAAAATGTATCATTTTGAATTGCATACGCCACGAGTGTCGAGAGATCTGATGCCGTAGAATAGTGGTTGCTATCATGTAATCCTGTCGCATTTACAAAATGCGTGTCATTCATGCCAAGTTGCTGCGCCTTTTTATTCATCAAATTCACAAATTCATTTTCTGATCCTGATACATATTCCGCAAGTCCAGCCGCACATTCTGCGCCAGATGGCAACATCAATCCATAAAGCAAATCATCCGCACACACCTCTTCATTTGGTAAAAATCCAGCAAGCGATGCATTGCTTTCATAAAGGTCAGCGAAGGCATTCTCTGATAAGGTAATATTGGTATCCATCGCCTCCAAATTTTCGAGTGCAACAATTGCCGTCATAATCTTGGTCAACGATGCTGGATAAATTCGTTCATCGCCCTCGCGGTCAAAGAGAACTTTATTCCCCTTTTTATTATGTTTATCAAGTTGAACAAGGAACGCATGCGTACTGTTTATATCCACATTTGAAAATGTGATTTTGTTCTCTTCTACCTGCACATGTTGCGCCAATGGAACGTGAATATCCTGTGGTATCAACTGAAATTGATAATGATTATGGCTGTATAATTCCATACAAATCAACATGATTGCCAAGACTGGGATTGCAACAAGATATTTTTTTATGGAATACTTTTTTGACTCAATGCGCTTTAAAATCAAAGTATAAATCCAATATCCAACGAGCCCTCCAAGCGTATTCAATATGAGATCATCGATATCCGTTCGCCCGCAGGCAAATAGGTATTGTGTGATTTCTATCACTAGACTAAAAACCAAAGACAATATCAATATCCTTGCCTGCATTCGCATTTTAGGGAATAATAATGCAGTGATACAACCAAGCGGAATAAATAATACAAAATTCCCCAATAAATTAATCAATCCTAATATAATCTGACCCTCTGATATGGATTTAATATATGCCAAGATTGTCGCAAATGGAATCAAATTCACCGTTCGCACATCAGCATACGAACCTCTGAATATTGTTATCTTCAGAAGCGCAATGATGTATAGAACAAGCATCAATAATAGTACAATCATTGCCACTTTATGTCTTGTTTTTCTCATTTAAATTCTCCACTATTGCGTGTCTTCCACATGGTGATGATAAAACCATCTAAATTGTTACCCGAAACCTGAATAATGGTCTCAGCAGGAATATCGATGGTGATTCGCTGATTGTCTGAAGTGGCTGGAACATAGAAAATCTCAATAGACTGACCATCATTGCATAGAGAATAATGTGTACCATTTATGGTATATTGTTTTATATATGCATGGTACTCCTCAAGTGACAACTCTTCATTTTCAATAATCATTGAGTGTGGATACCCAACATATCGAAAATGCCAAGGTTCACTGGCAGCACCAGTAATATCCGCTTTATTCTTCGGATAACGCTGAATAAATCCAAATTTTGATGCTTTTCTTATAAATTCATCACAGATATCATTGCTTGAAAAGGCTGGTCTTATAAAGTCAATTGCAAGACCTGTTTGATGTTCGACTTGATCAGGGCACGCAATAGATGCCAGCTTGTCTTTTGGACAATATCCTCTTATTGGTATAATCGTTCCCAGACCATAAATCTCACTCTGTAGTTTCATCAACATCGTCGCAGCACATCGTTCAAGCAAAATCTCGGGATAAGATAAAAATGGGGGGATGAGTGAATTTGCATCAGGCTCATTTATAATTGACGATTCAGCATTTGCAAGAATCATATTGCCATGCCAGACTTCATCATTTGCCAATATGATTTGTTTCATGTAACTCCGTCCTCCTAATTTTACACGACAAGCTATGCCGCAGTTTGATCTGCAAAGAATACTTCATGCCATATCAGGAATGAATATACCGTCCAGATTTTCCTACTGTTATCAGCTTTATCTGCTATATGATCATCGAGCAATTTCAATAATCGGTTTGTATTAAAGTATTTTGTTGAGACTTTACTTGTAAAGGATTCTCGGATCATATTGATGTATTTTTCCTCTTTCAGCCATACTCTCGTTGGAACAGGAAAACCAAGTTTTTTCTTTGATGACCAATTCGAATGCATACGTCTACTCGCAGCATGCCGCATGGCACACTTTGTATCCTTACCATTGATTCGGTAACGACGTGGAATGTGACTTGCGATATCCATCACATTCCTATCAAGAAAAGGAACGCGCAATTCAATCGAGTGTGCCATACTCATCTTATCCGCTTTGAGCAAAATATCACCAGCTAACCAAGTGTTTATATCGACAAACTGCATCTTTGTCGCATCATCCTTATCCTGTACTCGATCGAAATATGGTTTCACAACAGAAGCTGGAGATGGTGCATCTGTCTTTATGTTAAGAATACGTTTACGTTCATTTTCTGTAAATATATATGCATTACCAATGAATCGTTCCTCTAGTTTTTTCCCTTTTCGAACGAGGAAATTAAGTCCACGTTTTGCTGGGAAAATGCCCGCAATCTTACCAATTACTTTGCGAATCGGAAATGGAATTTTATTGTATAGTGGTGCAGAATATGGCTCATTATAGATATTATATCCACCAAAAATTTCATCTGCGCCATCACCAGACAGAATGACTTTTAGATGCTCTGATGCGTTTTTGCACACAAAATAAAGTGCAACAGCCGAGGGATCTGCTAGTGGTTCATCCATATGCCACTGCACATTTGGAAATTCATCCCAAAATTCATCAGGCTGAATCATCTTAGAAATATTCTTTACTTGAATCTTCTCAGAAAGTGCTCGAGCAGCGTCAGTCTCATTGTATTTCGAGCCAGTCTCAAAACCGACAGTGAATGTCTTGTCTACATCTGCACTGCAAGCGATATAGCTTGAATCTACACCTCCTGAAAGTAGCGCCCCTACTTCGACATCGCTTATCTTATGAGCAGCTACAGAATCATCGAAAACATTTTCAATCTCATCACTCCAATACTCCAGTGTATTCCCCTCTTCACTATGAAACTCTGGGGTCCAGTATCGTCCAATCTCTGGCGATTCCATATCATTGCTGTAACGAAACCAATGTCCAGGCATCATCTTATATACATTTTTAAAAAAGGTTTCTGAGCCATGCGAATATTGAAAGGATAGATAACTTTCAAGCGCACGTTCATTCAGCTCTTTCTTGAAAGCAGGATGCGCCATAAGTCCCTTAATTTCGGAACCGAAGAGAAAGGTATCTCCAAAATTCGCATAATATAACGGTTTGATACCAAAGAAGTCGCGTGCACCGAACAGTTCGCGTTTCTTCCGATCATAGATAACAAAGGAAAACATACCTCTGATTCGATGAAACATTTTCTCACCAAATTCCTCATATGCATGGAGGAGAACCTCTGTATCAGACTGTGTTTTAAAAATATGACCCGCTTCTTGTAATTCATCACGGATATCTTTATAGTTATATATTTCTCCATTAAAGACAAGAACCAAATGATCGTCTTCATTTGTCATCGGTTGCACGCCACCTGCAAGATCAATAATACTGAGTCTGCGAAAGCCAACCGCATATGGTGATTCAACATAATACGCTTCATCATCAGGCCCGCGGTGACTGATTAAATTGGACATTTTCTCAATATTTCTTTTCGCTTCATTTTCTTTCGCTTTAGTTTCTTTCGCTTTAGTAACATCAAAAGAACCATCGAGGAAACCTACGTAGCCACACATAATTACTCCATTCATTCAAAATATATAACGAATTTCAATAGATGAAATAAGAATAACAAATATAATGTGTGCATTTATGCGAATGTCCATAACAGTTTCATACGATTTCATACAGGAATTCTTACAAAAAACTTAACATGAATAATACAACAATTAAAAATAATTACAAAAAAGCGTAAGTTTGAGATACTCAAATAAGTGAGTCTCTTACTTACGCTTTTATAGTACCAAATATATCGCTTTTATTAGTAATCTGAATTATTCAAAATTGACAGCTTCGATATCTTTAATTTCCTGTACTTTCGGTGTAGATGGACCATCTTTAAACTCCAATGTAATCCATTCGCCAAGAATCTTCTTTGCAAGTTCTGGACCGATGACGCGCTCTCCAAAACACAGCACGTTGCCATCATTACTGAGTATCAATCGCTCTGCAGAAAAACTATCATGTCCAACTGCGGCACGAATCCCCTTGAATTTATTTGCCGTTATTGCCATACCAATACCAGTTCCACAGATGAGCAAGCCACGCTTTGTATCGTCACTTGCAATAATCTCTTCGCATACACTCTTTGCAACCGTTGGATAATTTGTTGGATCATCGGACGAGAAACAGCCTTTATCCTCAACGTCTACCCCTTTATCTTGCAAGAACTTTTTTAACACATCTTTCAACGCCACGGCCGCATTGTCGCAACCAATGACATATGTATATTTTTTAATATCACTCATTTTATTTTCACCCTATCATACTCATACAATCGCAAATGTCATCATTTACAAGATATCTTACTAAGATATCTTCGTGATAATTCCATCAGCAATCGCTGCTAAAATAAGATAGCAAGATGTTGCCCCTGCATCATATACGCCTTTTGAGCGCTCACCCAATCTAGCGGAACGTCCAAACTTCGCGACTAAATCTTTTGTTGACTCACGGCCAGCATCTGCAGCTTTCTTCAAGTCTTCCAATGCGGTAGCAAAATCTGTTCCATTTGCAACTGCCGCATCTAATGCGTCTTTCGCTGGCGATAAAGTATCAACAAGCGTCTTATCGCCAACCTGAGCATCGACGATGCCCTGAAGTCCAGACAATCCGCCATCGAGCATCGCAGCGAGTTCTTTCGTTCCGATTTCATCGAAATCTTCGCCGGCTTCTGCCATATCTGTAAATACTGTTCCGTAGATTGGTCCCATAGAACCGCCAATCTCAGTAAATAACAAAGTTCCAAGCTCATCGAGACCATCTGTAAATGAAATTTCTTTGTCTGCGATACGATCGCCAAACATCGTGAATCCCTTGTTCATATTCATGCCATGATCACCATCGCCAATCAAGCCATCAATCTCGCCAAGATATGCTTTGTTTTCTTGGATCGCTTTTACAACGCCAAGTAGCACATCTTTGCCATCTGCATTTTTGAAATATGTATTGCTCATTTTGCAATCTCCTTTATACACTCTAAATTTAATACTCTTTTCAAATCCTTATATTTCTTTCTGTTTTAGCCCTGTACTATAGCATGGTAAATCTACCAATTCTTTCAGTTCATCATCGAGTTTCATAATTGTCAACGTCGCACCCATCATCTCTAGCGATGTGAAGTAATTTCCAACATAGGAGCGATGCGTTCGGATACCCTTTTCTGTTAAAAGTTTATCAATTTCATCATACAAAACATATAATTCCATAATTGGCGTTGCTCCGAGTCCTGAAACGAGAACAACCACCTCATCACCAGCTACAAATGGATAATCTGGAACAACGACATCAACCATGCGCTTCGCCATCTCAGCAGCGGTCTCGATTGGTAATACTTCAAGTCCAGGCTCGCCGTGATGCCCGATTCCAACTTCCATCGTGCCATCTTTGATTTCAAAATTGGGATGACCGACTGCTGGAAGTGTGCATGGCGTGAGTCCGATTCCAACGCTTCTTGTATTGTCGATT
>JAISJM010000150.1 GCA_031261525.1 Eubacteriales Family XIII. Incertae Sedis bacterium
CCATATATTTCCATTGCAATCCGCTCGTATATCTGCTATAATATCGAAAGTTTGAGATGAATGAGGTAGGTATGAATTACGAAAGCACTGTCGACATTTTAATATGTAAACCGATACCTCTATTTTACAATTCAATCATTTATTAATCTTCCTATTCATAGGAAGATTTTTTTTGGCGTATGTTATAATAATTAGTAAAGGGGCGTGTCAATGAGTGTGCTAAAAGGTAGAAGTTTGCTCGAACCTATGGATTTTAGCGTGGCGGAGCTTGAAAGTATATTTGAGCTTGCTGATGAAATTATTGCGGATCCGAAGGCGTTTGCAAAAGTGTGTGATGGGGATTTACTTGCGACGCTTTTCTATGAGCCGTCAACGAGGACAAGATTGAGCTTTGAGGCGGCGATGCTGCGTCTCGGGGGCAGTGTACTTGGCTTTTCCGATGCGGGATCAAGTTCCGTCTCGAAAGGCGAGAGTATCGCGGATACGATTAAGACGATTGCATGTTATGCGGATATTGCGGTCATGCGGCATCCGAAGGAAGGTGCGCCACGCGTTGCTTCTTATAACTCGGATATTCCAGTGGTAAATGCTGGCGATGGTGGCCATCAGCATCCGACGCAGACGCTTACAGACTTGCTTACGATTCGGCGTGAAAAGGGTCGTCTGAGCAATTTGAAGATTGGCCTTTGCGGCGATTTGAAGTTTGGTCGCACGGTACATTCGCTGATTAATTCCATGCTCAGATATGATGATATCGAATTTGTATTGATTGCACCAGAAGAGTTGCGCGTACCAGAATATGTGATTGGTGAAATCGAGAAAAGCGGTAAGAAATATAGAGAAGTCAGCACGATGGAGTCTGTACTTCCAGAACTGGATATCTTGTACATGACAAGAGTACAACGGGAGCGATTCTTCAATGAAGAAGATTATGTGCGGCTCAAAGACAGCTATATCCTGGATTCTGATAAGATGAAACTTGCAAATGAAAAGATGATTGTCTTGCACCCACTGCCAAGGGTCAACGAGATTTCGACATCGGTCGATAGTGACCCGCGTGCATTGTATTTTAAACAAGCGAAGTACGGGATGTATGTGCGAATGGCATTGATTGTGAAGTTATTGGGGAAGGAGGTGTCGTAATGGGCGTACAAAAAGATTTGGTTGTTGATAGCATCTCGCGCGGGATTGTGATTGACCATTTGAAAGCGGGCACAGGTCTGCGGGTGTTGCATCACTTGGGTGTAGATACACAAAATGACACGGTTGCTCTGATACTCAATGCATCATCGAGCAAGATGGGCAAGAAGGATCTGATTAAGATTGAGAATCTAATCGATGTGGATTTTACAGCACTTGGACTCATCGATCATACGGCGACAGTCAATATTATTGAAGCGGATAACGTTGTACGAAAGATTCCACTTAGTCTACCAGACACAGTTCGAGATGTTATAAAATGCAAGAATCCAAGATGCGTTACGAGTACGGAGGGCAATATTCCACATATATTTCATCTAGTCAGTGCGGACGATGAGAAATACAGATGTGAGTATTGTGATGAAATCGTACGGTTTGAAGAGTAGAGGAGCACAAAATGATAATTTATAATGCGGATGTCGATGGCCGCCTGTACACACTTAGACTTCGGTTCGGTTATATATCCTGCATGAAGTCACAGGATGGGGTTGTAGATTCACAGACGGCGCAGCTCTTAGGTATTGGCATGGATACAATCAGCGATGATGGGTATTTTCCATATCATGAGTTGATTGATGCTAGAGGCTTGAAATTGCTTCCCGGATTCATCGATCTGCATGTACATTTTCGTGACCCTGGACTTACGAAAAAAGAAGATTTGCTATCTGGCAGTAAGGCTGCAGCGGCTGGTGGATTTACGACGGTTGTCATGATGCCAAACACGATTCCTGTGATTGACAATGCCGATTTGCTTTATCGTCAGAATCAGATTATGCAGGAAATCGGGCTTGTAAATGGGCTCTATGCTGGTGCAATTACAAAAGGACTCGAGGGGCAGGAACTCACACCGATTGAGGAACTAAATTCTGTTGACACAAAAGCACAGAATTTGCTTGGGCATGGTGTTGCAGGGCTTTCTGACGACGGTAAAAATGTCGACAATGAGCAGATGATGCGAGATGCAATGAACATCGCAAAACGGCTGGACTTGCTCGTCATGGATCATACAGAAGACAATCAATTGGATGCTGGGTATATCAATGATGGTCGCGTAAGTTCGGAGCTTGATATTGCGGGTATCCCGAATGTAAAAGAGTCCAATATCGTTGCGCGTGATATCAGACTCGCCGAAGAGACGGGTGCACGAGTACACATCCAGCATGTGAGCACGAGGGAAAGTGTTGCCTTGATTCGCGATGCGAAGGCGCGTGGGCTGAACATAACATCGGAGACAGGACCTCATTATTTTGCGCTTACAGATGAGGCGATTCTTGTACAAGGCGCGGATGCGAAGATGAATCCGCCACTTCGCAACGACGATGACAAGCTTGCCGTGATAAACGGTCTGAAAGATGGAACGATCGATTGTATTGCGACGGATCATGCACCGCATACGATTACGGATAAATGGGGCGAAGTGAGCAAGCATGCCTACGGTAAATTTAATGCTTCTGAGAAGAAAGATGTGCTTGAAACATCTGCATTTGGCATCGTCGGTCTTGAGACGGCATTTGCAATCTCTTATACCTATCTCGTGAAGCCTGGACACTTGACACTGGAGCAGCTTGTAGATAAATTGAGTAAGAATCCAGCGAAGATTCTCGGACTGCAGCGTGGCAAGATTGATGGCGACGTGAGGGAGGGAATGAGGGCTGATTTGGTTTTGGTTGATTTGAATCAGGCTTACAAAATCGATAGTAAGACATTTGCATCTAAGTCACGCAACACGCCGTTTGACGGGGTGGATGTTGAGGGGAAAGTTGTTATGACGATTCACGACGGTAATATTACATATCGAAGTAGATCGAAGTAAATAATGGAAAGTTACAGATGGCGCACATGCAAATGTGCCGCGTCATTAGCCGTTAGTGCTCGCTGTATACGCAGTAATAGTATGTTACAGATGACGCACATGCAAATGTGCCGCGTCATTAGCCGTTAGTGCTTGCTGTATACGCAGTAATAGTATGTTACAGATGACGCACATGCAAATGTGCCGAGTCATTAGCCGTTAGTGCTCGCTGTATACGCCGTAATAGTATGTTATAGATGACGCACATGCAAATGAGTCGCGTCATACTGATATGATAGTGCCGTAGAAAAGGAGAGATCATTGATAGATACATTGATTGCACGCATAGATGAATTGAAAAATCCGACCGTGGTTGGACTCGATCCGACGGTTGAGATGATACCGCAGCAGGTGCAGACAGATTATTTTGAGCAATATGGGAAGACGCCATTTGCGGTAGCAGATATGTTTTTCCATTTTAATAAGGCAATTATCGATGCCATTTACGATATTGTTCCCGCTGTAAAGCCACAGATTGCAATGTATGAGCAATACGGTATCGAGGGATTGAGCGCTTATGTGCGGACGACGGAATATGCGAAATCGAAAGGCTTGATTGTTATTGGCGACATCAAACGTGGCGATATCGGGAGCACTTCGGCGGCGTATGCGGCACATATCGATGGCGTGAAAGTTGGCGATGATGAATTTGACTTGTGGCATGAGGATTTTGTGACACTGGCACCTTATATGGGAAGTGACGGGATTAAGCCATTTACGAGCGTTGTAGAATCGAAAGACAAGGGGTTGTTCATCTTGCTGAAGACGAGTAATCCAAGTAGTTCGGAGATTCAGGATGTGCTTGTGGCAAGCGATTCACAGCCGCTTTATCTGCATGTGGGCAAGCTGATTGAAGATTGGGGCAAAGATTCGATTGGCGCTTATGGCTACAGCAAAGTTGGCGCGGTTGTTGGCGCGACGCAAAGTGAAGAGGGGCGGCTGGTACGAAGTCTGTTTCCGCATATGTTTTTCCTCGTGCCAGGTTATGGCGCGCAGGGCGCAGGTGCGGCAGATCTCAAAGGGTTCTTCGACAAAGATGGGCGAGGCTGTATCGTGAATTCCTCTCGCGGTATCATTGCTGCATATCAGAAGCACGATGAATATAAGAATGGCGGTCTTGATGCCGTTGGCGATGCTGCAAGACAGGCTGCTTTGGATATGCGCGCGGAATTGCGGACGATATTGTAGAATTTTACGTTTTATCATAATTTTTCGATGATATGTAGCAAATGTGACCGTTTTGGTGCTGTTTATGGTGATGTTTATGCCACTATTACTGCCGATGGCGATGCCACAAGATAGGCGACTTTGGATATGCGCGCAGGACTTCAGACGATATTGTAGATTTTTACGTTTTATCATAATTTTTCGATGATGTGTAGCAAATGTGACCGTTTTGGTGCTGTTTATGCCACTATTACTACATATCGTGTAAACATTTGCGATGTTTACGATTATTTTATATAGATTATTTCATACTATAAGGAGTACGAATGGAACAAAGTCCAATCAAAAAATATAGGGTGCTTGCGGACAAGACGCTAATTCATGGCGATGAGATTGTGTATCTGCTGAAGATTGATGCGAAAGATATTGCAGACAGCGCAAGACCTGGACAATTTGTAAATGTCTATATGGATGATTCGTCGAAGCTGCTACCTCGACCGATTTCGATTGCTGATGCTGAAGATGGTGTGCTTACACTCGTCATTGGTATCAGAGGTAAGGGCACGGCTTATCTTCATACAAAGAAGTCTGGGGATTATGTACGAATCATGGGACCACTGGGAACAGGATTCTTGGATGCGGGCGATGTGAGCCACGAATTGGTGGATTCTGTAAGTTCGGTAAACTTAGATTCTCCTATAGCTTCAGTAGATGTGACAAATTTATCGGTACGAGCAGATTTACGAGATGCGAGCCATACTGAGCATTTGGATCCAGCGACAAAACACATTCTTATTGGCGGCGGGATTGGCGTACCACCGATGAGACTGCTTGCGAAGACGCTTGCAAAATCAGGTGTCAAGCCTGATGACATCTGTGTTGTGCTTGGCTATCGTGATGAGCCTTTTTATGAAAATGGATTCTATGAAATCACGGATCTCGTATATGAGACGAGTGATCGAGATAATCGTAACGTAGTTGACGCACTGAACGATGAGAAACTGACATCGGGAATAATCTACGCTTGTGGACCGACGCCGATGTTGAAAGCTGTGAAATCTTATGCGCAGCTGCATGAGATGAAACTGTTGATTTCACTTGAAGAACGCATGGGCTGCGGCTATGGTGCTTGCGTTGGGTGTACGGTGAAGACAACTGCAGGGAAGAAAAAAGTCTGTAAAGATGGTCCTGTGTTTGATGCAAGCGAGGTGGTGCTATGAGGATGGATAATGTAGCAAGTAGTCAGACGCGAAATCAAGCAGGTAGTCAGGCGCAAAGTCAGACAGATAGTCAGGCAAGTAGCGAGACGCGAAATCTGGCAAGTAGCAAGACACAAAATCAGACAAGTAGTCTGGCAAGTATCCAGACGCGAAATCAGACGAGTAGTCTGGCAAGTAGCGAGACGCGAAATCAGGCAAGTAGCAAGACACAAAATCGGGCAAGTAGCAAGACACAAAATCGGGCAAATAGTTTGACAACGATTCATGATAACGATATTACTACAAGTCATAAAGATAGAAGCATTGAAATCTGCGGCGTCAGATGGAAGAATCCGATTACTACTGCAGCTGGGACATTTGCAATTAGGGAATCCGGAAAGTATTATGACTATACAAAGCTTGGCAGTATCACGACAAAGGGGGTTGCACCGCAGGCTTGGGAGGGCAATCCGACACCACGAATTGCCGAGACACCATCGGGCATGCTCAATGCGGTTGGGCTTGAGAATCCTGGCGTGGATGCTTATATTAAGAACGATTTGCCAATTTTGGAAAATCAAGATGTTGTTGTCATTGCAAATGTCGCAGGACATTCCGAAGATGAATACATCGATGTTGTAAAAAAGCTTCGCGGCACGCGCGTTGACATGCTTGAGATTAACATCTCTTGCCCAAATGTAAGTTGTGGTGGCATCGCATTTGGCACGGACGCCGAGACGGCAGCGCGGCTGACTGCGAAGATTAAAAAAGTAGCCGACAAGCCTGTTATCATTAAACTATCGCCAAATGTGACGGACATCGTCAGCATGGCGCAAGCCGTCGAAGCGGCAGGCGCAGACTGCATCTCGATGATTAATACCCTGCTCGGCATGAGGCTGAATCTGAAGACAGGCTTACCAATTCTGGCAAATGCCACAGGTGGCTTATCGGGTCCAGCAATTCTGCCCGTCGCAATCCGTATGATTTACCAAGTGAGCCGAGCGGTTGATATCCCAATCATTGGAATGGGCGGTGTCAGCACAGGTGCAGATGCCTATGAGATGTTGCTCGCAGGTGCGCAGGCTGTGGCTGTTGGAACGGCAGCGCTTAGCGATCCTGTAGCACCGATTCGCATATTGGAAGAGTTGGAAGGATACCTATAGATTGGCTACAGCTTGGCAATATAAAAGTAGCCGTTGTGTCTAAAGCACAAAAAGGAAGCTTGCTTTACATAGAAAATAGAGTTTGTTCGGAAGCACAAATGGGGCAGGAAATACAAATGTGTCCGAAAGCACAAGACGGAAGCTTGCTTTACGCAAAACTCGATTATGCGTGTCATGCACCCCGACAAAGTGGGCACGAGACAGATTTTGAAAAAACATCGGTGCGTAGCAATCCGATTGCACCGATTCGCATATTGG
>JAISJM010000027.1 GCA_031261525.1 Eubacteriales Family XIII. Incertae Sedis bacterium
AAGACGGAAGCTTGCTTTACGCAAAACTCGCATTTTCGTCCCATAAAAGACTATATTTTGGGATCAAATTGCGACTTTTGCGTAAAACACGATTATGCGTGTCATGCACCCCGACAAAGCGGACAAGCGACAGATTTGGTAAAAACATCGGTGCGTAGCGACCCGATCAGCGCGTAGCAATCCCAATCAACGCGAAGCGACCCAATCAACGCGTAGCGACCCCAATCAACGCGAAGCGACCCCGATCAGCGCGACGTGACCTAATAGCGTGAAGTGACCCAATCGGCGCGTAGCAATTCCAATAGCGCGTAGCGACCCAATCAGCGCGTAGCAATTCCAATCAGCTACAGATTCTCATATTAAATGAACGGAAAGGATATCGATAAATGAACAACTACAAAGAAGATTTTATAAAATTCATGGTCAAGGCGACAGTGCTGCGATTTGGAAGTTTCGTGACAAAGAGTGGTCGTACATCGCCATATTTTGTCAACACGGGCTTGTACCGCACAGGGGAGCAGATTATGAAGCTCGGCGAATATTATGCCGAACGAATTAAGGAAGCGATGGACAATGGCGATATCCCTGCAGATGCCAACGTTTTGTTTGGCCCAGCGTATAAAGGAATTCCGCTTGCGGTAACTGCTGCAATTGCGCTGAAATCAAAGTATAATATAGATGTAGATTATTGTTTTAACCGCAAGGTTGAAAAAGATCATGGTGAGGGTGGTAGCATCATCGGACATCCGCTTGAGGCAGGCGATAAAGTGATTATCATCGACGATGTCATCACCGCAGGCACGGCGATGCGCGAGACGATTCCAGTCGTGACATCCGTGGAGGGCGTTGAGATTGCAGGGTTGATTGTCAGTGTTGACCGCATGGAGAAGGGTACAGGCGAGCTAAGCGCGATTCAGGAAATCGAACGCGATTATGGCATCAAGACGTATCCGATTGTGACAATTGTTGAGATATTGGATCTGCTGGCTGGCAAATACGTCGACGGCAAAGTCCATATTGATGATGAGATGAAAGCGCAAATCGAGGCATATCGTGCGCAATATTGCGTGTAGCCTTGGAGTTATTAAGGTTGGAGGAATAGATGAACGGTTTATTGATTCTTGAGGACGGAAGTGTCTATAAAGGAATAGGATTTGGTGCAAATGCCACAAAAGTGGGCGAGCTTGTGTTCAATACATCAATGACGGGCTATCAGCGTATGTTGACAGACCCATCCTATTGTGGTCAGATATTGAATCTGACGTATCCGCTTATTGGTAATTATGGTATAAGCGAAGTGGACTATGAGAGCGACAAGATTCACGCATTTGGCGTTGTAATCAGAGATTTAAGTATCAGACCATCGAATCGCATGAGCGTCATGACGTTTAGCGAGTGGCTGGAAAAGATGGCAATTCCCGCTGTCCATTCTGTGGATACGCGCGATATCACGATGCGAATTCGCGAACATGGTAGCATGAAAGCGATTATCACGACAGAGGATATGACGCTTGCCGATGCGCGTAAACTGATGGAAGAGACTACGTTACGAGACGACTATATGAAAGAAGTCGGCTGTAAGGAAGTTACACGATTTGAGGGCAACGGCAAAAAGGTTGCAATTTTGGACTTCGGTATCAAAAATGGTATCATTGATCGTCTGCGTAGACGCGACTGCGATATTACGATGTATCCATATGGTACGTCTGCAGAGGAAATCTTGAGCAGCAATCCTGATGGCATTTTCCTATCCAATGGGCCTGGGGATCCTTCGGAAGCAATAGAAGGTGTAGAGACAGTAAAAGAACTTATTGGCAAGAAGCCAATCTTCGGTATCTGCATGGGACATCAGATTCTCTCAATGGCGCTCGGTGCGCAGACCTACAAACTGAAATTCGGACATCGAGGTGCCAATCATGGCGTCATCGACAATGCACTAGATAAGGCGTTTATCACCTCGCAGAATCACAGTTTCGCGGTAGATCCCGTGACTGTCGATCAGGAACATGTCGAAATCACGCATCTGAATCTCAACGATGGCACGGTTGAGGGCATAAAGCATCGACATTTGCCACTGTTCAGCGTGCAATACCATCCAGAAGGGTCACCAGGACCAAACGACAACGATTATTTGTTTGATCAGTTTATTGATCTTATGGGGAGGAAATAATGCCATTAAGAAGTGATTTAAAAAAAGTAGTCATGATCGGATCAGGTCCAATTGTCATTGGGCAAGCGGCGGAATTTGACTATGCTGGAACGCAGGCTTGTCGTGCGATTCGTGAAGAGGGGATTGAGGCGATACTCATCAACTCGAATCCTGCGACAATTATGACAGATAACCAAGTCGCAGATAAAGTCTATCTCGAACCACTTACGGCAGATGCACTCGAAAGCTTGCTCGAACGTGAGCGCCCAGAGGGGATTCTCGCTGGATTTGGTGGGCAGACGGGACTGAATCTCGCGATGAAACTTGATGAGGATGGAATCCTTGAAAAGTACAATGTGGATCTGCTCGGTGTCAATCGTGAGAGCATCAAAAAAGCGGAAGATCGGGAAGAATTCCGATCGCTGATGTATGAGATTGGGGAGCCTGTTCCCGCAAGTGCGATTTGCAATTCACTAGCGGAAAGTGAAGCTTTTGTCGAAGAAGCGGGCTATCCGGTAATCATCAGACCAGCCTATACGCTGGGTGGTACGGGTGGCGGGTTCGCCTATAACCACGATGACTTGGTTGACAAAGTGGAGAGTGGCTTGGAGTACAGCCCCGTCAAGCAGATTCTTTTAGAGAAGAGCGTCAAAGGTTGGAAAGAAATTGAGTTTGAGGTCATGCGTGACCGCAAGGACAACTGTATCATCATCTGCGGCATGGAGAATTTTGACCCTGTTGGTGTGCATACGGGCGATTCGATTGTCGTTGCACCAATTCAGACACTTCGCGATTCAGAGTATCAGATGCTCAGAGACGCGTCAATCAAGATTATCAGAGCCCTCAAAATCGAGGGTGGCTGTAATGTCCAGCTCGCACTCGATCCAGAGACGAGCAATTATATCGTCATCGAAGTCAATCCGCGTGTATCAAGATCTTCCGCGCTCGCTTCGAAAGCGGCAGGATATCCGATTGCAAAGCTTGCTGCAAAGATTGCGCTGGGATATAGTTTAGATGAGCTGACAAACTATGTCACACAGACGACGAGTGCTTGCTTCGAGCCAACACTCGATTATTGTGTCGTCAAATTCCCGAAGTGGCCTTTCGATAAATTCCGTGAAGCGAAGCGTGTGCTCGGTACACAGATGAAAGCGACCGGCGAGGTTATGAGTATCTCGAGGACATTTGAATCTGCTTTACTGAAAGCAATCACATCTCTCGAAATCAACCTAAATAGTTTGAGCCTGCCATCAATTCACGAGATGACAGATTCTGAAGTATTTGCCAAAATTGACGAGCAAGACGATGAGCGAATATTTGCACTCACAGAGGCACTTAGACGTGGTATTGCAACAATCGATACACTCAATGAGCGCACAAAGATTGATAAATGGTTCCTCGGGGGTCTTCAGTATATCATCGATATGGAGCACAGACTTGCATCGGAGACGATTACGCCAGCGCTACTGCGTGAAGCAGAGGAGATGGGATTTGTCGATGAGGAAATCTGTATTGTCGGCAATACGACGCGCGATGTCCTTCAAGATATCAGAGTCTACAATGACATTTACCCGGTCTACAAGGTTGTTGATACCTGTGGCGGTGAGTTTGAGGCGAAGACGCCTTACTATTATTCCTGCTTCGATCAGGTAGATGAGAGCGTGCGTAGCATGAACGACAAAGTCCTTGTCGTCGGTTCCGGTCCAATCCGTATAGGACAGGGCGTTGAATTTGACTACTGCTGTGTGCAGGGCGTTATTGCAATCCGTGAACTCGGCTATGAGTCCATCATCATCAATAACAATCCAGAGACAGTCAGCACAGACTTTGACATCTCTGACAAACTATACTTCGAGCCACTTCACATCGATGACGTGATGAATGTCATCAAGAAGGAGCGTCCGCTCGGCGTCATTTTACAATTTGGGGGACAGACATCGCTGAATCTAGCTGAAAAGCTCGACGCGCGCGGTATCCGAATCCTCGGCACTGATCGTAAGAGCATTGACCTTGCGGAAGATAGGGAAAAATTCAATCAATTACTCAAGGAACTTGATATCCCAACACCAAAGGGTTATACTGTGACAAGTAAGAAAGAAGCGTTCGAAGTCATCAAAGACCTCGGTTATCCAGTCGTTGTCCGTCCATCTTATGTCATCGGTGGTCGCGGCATGCAGGTTGTCTACAGTGATGATGAGTTACTAAAATACATTACGGAAGCCGTATCACTAGGTACGGAGCATCCGATTTTGATTGACCAATATATCGTCGGCAAAGAGATTGAGATTGATGCAATTTCCGACGGTGAAGATATCCTGATCCCAGGCGTCATGGAGCACGTGGAGAAGACGGGCGTCCATTCGGGCGATTCCATCAGCGTGTATCCGCCGCATACACTTTCCAACGAGGTTGCAGATGTCCTCATTGAGTACACAAGACGTATCTCAAGAGCGCTCAATACCGTAGGACTGGTAAATGTCCAGTATGCGTATGATGGCAAAAATGTCTTTGTCATCGAAGTCAATCCGAGAGCGTCTCGTACCGTGCCGATTCTTTCGAAAGTTACAGGCGTACCGATGGTTATGCTTGCTGTAAAGGCGATGCTCGGTACGAAATTAAGCGAGAGTGAATACGGTGTCGGTCTCTATAAAAAGCAGAAATATACTGCCGTGAAAGTTCCAGTATTTTCAGCTGCGAAGCTTACGGATGTTGATGTTGCAGTTGGTCCAGAGATGAAGTCCACGGGCGAAGTGCTCGGCGTTGGCTATACTTACGAAGAGGCAATCTACAAAGGTTTCTTGGGTTCAGGTATGATTATCCCAACAGGTGGCGGACTCTTTGTAAGCCTGAAAGAATACGAAAAGAATCCTCATTCTGTCGGCATCATTGCAGAATACCAGAAAATCGGATTCAAGATTTATTCTTCAGGTGGCACAGGCACATGGCTCACGGCAAATGGCGTCGAAAGCGAAACCATCAGCTACGATGAGGCACGTGAACGCATCGGCGATGATATCCAGATTTTGATAAATGTCCCAAAAGTGGTCAATAAGATGACATCGAAGACCTTTAAGCTTCGTCGCCGTGCGATTGAGCGCAACCTGCCAGTCCTTACAAGTATGGATACGGCAGAGGCATTTCTCATTGCAATCGAGAAGAAACAAGCTGGCGAGTTGCCAGTATCGAGAACGATTGCTGAGTATCTAAGCTGAGGTTTTCGGAGGTTATCCTTGCAGAAACTTCCATGAGAGGTACAATCATTTGATGATTAAAAATGAAAATAATAGAATGCACACACGATCTGTAGGCAGACGTTTGACCATGCTAATCATCTTGATGATTGTCGTAATCAGTGCGGTTATGATGTTTATCGGCTACACAAAATACAAAGACTCTGAAGAAGAGTATTATTTTAGAATGGGCGAGACCACTGCTGGTATCGTCGCGATGGAAGTTGATCCCGACTCTTTGGATACCTATCTTGAGACACTTACAACAGACAAGAACTATGACGATACGATGACCAAATTGCGGAAAGCTCGAGAAATCTGTGGTGCACAGGCGCTTTACATCTTTCAAGTCAAAGAGGATGGTATCAATTATATCTACGATACAGATCCATCTGATATGTGGTGCGAATTAGGCTATTTTGATCCCTATGAATATAAGGATGACAATGGAAAGGACGAACTTCTTTATCCAAACACAACAAAAAAAGAGCTACAACGTGGTGGTGATGTTGATACGATTATGGGTATCACGCAATATGGTTGGACAATTACGGTGAATTATCCGCTATATAATCAGGCGGGAATCTGTAAAGGATATGTCGGTATTGATTTGAATGTGGACAAGATTGTTGCAGAGCGACAAACGTATCTTCGAAACTTATCAATCATCATATTGATTACAACTGCGGCATTTGCAATCATTTACCTCATCATTATGCGTAAAAGTATCATCAATCCAATTAATGAAATGTCAAAGGCTGCAGATAGTTTCTTAATCAACAATTCGGATGGCGAGGAGTCGATAGACGATTCTGCAATATTGTCACTGGATATCCATACAAAAGATGAGCTACAGAACCTTTCAGAAGCACTGAAATCAATGGTTCAAAAGATTAACAAGCATCTTACGGATTTACATCTTGTCACAATCAAGTCTGAGACGGATGGGCTTACGAAGTTATTGAATCGAGGTGCATTTGAGCAACAAGTCAATGCAGTATTACATCTGCGTACCGAAAAAGATCAAAAAGATGCATTTATGATGATCGATGTTGATTATTTTAAGACTGTAAATGATACGTATGGTCATGCAGTCGGAGACATGGTTTTGACCCAATGTGCACAGGCATTGCGCCGTGTGATGCGTGAATCGGATATTGTTGGCAGACTTGGTGGCGATGAATTTGCTGTTTATTGCCGAAGTATCAGCACGCTTGAGATGGCTGAAAAGAAAGCCCAACAAATTCGTGAGGAATGGCTGAAGATTATTCCGTTAGGCGGAGAAAAAGGTATCACTGCAAGTATTGGCATCGCTTTCCCACCAAAGGATGGCGAAAAGTATCAAGATTTATTCAATGCCGCAGACGACGCGCTCTATCGAGCGAAGGAAGCTGGTCGCGACAGGTATGCGATATAATGAGATGCGATATAAAAGAGATGCAATATATAAAGAGATGCAAATAGATACGCAATGATATAAATGAATACGCAATATAAGTAACGATGCAATATTAAAAAAGAGACATTATAAAATGTCTCTTTTTGATGGTTTTCTGACAGTTATTGTTTTCTATCAGTTATCGCCTTCTGACAGTTATCGCCTTCTGACAGTTATCGTTTTCTATCAGTTATCGCTTTCTGACAGTTATCGTTTTCTATCAGTTATCGTTTTCTGACAGTTATCGTTTTCTATCAGTTATCGTTTTCTGACAGTTTTCGCTTTCTGACAGTTATCGTTTTCTGACAGTTATCGTTTTCTATCAGTTATCGCTTTCTGACAGTTATCGCTTTCTGGCTATTACCTCTTTCCGTCACCTATCTCTTTCCATCGCGTTTCTGAATCGCAATAATTGAGAGTACTTCGTGGATGATATTTGCAGCCATATAAGCTGTCTTGCCGGCGATATCAATGGTTGGCAGCACTTCGACGAGATCCATGCTTACGAGGTTGATATCGCGCAAGCCTTGAACCAAGGTCATCGTCTCATAGCCAGAGAATCCGCCGACTTCGATTGTACCTGTGCCAGGTGCCATCGATGGATCAACGAAGTCGATGTCGAAAGATAGGAATGTCTTTGCATCGCCGACGCGATTTTGTATGCGTTTTACACCTTCTGCGATACCGATTTCATGGAGTTCATTTGCCGTCAGGACTTCAAACCCCAAATCAATCGAACCCTGCACATCTTCGCGTCCGTATTGTGAACCACGGATTCCAACTTGGATGGAGTGCTCTGTGTCAATCAAACCTTCTTCGCAGGCACGTCTAAATGGTGTGCCATGTGCATATTTCTGTCCCCAATAATTATCCCAAGTATCGAGATGCGAATCGAAATGTACGAGTGCAACGGGACCATATTTCTTTGCAGTTGCCCTGAGCTCGCCGAGGGTGATGGAATGGTCGCCACCGAGTACGACAGGAAATACGCCTGCATCATAGAATGGATAGAGCTGCTCTGCAATCTGTTTGTATGTCTCAACGATGTAACCTGGTGTGATATCAAAATCACCATAATCTACGCCAGAGAGATGGTCGAAGATATTGACATCGAGGTTCATGCTGTAATTCCTCATCAGAGCGGATGTCTCACGAATCGCCTGTGGACCGAACCGTGCCCCAGTCTTAAAGCAGACACCTGTGTCAAATGGACAGCCAACGACTGCAAAGTCGACGTCTTCAAATGTCTTTACGTGAGGTAGACGCATAAATGTCTTAATTCCTGCAAATCTTGGTGATTTTGCGGCATCTGGTGGTTGATATTTTACTGTCATGATATTTCCCCTTTCAACTTTTCAACTTTTTAAATAATTAAATAATCAACTAATCTAATAATCTAACTCGTTTCTTCTAAATTCTCTGGATCAATCTGCACGCCATTTTCGTCTTTCTTCAGCCATTTCATCAAGCCGATATTCATGTAGATGATGACGAGTAGGAACGGCACAGATAAGAAGATACAGAGCGTCTTTAGTGCACCAAACGGCGCATTTGAAAACATGATGCTGAGTGGTACCAGTGCGAGCACGAGGCACCAGAACAATCGGAATGTTGGACTTGTGTTGCCATTCTTATCGAGCTTGCGTGTTGCGGTTGCCGATAGTGAAAATGCTGCGGAGTCGAGTGATGTTGCAAGGAATCCGATGGCTACAACGGTAAACACGATTGGCAGAATTAGCTTGCCACCTGGCAATACAGAAAGCGTCTCAAATACTGCGGCTTGTCCATCTGTCGCCGTCGATAGTGCTGGTCCCCCCGTAAGTTCTGTATGCATCGTGAAGCTTCCATTGACGCCAAACATAACCCATGTGCCTAAGCTGATTCCAATGAGGCACGTCAAGACGACTTCTTTAATCGTACGACCTTTTGAAATCTTCGTGATAAATACGCCCATAAGTGCCGCATAATTCAAAGCGAGCGTGAACAGGAAAATGGTGTTTGCCTCTGGGAAGCCTGACTTTCCAATTGGATCTGTAAACAGACTCATATTGACATAGTTTGTAATCATCGTGCCCATACTCTGTGTGAAATTCTTCACAATGAATCCCGTAGGACCAAAGATGAAGATAAAAGCAATAAATGCGATTGCGAGATAAATCGTTCCATCGCTGAGCTTGCGCATGCCTTTTTCGACACCGACAAATGAGCTGAGCGAGAAGATACTTGCAACGGCAAGGATGATGATGACGTTCATCGTAAAGGATACTTGGATTCCGAAAATTTTTGCGATTCCTGCGGAGATGAGTGGTACGCCGAGTCCGAGCGAGACGCCCATGCCACCGACAATCGCGAGGATTGTAATGGCATCGATGACTTTGCCGAGCGGTTTCTTGTACTTAAAATCGCCCATCATCGACTCGCAGATTGCGCTGACTCTGAGTACGGGAACTTTCCGTACATAGACAGCATAGGACATTGCAACGGCTGTCAACACGAAGATGACTTGTACGCTGAACCCCCAATGGAAGAACGCATAAGGCAGTGACATGTTCGCCGCCTGTGTTGTATTTGCCTCGATACCAAAGGCTGGTGCTGTGTAATAATAAGACCATTCGATAAACGAATAAAATACTGCAGTTGCAGCGAGTGCGGCGCAAATCATCATTGAGATGTAGCTGAACAATGAGAAATCTGGTTTCCCTGAACCGAGCTTTATCTTTCCATATTTGCCAAACGCTAGATAGCCACAGAAAAACAAACCTAAAAATACAAACCATAGAATTGGTACACCCACAATGGCGGTTGTCACGTCAAACAGTTTGTTTACTGCTGCCAATGTCGCGTCCGGCTTTGCAGCCATGAATATGACAAAGACAAATACGATTGCCACACAAATGATGGTGATCGGCCAATCAATTGTATGTTTTTCTTTCACATGAGTTTCTTTCATATGAATTTCCCCTCCTTCTCTTCTAAATACGTGCAAATTTTCTCTAGAGAATGATATGCCCATAGTTTATATTCTATTCAAATTGTACACAACATGATTTTGTGTGATTTAATTTTCAGACAATGCTACTTTCGTATTCACATTATACTACTTTCGTGTTATATTATTCAGAAGGGGGGAACGTGCAAATGTTGGAGCAAAAAGATTGGGAACAGTTGAATAAAATTGTCAATACCATCTTCTCGACACAGGATATTACGCTCATGCGCAAGAAAGTATTGCATGAGTTATCTGTGTTGATTCCGTCTGATTTGTCCAATTTTAAATTGGCAAAGATGGGTAGGAATCGGACGCCAAGGCTCGTAGATGCCATCGTGCAGAGCAACTATTCCAAACAATTCGAGACGGAATTCATCAGTAACTATGAAAATTTTTACCACGAAGTGGATTATGCACGCTGGATTTTCACGAGTCCATCTTCCCATGTCTACCGTGAATCCGACCTGATATCTGAAACTGCACGCCAAAACAGTGCCTATTACAAAGAATATCTGGAGCCATCTGGACTAACCATCATTGCGGGTATCAGCATCATCAACGAGGGGCAACTCGTCGGTTCGCTTGCACTCTACCGTAAGAAAAATACACCAGATTTTACAGACAAGGAACAATACATTCTGACGCAACTTACGCCACACCTTCAGACCCGCTTAACAGAATACAAAACAGAGACGGAAAATGTCATGACAAACACTTCCTACTACCTGCGCGAGCATTATGGATTGACGGCAAGGGAGATTGAAATCATCGGTCGCATCTATATGGGAGAATCTAATGAACAAATATGCAAGATTTTATTTATCAGTGAGAACACTGTAAAAAAACACATTTATCATATCTTTGAAAAGATGGGTGCGAAAAGTAGAGCGAGTTTGATGCACATCTTGATTAAGGAAGACTTACTTGGTGGGTTTGATTTGGAAGACTAAGACGATTTAGACTGCCAGAAAGGCATTCCTCGAAAGTCATTATTAGACATTGGAAATTATAAAACAATTTCCAATGTCTTCTTTTTTTTGTAGATTTTTGCCTGCTAACAATATTGTGACATTTTCGTAATATGATTATAATGTTTTATTTTGGGTATAGAATAAATACTAACACTAGAGTGACTTGCGTGAATATACCAAGTATTACTACGATGAAAGGCACGGAATTACAAATGATAGACTATAACGCTCATAAAAAGCATTATTATATATTAAACGACAGGGTACGTCTGGATGCACGGGTATGTGCACTTATGATGTGCTTTTTTATTGTTGTGTCGGGGTTCGTGATGCCACCGATACCGAGTTATGCTGCAGCGGCTACGAAAGAGAATGCTGTATTGTTTAATGTAAAAGGGCATATTGGCACAAATGGTGAGGTTGAGTATAACTTAGATATATCGGATGTGTACAGTGGCAATAGCATCACCTATCAGTCCTTTAACGTTACATTTCCAACGGAGATGAAGATTATTCATTCTGATATTACAGGAACTGGAACTGGAAAGAATTGGAATGTAACAGAATCTGTTTCTTCGGCAGGAAAGAGTGCGAACTTTATCATTAAAACGGGTTCAAGTTCACCTGCGCAGCTAAAAACGGACTTGTCAAAGGTTAAGTTCGAATTGGCCGATCCTAGTATATTTCCACCTGAAAAATCAAAGGTAGCTGTCAGTGCAAACTCGACGAAGATTGCTGTCTTTACGGATAATGAAGGCTATGTGCACTATTATGAGTACTTTAAATTTACACCAAGTACTGATTATCCAGCGGCGGATCAATTTAATACTGGAAAAGCAAATTTATCGTGGTTTCAAGCATATAATGCAGCAAAGCAACACACACATCAAGATCCACGTTTTCCTGAGGATCCAACAAAGGTGATGAAAGGGTATCTAGCGACAATCGTATCTCAGGAAGAACAAGATAATATGTATGATGCCATCGCGAAAGAATGTGGATGGCTTGGCGGTACACGTCTTTTATACAAAATACAAGTAAACGGGAAAGATTATATCGACGACGCCGATTCTTTAACGAATGTAACAGGTAATAACGTATCTTCGACTTATAATTATGTGCCTACTTCGAGTACACCGCGGACTGCGAAAGAAGATGGCGATGCTTGGTATTGGTATTGGGCTGATGGGCCGGAAGCAGGTAAAATATTTTATACAGCTCCAACACGTGCCAATGTAAAGTCTGGTGAGAATAGCGGGAAGTATCTTGACGGAACAGCGGCAACAAGTCGTGGCGGCCGAGCGCCAAATCCTGCAACTGAAACAGCACTGAATGTACCAGATGGATTTAAGGATTGGATTTATTATGAATATTTTAATTGGGAAAATCCAAACGCAACAGATGCCGAACCGAATAGCTATGGAAACCCATCTGAATATTGTCTGCAATTTGCTTACAACAAAAGACCAACATGGAATGATTATGCCGAACTACCTCAGACAACTGTACTTGGCTACTATGTTGAATATGGCGGTTATCAAAATGATCCAAAGCTAGAGGAGCTTGGTGGCAGTGGCATCACAACGACCAGTGAAGTTGTCCTTCCAATGCCCGTTACCGTTCAGTATCGCTCGACGATTCAGGATGAGGGAAATAATTATCGGCAGATTACAGGTGTCGGTGCTCTAAATGATAACATACTAAATTATCAAGAGCATGAGACTTTCACGGCTGCAAGAGTTCCGCTCAATCTACCTGGCTATACGGAGTATGGCTATGAATTTGTAGGAAGAAATGAGGATCGGGATTTACTCAGTGTGGATGCACAAGGAGGTATCTCTGGCGTCTTCAGTGATCGCATGCAGAAAATCATCTTCCTCTATCAACCAAATCGGTATACCGTGTCATTCAATGCGAATTTCCCTGGATGGGGACCAGCCGATGAGACGCCGAACAACAAACTGATTTATTACGATGCGCCTTATGGTTCTCTAGCGATTGCAAACCGCGCAGGTTATACCTTGACGGGTTGGTATACAGAAGGTGATGGAAATGGTAGCACGGGTGGTACAAAGGTTGAAAGTGAGACGCTGGCAAATATCACCAATGGCAATCACACGTTGTACGCGAAGTGGGAAGAAAATAGCAACTACGAAGTACTCTATGAGGCAAATGGTGGTGTATTAGGTGCAAATACAACGACAAAGACCAATGTGAAATGGACCGATGCCAATTTTATCCCTGTCAACAATCCAACACGTGAAGGCTATCTATTTACAGGGTGGAATGCGCTCAACGGTAAAAAACAGGGCGTGACAAATGCGGACACACTTGGTGATTTAGTAATCACTGATGCGGATGCGCGAGTCTCGCTACAAGCACAATGGATGGAGGCGCCGAAAGAAGGCGACGACGAAACATATAAAGTATTCTATCATCTAAATGGCGCAAACAGCCCTGCATCTGTTGAGGATGCGGTACTTTCTGCTACCAATGATGCAATTATGCTACCAGATGCTGCACGGACAGGCTATACTTTCAAGGGTTGGTCCGTTGCAAATGATGGCACTGGTGTATCGAATGCCACGCTATATTCAACGGCGGATACTGCGACATTTGCAACATTTGCTGCTGAAAACAGTCTCTTCGTGACCTTGGAAGCGCAATGGGAACAGAATCAATATACAGTATACTACGATAAAAATGATGATGAGAGTCCAGCTCCAGAAAGTCCATATGAACCAAGTAAGATTGGTGTCACTTGGGAGCAGGCGGGTCTTGTGCCACCTGCGCAAGGAAATCCGGCACGTCCAGGCTACCGGTATGCAGGTTGGAATACGAATCCCGATGGTAGCGGTCGTGCGGTGACAAAGGGTGATGCGTATAGCATCCTTGTGGACAATGATCAGATATCATCTGTTATGTTATATGCGCAGTGGATTCAGGAGAAGACTTATTTTGTAAGATATGACTTAAATGGAGGAAAACTCCAATCAACACAGGCTACTTCAATCGCAGATAAGACAGACGTGCTTCTTGAGGACGCTGATTTATTGAGCGTTTCTGGAATTGATTTATCGACATCAACATCGATTACACCACCAGTTGGTTATCAATTTACAGGCTGGAAAGTGTCTGTAAATGGATCAAAGCTCAATGTGAAATCAACGGATACCTTTGAGAGTTTAGCCGCTGATTCCAATGCTGGCTATATCACGCTTCAAGCGCAGTGGGCACCAAAACGCAATTATACCGTGAATTATGATGTCAATAAGGCAAATGCAGGTACGGGTACAATCACGGTTACGCCAGCGACATATCCTTCAAGGACAGGAACCTCGGATGTCATGTGGAACCAACAATTCCTATTGCCTCAGAATGACCCTGCTGCGACTGGAACGAACGCAAAGATTTTTATCGGATGGAACACAAAAGCGGATGGTAGCGGAATCAAAGCGACAAACTATACGACTTATGGTACATTAACGGGCAATGATGATGCGATTACTGCTATTACACTTTATGCACAATGGGAAGCGAAAGCGACCTATACCGTAACCTATGACACAAATGGTAGTACATCGCCCGTTGGTCCTGCTCGATTGACAACAACGAGTGCCATTGTTCCTGCAACACCGCCAGCCATTGCACCAACAGGTTATGATTTTGCAGGTTGGTATGTTACGGATAATGGTAAATATTTTGGTACAGGAATACAGGCTGACGGCATTGTTACATTTAAGCAGCTCGCCGCAGCTGATGCAACCCGTATCGAGGTGCAAGCACGCTGGACGCCAAAGGCAAGCTATCAAGTTGCTTATGATGCAAATGGTGGCAGTCTTTCCACTGGTCAGAGTGCGCTATTGGATGATGTGAAATGGACGGATGATAATTTACTTCCTGCTCATGCACCAATACAACCAGGCAAAACATTCCTTGGATGGACGCTTGATCTTGATGGAAATGGGAATTTTATCAGTAAAACAGATACCTATAGTAAGCTTGCGCAAAATAATGATACGGTCACACAAGTTACGCTTTATGCAAAGTGGGCGGATGCGAGTTTTATCGTACAATATGACCTAAATGGCTTACTTACTGAAAAAATTGAGAATCGCAAAGTTGGCTATGAAGACAGTAATCTAATTCCAAACGACCCTGACGTACTTGCGAGGTTGGTTCGTGCAGGTTATGACTTAACGGGATGGGACGTCTCTACAAATGGTTCGAAGTTAGGCGTAACCGATGAGGATACGTATAAATCCCTCTCCAATCCAGGTGCGGCGCATATCACATTGCAAGCACAATGGACACCAAAGACTTATACCGTTCATTATGATGTGAACGGTGCAACATCGATGACACCACCGCCAGCAGAGGCATTTCCAGTTATAAGTATCCCGGATAAGACAGGCGCTTCGGTTCGTTGGTGGTCACCAAATCTATTGCCTGAAGATATCTCACTTTCACGTATTGGTTATACCTTTGCAGGATGGAAAGTGTCAAAGCTTGGCGATGTCAATCTGGGTATAGATGCGATTGCTTCATCAAGCAATGTAACGATACTTGATACCTACAATCAGTTTGTTGTGCATGATGGTACGGAATCGATTACGCTTCAAGCACAGTGGACACCGAAGTCAGGCTACCGTGTAATCTATGATACAAATGGTGCGGATTCAGGCGCCATTGCAGATAAAACGGGCTTAAATTGGAACGCAAATGCACTGATTCCTGTTGAAAGTGAGAATCCGACAAAGGCAGGATATGAGTTTATTGGTTGGAATATTACGACGAGTGGTATTGGTACGTATATCAATGCTGCTGTTTCGTATGCGACCTTGGCGGAAGACGATAATACCAATCATGCAGTAACCTTGTATGCACGTTGGGAAGAAGAAGATTATCAAGTTACTTACGAGGCAAATGGCGCAGATTCAGGGGATGTTCCAGTAGATAATGCAGTATACAATATCACGAATTCTGTTACAACCTTGACAAATTCTGGTCTTTTGGCGAAGACAGGATATAATTTTATTGGCTGGAATACGGAAAGAGATGGCACGGGAACAGACTATGCAGAAGCGGCAAGTTTCACAATGCAAAGTGCACATGTGACTTTATATGCAAAGTGGAACGCCATTGATTATCATGTAACTTATGTATCAAATGGTGCTTTGACAGGAGCGGTGCCTACAGACTCTACGACATATCATATTGGTGGTGAAGTCCTTGCTGCAATCAATGTGGGCGGTCTACAGAAACCAGGTTATATCTTTACTGGATGGAATACATCCCAGACCCCTAGTGCTGTCAGCACGCATTACGGCGCGGGCAGTGCATTTACAATGGGTAGTAGCAATGTCCAATTATATGCAGAATGGGAAGAATATGGGTACTATAGTATCCACTACGATATAGATGGCGGTAACACCTCATATGAAAGCATAAAGACAGGTGTGAAATGGACGGCAAATAATCTGACACCAAGTCAAAATCCAACCAAAACGGGCTACGATTTTGTAAATTGGAAAATTGAAGATGCGATTATTTCTGCAGAAACGACTTATGCGCAAGCAGCTTTAGGAATTGATAAACCACAACTCACCTTGAAAGCGCACTGGACGCCAAAGACGGGATACGCGGTTACCTATGATCCAAATGGTGGCGACGCGGGAACAGTTACATCAAAGCAAAGTATCGCCTGGATCGATCAGAACTTACTTCCATCAGCAGAGCAAGAGCCGACACGAGCAGGCTATACTTTCGATGGTTGGTCTACAGATGCAGACCATGCAAATGGCACGAAAGTGACAAATACTACAACCTATGCAGCACTTGCAAATGGCGTGGATACAGCTGGATCGTCTGTACCTCTATATGCAATATGGCAGGCAATTCCATACCATGTGAATTATGTATCCAGTGCTGCAGTGTCAGGAACAGCGCCAATCGATGACACGGTTTATACAATCAATGATCCCGTCTACGTGCTTACGAAAGGTTCGCTCGAAAGACCACACTTTGATTTCGCTGGTTGGGCAACTTCAGCGGCGCTGGACGCAGAAATGATTCCAGATACATTTGCAATTACGGGCGATGTCACCCTCTATGCCGTGTGGACTGAACATGACCGATATGCTGTGACATATGATTCTGGCAGTGCGGACTCAGGCATTGTTCCTGAGGATGTATCTGGAGATTCACCCTATGCAGGTAGCGAAGAGGGACTGAATTCTTACTATAAAGATAGTATCGTAACAGTATTGGACGAAGGAAATCTTGTGAAAGACGGCTACCGTTTTGTTGGGTGGAATACTTCTGTAGATGAAAATGGCGATGGTACAGGTACTCCGTATGCAGTAGATGCGACATTTGCCATTGGGGCAAATACGACGCTATATGCGCAGTGGACGCCGAAGCTTGACTTGCGTATCCAGTTTGAGGATACGGCAGCGGTCTATACGGGTACAGAGCAATCGAGAGCTGTTGCAATCAAAGAAGTTACTGACCTATATGACGGACATACAATTGCAGCAATCAATGCAACGGCGACTGCAATTGGACCGACGACAAAGCAAGAGGCTACGACGCACGATGGCCTTGTGATTCAAGACCGCGATGGCAACAATGTTGATATTGCAAGGTATTATCATGACCCTGTATACACGGAAGGTGCCTTTTCGTTTACAAAGCCAGTGGCGACGCCACTTCATGTGGAATTGACCTCAGATGAATATGAGAAGATTTATGATGGTCAGCCGTTAAGTGCTTCTGATACTGCAATCAGATTGAGTTATGTCGATGCGGACACCGATGGTAACGCAATCCATTCTGCAGATGATGTCATTCCAAATACGCTCAAGATGGGCGACTATACGATTATTGCAACAGCGACTGGCATCACGGGACCGAATGTGACGACTGGCGACGGTGAACCGATCGGGTTCATCTTGGCAGCATACAAAACGGACAGTGAAGATGGCTTAACTTTGTTGTGCACTTATGACGATGCAAATGGGTGGAGCAATGCAGTAGGCGATGCCATTGATGATTCTGAAACGCTTGAACTGGCAGCATTACTTGGCGTGCCAAAGTTGACAAAATCAGAATTTCTGAAGATTAATCAGAGACCACTTGTCATCCAGCCCCAAGATGCTGAAAAGGATTACGATGGAACACCACTTACACCAACTGGAATTGTTGTGAGTGGATTAGCCTCAGGGGATGCCGTGAATGATGACGCAACTGAAAATGTCATCGAATTGGCTGGATCCCTTACTGCAATTGGTGTGACCAGCAGTTCCATCGCTACAGATATCACGGCGATTACTGCACTTGTGAAAAATAGCAATGGTGACAATGTCACTGCAAATTACGAGATTGAAAAAGGTACAGGCACGCTGACAGTCAAAGAATTGCCAACCGAAAACAAGCCTGCGCTTACAATCAATCTAGGAAGCGCAACCGAAGAATATACTGGAAGTACGATTGAGACGGTGGTCACAACAGAGGCTGTAAATCTCTATGCAAATCATACATGGACTTTCGATAAAGCATTTGCAAGAGCAACGGATCCTGGAATCTATGTAGGAAATACTTCGATTGCGGGTATCCAGATATCGGATGCAAATGGTCTCTTGGATGCGGATGACTTTGCGAAGTATTATTCTGGCATCGAAATCAATCGCGGAAATTTCGAAATCACGGCAGGTACTTATGAACTTGAAATCAATCTCGGTGGCAGTACGGGCAGTGTCAATGAAAACGACCGAATCAAAGTCTACGATGGCGAAGTATTGACCGCACAGCCTGCAGATGCGAAGTTGATTTTTAAGAAAAAGGATGGCACAGAAGGCGCATATACGTTGCCAAACAGGTATAGTGCAGTTGTTACGGCGACGGGCATTGTGGGTCCTGCGGTTGGTATCTCACCGCTTGGATATGAAATTGCAATCAGTGATGCGCTGGACGCAAATGGCAATGAAATAGGTGGAAATCAAAAACGTATATTGACAGCGGATGAAATTACAAATCTCTTTGGTGCGATTCAAGCAGAAAACGAAGGACAGTTAGAGATTACAAAACGAGCAATTACGATTGCTCCAGTTGATGCTGCAAAAGTTTATGATGGCACTCCACTTATGGCATCTGCATTTAGACTTGTCACTGGCGCGTCTATTGGTCAGATGAATCTGGTGACAGGGCAGAGTCTGGATGCGTCGAGTTTCGAGTATATTGGAAGTATTATAGAAATCCTTGACAACGGTACAGGTGTTTCAAGTATCAGTGCCAATAATCGATTGCCAAAAATTACGAGACCATCAACAGAGGCAGACGCCGCCGAAGATGTTGAAACGATAGATGGCGCTGATGTTGTTGATGTAACATCGAACTATACAATAGGCTATGCGCTCGGCAATCTAGCGATTACAACGCCTGGCGACTCGGAAGTTGCCTACGATACCAATGGCGCATCTTCTGGTGACATCGCAACAAAGACAGCTATAAAATGGAATGATACGGATTTACTTCCGCAGCAGCCAACAAAGGCAGGCTATCATTTTGAAGGTTGGAAGATTTCAAAACGTGGTGACACGGAGCAGTCTGCTGAGATTATCTCCGATTCTGCAATCGTGACAGTTAACGATTCCTATAGTAGTTTAGTAGGGGCTGATGTCGTGCACAATCTCACACTGCAAGCACAGTGGGCGGCGATTGATTATGCTGTGACGTATTTCTCAAATGGTGCAATCTCTGGTGAGGTTCCCGTTGATACCAATATCTATCATATCGGAAATGAAGTCATTGCCGCAGATAATATTGGCGACAGTATCGGTGGTAGCGGGACAGCACTCACAAGAATAGGCTATCTCTTCAGTGGTTGGAATACGTTTGCAGATGGCGCTGGTACGGATTATCAGACCGGTGCATCCATTATGATGGGCAGTGATTCCATCGCACTTTATGCACAGTGGACTCCGATTGACTATCACGTATACTATGTATCAAACGGCGCAATTTCAGGTGCTGAGCCTACTGATATCATCAATCACCATATCGGTGAACAGGCGACCGTATTCGGAAAAGGCACACTTGCGAAGACTGGCTACACGTTTGTAGGTTGGAGCACCGTAGAATCAGGTCCAACAGTACTCTATCACGATGGTAGCGAAATTGAGGTTGGCAGTGATAATATCACGCTCTATGCGGTATGGACGGACAATGAATATGCCGTTGCATATGATATGAACGGCGCAGATTCGGAGCCGATTGTAACACAGTCTGGTTTGCTTTGGACTGCATCGGAGTTGATTACACAGACGACAAACAACCCCGCAGCAAATCCAACAAAAGTTGGTTATACATTTGCAGGTTGGAAACTCTCTACGATTGGCGATACAGTGAAATCAGCTGACGCGATTGCAAAGGCAGCTACCGTCAGCGCAGTGGATACGTATAGCAGTTTGGCAGTTGTGGACAGCAATGCATACATTACTTTGCAGGCGCAGTGGACAGCCAATGACTACAACGTAACTTATGTATCAAATGGCGCAATCGCAGGATTAGAACCCGTTGACAACAAAGCAGATTATCATATCGGCGATACGGTTACAGTCCTCGAAAACTCTGGAAATCTATCAAAACCTGGTTATGCACTTACTGGTTGGAATACTGCACAGTCGGGACTAGGGTATGAATA
>JAISJM010000155.1 GCA_031261525.1 Eubacteriales Family XIII. Incertae Sedis bacterium
AGATATGATGAAAATCATACAGAATTATATAGCATAAATGGCGACTTGGGTGATGAAAATAAATTACATACCTCGAACAGCCTAGCCAATCAAATTTCAGACGAGCTAAATTCAATCAAATCCGTTATTGAAAAGAAGCTATTTCATAAACAACAAGATGCACAAAAATATGATTCGCCATCTGACACAACAGCGTCCAATAACGATTCTGGCGGCAGTACGAAAACGTCTGATACTCACGAAAATCGTGACATTTGCACAAAATCCCAAATTGAATGTCTTGAATCAAACATGCAAGAGGTGATGGACGAATATGCTGGTGGAATCAGCAAGAATTATTCGTACAATGAGGACAGTTTGAACGAGGCATTATGCAGAATCATAGCACTCGAAAAGGATGCAAATGACATCACCGTCAGCACCATGCGAGACAATCTATCCTTAAATGAATTACTGGATCGGCTTCTCATATCCAAGGCGGTCATCGCACATCTGAGCGCACGCAAGGAGACGAGATGGCATAGTTTTGCCGAACATGAAGATTATCCTGAAAAGAGCGACGAATGGTGCAAATACGTCAATTCGATTATGAAAGATGGCGAGATTCAGATAAAATATAGAGATTTAGTAGGTCGTGGCGAGACATTGAATTTCGGTGAAAAGGATGCGTATAAAAAATGAGCATAATAGTACAAAGAGAAAAATGCATCGGTTGTGGCAAATGTGAGACCGTCTGTCCAGGGAGTTTGATTACAATTGTGGATGGTGCTGCGGGTCTGATTACTCCTGAAGATTGCTGGGGGTGTGCTTCGTGTATCAAAGAATGTCCGATGGGCGCGCTAAAACTATATATGGCAGAAGATATGGGCGGTCAGGGGGGCAGCATGTGGACAGAGCAAGATGGCTATAAGCTCCATTGGCATATCACTGCGCCCGATGGGAATGTAAAAAAAATTACTGTCGACAGTCGCGACAGTAATAAATATTAATTTATAGTATTAGATTAATAATATAAATTAGGTAAGGAAAAAAGCAGATAAAATGTGCCATATAGCGCATTTTATCTGCTTTTTGTATCAGTTCAAGTTCATTACATTCAATATTCATGCTCCAATATTCAAGAAACAAGACAGGTATTTCTAGTTGTGTACAAAACAAAAACATAGTATTGTATACTGCATAAGAGTCTTTGATTATGGGAGGATGTGTAACATGTTTCGTTTCAAGCCATTAAAAATCAGAAGGGAAATATCTCGTTTTTTGATCCTTTCTTTTGTGTGTGCAATTACATTCATGGCAGTTTCCGTGTTTGTTTTTTTTGCTCACACCAATAGAGATTATGTAAGAAATGATGCATTTCAAAAAATCAGTTCGGTAAATCAAAATACACAAAATATGATTACAAGTCTCGACCGAATTGTAAATATCACATTGATAAATAGGGATTTTCAATATAAACTAACGACGACAAATAACTCGCTCGAACGAGGACGAATGTATTCGGACGCGCTTATGGGCGTTCTCTTGCAAGAGATGAACATTACATCAGCGATAACTTTTGAAAACAATGGAAGTGTATGGTTTGAGCGTAGTACAACACAGATTGTAAATATTGACAAAAATGTATCGATGTCAGATGAGTGGCGAGATAAAATAGAGTCTGCGAATGGTGAATTTGCCTATTTTTATGATGGTGGAGGCGCAATCAATGTAACTTCATCAAGTGAACCATTTATAACATTTGTTAGAGATTTTACGAAGCTTTCAGACTATTCCTCTCTTGGATGTCTCGCCTTGAATATACAATCGAATACTTTGGAAACGATGCTTATCCCTACCATTTCTGATGAGGAAACCGAATTTATCATTTGTGACAAGGAGGAGCGAATTATCGTTTCATCTAATGATGTACAAGAATTAAATACGGATTTTAAAGATTTTATTGAAAGTGATTCGGCTTTTCAAACAAAAGGAAATACCACATTTGCGAAGGGGAGTGCAGGCTTTTCCGATTGGGAAGTTGTGGTTTATAGTAGGGTTAATGTCTTTGATGGGATTGGACCTGTTCTGGCTGTGCTTTTAGTTGGTACAGTAATTCTTCTCATTTTGTTGATTGTTATTGTGGATAAATTTTTTGTCGATCGTGTGGGCAAACCCATTGAAAGTTTAGCAGATCAAATGGCACTTGTGATCGATGGAAACTTCACCCCCATTCATGAGATGAACAAAAATTATAGTAGTGAAATTATGAATTTGCATACGGCTTTCAACCAAATGATAGATTCAATCAATGGCTATATAAAACGAGTAAAAGTGGAGGAAGAGGCGAAAAAGAAAAGCGAAATTGCATTAATCCAAGCACAAATAAGACCCCATTTTTTATATAACGCACTAGATGCGATGAGTGCCTTGGCACTTTTGGGCGATAATGAAAACGCAGTTAAAATGTCGCAAGCACTAGGCGGTTTTTACAGAACAAGCCTTTCTCAAGGGGAGGAATTTGTAACACTAAAAGTCGAACTTGAAGGTGCCAGAAATTACATAACAGTAATAAATATACGTTATTCCAATAGGGTAAATGTCCACTACCAAATAGACGATGCGGCTCTTGATATACAGGTTCTAAAACTTATTTTGCAGCCACTTCTTGAAAATGCAATTTACCATGGCATTCGGGATAAAGAAGAATCTGGAAATATATGGATTGGTGCACACGTAAATCATAACTCTATATTCTTGTCCGTAAAAGATGATGGTATGGGGATGAGCGAAACACGAATCAAAAAAATTCTTTATGAGGAGACTACCGTCATAGAAAAAGACATCAATGAAATAGATACGACAATAAAAAAAGGAGGTGGCTTTGGACTTCGTAGCCTCATAAAAAAAATGGAATTATGGTATGGCATGAAAAATCTTGTTTCTATAAAAAGTGAACTGGGCAAATGGACAGAAATTGTAGTTGAAATACCAATTATGAATGAAACAGAATAACGAGAAGGAGATGTAATGGAAGATAATGAAAATAAAATAAAGGTAATGATCGTCGATGATGAATATCTTGAGAGAATTCTCATATCAAAAATTTTCGATTATGAAAAAAACGGACTTGAGATTATTGGAGACTATAAAAACGGAAAAGAAGCAATATCTGCGTACATAATGAATCCTGCGGATATTATACTTGTTGATATCAATATGCCCATATTAAATGGTCTTGAGCTTTCGCAAAAGATAAAAGAAGTGAATTCAAATGCGGAGATTATTATTATCTCTGGCTTTAACGATTTTGAATATGCAAAGACAGCAATCAAAATAGGTGTAAGAAATTATCTTTTAAAGCCCATAAATAAAAATGAACTCGAAGAATCTCTGATTCAATCTAAAAATAACATCATGTTGCAAAGAGATCTGGAGAAAATATATAACGAGAATGTAAGTAATAAACGAATTGGACATATCATACCACTTTGGCATGATATGTCTATTTTTATTTGAAGTTCTATGATTAAATTGACAAAAAAAACAAGAATTTATTCTTACCACCGATTTTGAGTCTTGCCTAACCGAGCTGCACCTTGATGATGAAGCCTTACGCAATATACAAAACGAAATAAGGGGTGAAAATGAATAATTCAACATTTGCACAAAGACTGATAAATAGCGCAAGAGACGCAGCGTTACATGCCCAAGGTATGAAAAAATTAAGATCATCTGAGATCGAAATCCGTCCAGTAACTTTATTTTCTGCTAATGAAATCAAAGAACTTCGCAATAAACTTAATGTAACGCAATCGGTATTTGGAGGCATTGTTGGTGTGTCCAATAAAACGGTTGAGGCATGGGGGTTAGGTACACGAACTCCCAGTACATCAGCATTACGTGTACTTGATGAACTAGATAATAATCCTGAATACTTCAATCGTTTATATAAATTTAAAGCATAAAAAATACTGCCGCAAGTCGCGACAGCAATAAATATTAGATATGTGCGAACTACAGATTATACTCCTCCGAATCGATATCACTAATCAGCGAATCTCGAAGACTCCAGAATTCAGGAGTCTTTTTTATATTGCGGTTTACATATCCTTCTTTGATAAGCGGATTCTTGAAGTCCTTTACAATTCGGCCTGGTTTTGGGTGCATCACGAGGATGCGGTTGCTCATCAGCAATGCCTCATCAACATCATGCGTGATAAAGAAAAAACTTTTTTTCGCCTTCGTCCAGATATCATAGGTATAGTCTTGCATTTTCTCCCGCGTCAGCGCATCGAGGGCACTGAACGGCTCATCGAGCAATACGATCTTCGGGTCTGTCACAAGTGTACGCGCAATCGCGGCACGCTGACGCATGCCGCCCGATAATTGATAAGGATACATTTTATCAAAATAGGTGAGTCCGACGATATCTAGATAATGATCGACGATTTCATTGCGTTCGCCTATGCCTAACTTTTTGAATTTCAAACCAAATTCGACATTTTTACGTACATTGAGCCATGGGAAAAGATTGGGCTGTTGAAAGACGACACCAACATCTGGATCGGGTTTCTTGTGAATTTTATCGCCGACAATAATCTCACCTTCCGATGGCGCTTGATAGCCTGCAAGGATATTGAGAAGTGAAGTCTTGCCGCAACCAGATGGACCAAGCAGACAGATAAAATCATCATCATAGACGTCAAAGCTGATATCATCAAGCGCTCTGAAATCCTCAGAATTATCCATATGGAACGTAAGTCCAATATTTTTAAGCGATATACTTTTAATTTTATCTACCATTATATTCTTCACTTTCCATCAATCGTATAGCTGTGTCAAAATCCCTTTCTGGAATTCCTCAACACTAGGCGCAGACTTGATGCTCTTCTGCTCAACCAAGAAATCTGCCGTATCTTTCATCAACTGTGCGAGATTGCCAGGTTCTGCTGTCGTTCCAAGATAGGTAGGATCTGTCTGATCTGCCTTGGACAACACGATGATTTCATTCATGGAGATCAGTGCTTCTTCTTCTGTGATTCCAAGTCCTGGTGCGATTAATTTTGCTGTATTTTCTTGATCGTTTTTGTATGCATCCGTTGCTTCATCGAGGATATCGATATATGTCTTTACGGCATCTGGATATTTCTCAGAAAATGCGTCACTTACGATTCCGAACTCGCCTGTGATGGCGCCTGACTCCGCAACTTCACCTGATGAGATGATTTGCTTGCCGCCAGCATCGAGGAGTTTCGTCTTGATTGGTTCCCATACATATGCGCCATCGATGTCGCCGCGCTCCCAAGCTGCGAAGATGTCAGGTGCTTTCATGTCATATAATTGTACATCTGCGTCTGTGAGTCCGTCCAGTTTCAGCGCATTGCTGAGGCTGAAATGGCTTGTGGATGCAAATACTGTCGCGATTCGTTTCCCTTTTACATCTGCCACGGACTCAATTCCTGAATCAGCTTTTACGATGAGCCCTTCACTTTCTGCGATGACATCGTGGAGGTAGAAAATCTTGTATGGTAGTCCATTTGCAATTCCGATTGTGCCTGGCGGCGTACCAATTGTTGAAAAATCAATGGATCCACCCTGAATTGCCGCGAGGATATCTGGTCCTGATTGGAATTCAATCCATGTGACTTCTGCGTCTGGAAATGCCTCTTCAAGCGCGCCTGTTTGTTTTACAAGGAGCTCTTCGTTGGGAGATTCCCAGTAGCCGAGACGGATTTCTGTCGGGGTCGCTGCTGCGGATTTGTCGCCGCTGTCTTTGGCATTTGCATCGTTGTCTTTGCTTGAAGAACTGCAGCCTGCAAATGTCACAAGCATTGCAATCACCAAGATAATTACAGATAATTTTTTCATAATTTATTCCTTTCAGTTTCGTGAATTTCTCAAATGTACTTATTTATTCTTTACCGATCCATGGAGTTGCTTTTTTGATAAGCAATCGGATAAAAGAGTCGATGATGATGGCCAAAATGCCGATGATGATAATGCCAAAATATACGATGTCAAATCTTAAATATTTGCTCGAATCGAGGACGAGCCAGCCGATGCCCGATACTGCCGCGACCATCTCTGCGGCGACAAGTGTTGCATAGCATACGCCGACAGAAGTTCGAAGTCCAGTCAAGATATCTGGTAGGCACGATGGAAATATGACTAAGAAAAATAGCGGGATCGGACCTGCGCCAAGCGATTTTGCGCCATTAAGTCGCGCTTCAGGAATTTTCTTTACAGCAAATACTGTTGCAATAAACAGTGGTGCAAATGCACTCAAGAAGAGCAATATAATCTTGCTGAGATCTTCGATTCCAAGCCATAAAATCAGCAGAATATAGTAAGCGAGTGGCGGTAATGCTCTGTAAAATTCAATAAATGGATCGATGATTGCAAGAAACACTTTCGATATGCCTGCAAGTAGTCCGATTGGAACTGCCGTTACGAACGCCAGCAAAATCGCAAAGAATAGACGCTTCATGCTGCTGAAGATGTGGAACGGCAACGAATAACCTTTGTAACCATTTTCCCATACTTCTAAAAATGCATCGATGACATCTTTCACTGGCGGGATAAATACGGGATTGAACCATTTGAATATGCTGCCAATCGTCCATAATAGGAGCACGGTGCACACGGAGATGGCGGAGATGATTTTGTATTTATTTTTCTTCATGAAATGCCTCGTCTTTTAGGATTCCTTGGAGGATATCCAGTACTTTCTTCTCGATGGAAGATGGCTTGAATCGTTTACTACTCACATAACCAACTTCAAAATCCGCGGGATAGTCGTGAATTGGAATGTTGCGAATAAGCCCACTAGCGAGATAGTAATCATTGCGCGTCATAAAATGTGGGAAGAATGCAACGTAGTCATCTTGTGCAATCATGCGCTTGAGCGCATCTAGGTCATCTGTGCGGAAGATGATATTGAGCCTTTCACCGACGTCAACAACCGCGGTCAAACCTTTGTTGTCTTTCAAAAATTCTTCTCTATAGGCAATATATGGTTGACTGTAGACATCTTCGATGGAGATGCTTTCCTTATCCCATAATGGCGAATTTTGACCGACATATAAGCCGAAATTATCCTTGAATAACGGCGTATAGTCTAAATCTGGGTTGGCACTCAGGGCATCATAATGGATTAATACCCCAAATTTGGAAAGCCCCGAAGCGACATTGCTGGCGATGATTTTACTCTCCGCCGTGCCTACAGACAATGCAATAGGCAGTTCTTCTGCACGGAGTCTGTTCAGAACTTTTGGGACAATCCAGTCACTAAAACATGCGATACAGGAGATGGAAACTGCGCCACCTTTAATCAGCTCGCTCGTCTCTGCAAAAATCTCATCGCGCGCCGCTAAGATTGTTTTCGATTTCTCGAGTACAATCTCGCCCATCTTCGTCGGAGTCACGCCAAGCCTTGTGCGATGAAGTAAGGGGATGCCTACTTCCGACTCTAACTTTGCAAGAGACGCACTGAATGTTGATTGTGATATATAATTTTTCTCTGCTGCAAGAGAGATGCTTTTGTATTTGACCGCTTCTTGCAGATAAAAGAGTTGTTCGAATTTCATAATTTATATCCTATTCTCGATTACATCTCTATTAAATCTCTACTTACGCAAGGTTAACATATATGCGATGTAGGGTAATATGGATAGTATGACGGATTTTCGAAGTAAAGTCAACGAATTATCAATCATATGTGTTATCGCAAAATGCGGTATCTGATATCCAAAACATATGTATATGATTCTATAATATCTCGTACTATAATGGGGATTGTATGAATCTCAATTTGTAATGAAATCAGGTAAGAGGCGAATTCTCTTCCTAACTCGATTTTGGACGAAAAAACAGGCAAAAATGTGTCCAAAATCGAGTTAGGAAGAGAATCCAGTGAATCGGAAGAATCCAGTGAATCGGAAGAATCCAAGATGAATCTAATTAAGATGAATCATGAAAATGATAATTGCAAATGTGTATAAATGGGTATCGTCGGTAACGATGGATTAAGTAAGGAATGGTTATGAATAATAAAAACAACCCCCTAAACAGGAAAATATTGGTGCTCGGTATCGATGGTATGGATGCCGCGACGACAAAACGATTGCTCGATGATGGGAAAATGCCGAATCTGCAGCAGTATTTAAATCAGGGTGCTGCAAGGGAAGACTTGCAGATGCTTGGCGCACTTCCAACGATTACGCCGCCGTGTTGGACGACACTTGCAACAGGTGCCTATCCTGGTACCCATGGTATCACGTGTTACTGGAGGCAATCTCCAGATAGTTTAGATGCCGTGGTCTATAATATGGACTCCAAAAACTGCAAGGCTGAGCAGATTTGGAATGTAACAACAGAGGCTGGCATGAAGACTTTAGTTTGGCATTGGCCTGGCTCATCATGGCCGCCAACGAGTGACAGTCCACTCTTGCATGTGGTTGATGGCACGCAGCCAGGTTCGGTCAATATGGGCATCTCGCAGATGGATTGGGAGAAGATTATCACAGCGGATGCAGATATCAAAAAATTTGATTATACAAAGCATACGGAGAAAGCTGCCGGTGTCGGGTGTAATATCACGGATTTATATGAGCTGATTGGTGGGAGCGATACGGCAGTCTCTGACCAAGAAAACATTGCAAACGATGCTGATACCCAGCGCGATTTGGTTCATGAAAAATCCGATCCCCATGTGACTTCAGCGGTAATCCTCTCGACAACATCTCCTTCAGATGACAGTTCTAATAACATTACAAACGACAATTCAGATGAAAATTCTGCTCTCGGTGACGATGAGATGATGGAACTTTGGTGGGGTGATGCGGCGCGTCATGGCACGGAAATCCGCACGTATGTATATGATTTAGATGACACGGAGATGATGATTGGCGCAAAGGTTGCCTATGACAGCATTCGATCACCATTGAAAAGTACTGATGATTGGGAGGGTGCGCCAGCTGAGGCATTTGCGTTTGAATTTGTTACTTCTGCGGGGGAATTGACTCGATATGGATTGATTCTAAAATCAGCGTCTGGGGCGTATAATCTTGTCCGAATTTACCGAAGTAAATCTGCAACATCAAGCGAATTAATCGTCGAGATTCCACTTGGACGGATTGTGGGCGCGACAAATAATGAAACGAAAAAAGATCGCATCGCACCATCTTACAGGCTTTATAAAATCTTGTCATTAGATGCAAATGGCCAGAATTTGCGCTTATGGATAAGCAATGCGCTCGATACGACAAACGACGAATTATGGTCGCCAAAACAATTACTGACGCAGGTAACACAGCAAGTTGGACCCGTTCCGCCTGTGAGCCTCATCGGTGGTGAAGATTCTGCTTTGGTCGATGATGTATTTTTACCGTCATGGGCATTGTATAATCAGTGGCAGGCAGATGCGCTGAAAATGCTCATCAAAGAAAATGAATACGAAGCCGTCTTCACCCATCTGCACAATGTGGATTGTGCGGGACACCAAGTCTGGCATCTCGCAAAGACGCTTGAGCCATGGGCACATACAGATGAGGCGACGTACCAACGTGTGATTGAAGATGTCTATGTTCAGACGGATGATTATCTCGGCGAATTTTTATATCTTTTAGATGAAGACTGGACGATTTTTATTGTCTCCGATCATGGTCTTTTAGTTGGTGAAAATGTTCCTCCAATTCTGGGTGAATACGGGGGTTTAAACATCGGCGTTATGGAAGAACTCGGTTACACGGTCATGAAGCGTGATGCAAATGGTAATAAGACGGGCGAAGTCGATTGGGCGCAGACGACCGCAATTCAGATTCGAAGCAATCACATCTACGTCAATCTGAAAGGACGTGATGCAGCAGGAATTGTGCTCCCCGAGGAGCAGTATGACCTCGAAGAACGCATTATTTCCGATTTGTATGGTTATCGCGATCAGACGACGGGCAAGCGCGTTGTTGGCATTGCCCTAAGAAATAAAGATGCTGTCGTGCTCGGTGCAAATGGACCAGAATCTGGCGACATTTTCTTCACCATTGAGGAGGGTTTCAATCGTCTTCACGGTGATGGATTGTCAACGGCAGCAGGCTACATGGATACTTCGACAATGCCCGTCTTCATCGCCGCAGGGGAGGGCATTTCTGCAAATGTGAGTACGCAGCGCGTCATACGCCAAGTTGATGTGACGCCGACCATTGCAAGTTTGCTCAGCTTGCGATACCCGAAACAATGCGAGGGTGGCGTGATTCATCAGATTTTGTCGTGATAGAATTTCGTTAATGATAGGTTGTGATGTTTTGATGAAATCATCATGCGTTTTCATTAAAATGTGATGTTTCATAATATCATGATTTGAAATTTATGAAATGTGAAAAGAATTAATAGATTGAGAAAAAATAAATTCAGGCAGATACGCATTGATGCTGTATCTGCTTTTATAGTACCAAAATCTTATAGATTTTTGCCACTGAATAAGTTGTTGCCAAATTACACATGGAAATAATCAAGCGCGAAAAAGTCGAAATTTCACCGATTTATCGCCTTATTTATGTGAAAAACGCGAGTTTTTCGCGCTTGCAAGCTATTTATGACAGGTAAGGTTTGTAGTCACCTTAGAGTCGTTTTTTCGTCCTCAAAACTAAAATCGTTAACACAACTTTAACAATGGCATGATATAATAACCGCTTCATGAGTATTATAAGTTTATATGCCGTCACTTCGTGACATGGCTAATTATATCAGAAATCTTACAGATTTATGATATAATGCCATAAAAAAGGAGGTGTTACATGATACACATACTTGTTGTCGAGGACGATCCCAAAATCAATCAAATCGTCTGCAAATATTTGAATAACAATGGTTATCAAGCTGTAGGGTGCACGAATCCGAGTGAAGCCTATGACTTGCTATATACATCGAGGTTCGATTTAATTATCTCGGACATTATGATGCCTGGCATTGATGGTTTCGAGTTTGCCGAGACGATTCGCGAACAGGATAAAACCATTCCCATTTTGTTTATGACCGCTCGCGATGACATTTCCTCAAAATCAAAAGGATTTACCATCGGAATTGATGATTATCTTGTGAAACCATTTGATATGGACGAGATGGTATTGCGCGTTGGGGCACTGCTGCGCCGTGCCAATATTGCAAGTGAGCGTAAGCTAACTGTAGGAAGACTTACGATGAATGAGGAGGAACATTCCGTCGATATCGATGGTGAAGAAATTAATCTTTCGGTCAGAGAATTTAACATTTTATATAAGCTTTTATCTTATCCGAAAAAGACGTTTACGCGCAGTCAGCTGATTAACGAATTTTGGGGATTGGAAAGCGAATCGGGACTTCGTACCGTTGATGTATTTATTACAAAACTCCGCAATAAATTCTCGGAATGTGATGATTTTGAGATTGTTACAATCAGGGGATTTGGCTACAAGGCGGTGATAAAATGAAGTTTCATCATAGAGCAAAGCATACGAAAGACCAACGCATAACCGCAGGCACAGTATCATTGAAACAATTTTTCGTTATCTTTTTAACGGTTCTTTTCATTTGTGCCAACTACCACATCATCTATATTACGTATTGGGAGACAGAGCCTGGCAAACAAGATTCACTCCCTGGGGTCATGTTTGGCTTGGTTTTGCTCGTGTCTCTTGTTGGAACATTTCTAATCGGATTACTAAAAAATATTTATTTTGATAAACCGATCCTGACCATTTCAGATGCTGCTCAAAAGGTCTCAAATGGCGATTTTAGCATCAGAATACCTGCGCACCGTAAAGATGGTAAAAAAGATTATGTTGAGGTTTTGATTGAGGATTTCAATAAAATGACGGAGGAACTCTCTACGATTGAAACCTTGAAAACGGATTTTATTGCCAACGTATCTCATGAGATCAAGACGCCACTGTCTGTGATTCAAAGTTATGCGACATTTATACAAGATGATTGTATCTCTGCCGATGAACGGCACGAATATGGGGAGACGATTGTTGCCGCTTCAAAGAAGTTAACCGAATTGGTTACAAATATTCTCAAATTGAACAAGCTAGAAAATCAAGAGATTCAGCAAATATCAGAGCCTTATGCGCTCGATGAACAGCTGCGAGAGTGCGTTCTAAACTATGAAGAATTGTGGGAGAAAAAGAACATTACACTTGTTGGAGATGATATCAGCAGAGTCACGGTGAATTATGATCGGACACTTTTGGAACTTGTCTGGAACAATTTGATTTCCAATGCAATCAAGTTTACAGGTGAGGGCGGCAGCATTACATTGACACTGAAAAGCGAAAATGGTTATAGCATTGTATCGATCCATGATACTGGTTGCGGCATGAGTGAGGAGACGGTCTTGCATGTATTTGATCGATTTTATCAAGGCGATTCATCGCATTCCTTCGAGGGGAATGGTTTGGGACTTGCACTTGCCCAAAAAGTGATTACATTAATCGATGGTGAGATTGACATTGACAGTTGCCTTGATGTTGGCACAACAATCACCGTTAAGCTAAAAGACAAATCGAGACGGATATGAAGCGTCACCGAATATATTGACATTTGCATCAAAAAACCTTTGAAGATGAATTCAAAGGTTTTTTAACGTTTAACAAAACTTTAACATTCGTTTAGCATTCACAACACAAAGGAATCGTAAAATTAGGACAGTAACAAAACAAATTCACAAATACAAATCTGGAAGGAGAGTCAAAATGAAAGCCAAATTTATCCCAATCATCATCCTGTGCATTATCGTTGCAATCGGTGCAACTATTAAGAAAAAAGTTTCAAATCATGGCATGTAAAATGGGTATGTAAAGACAAGGAGAGTAATAATGTCAGTAATTGAAGTAGATAATTTGACGAAAGATTATGGGCACGGGCGCGGTATCTTTGATGTCTCGCTACAGGTGCAAAAAGGCGAGGTGTTTGGATTTCTCGGTCCGAATGGGGCAGGGAAGACAACGACGATTCGGCATCTCATGGGTTTCTCAAATCCTATGAGCGGCACGGCAAAGATTAATGGTATTGCATGCAATAAACAGGCGAGTAAAATATTGGAGAACGTTGGATACTTACCAGGCGAAGTTGCATTGCCCGAAGCGCTTACAGGACTTGAGTTTATCAAGATGATGCAAGGTCTCAGGCATTCCAATGATCAAGTGCGCCTTGACTATCTGCTTGATATCTTTCAGCTTGATCCAAACGGCAAGACAAAACGTATGAGTCTGGGAAATAAGCGCAAATTGGCGGTTATTACGGCATTCTTGGCAGATCCAGATATCTTAATACTCGATGAGCCGACGAGTGGACTTGATCCTGTCATGCAGGCGACCTTCATTGAATTTATGGAAATGGAAAAGAAGCGTGGCAAGACGATTCTGTTATCGAGCCATATCTTCAGTGAAGTGGATGCAATCTGCGATACGATCGCCATCATTAAAGAGGGGAAAATTGTATCCACGGTGCATGCAGATGATATCCGCCACAATCAAAATAAGATGTTTCATATCACCTTTGGCAATGCAAATGACGTCAATCAATTCAAGACCGAATCTGGAATTATTGCTTCGTGTATTGATCCTGTAAGACATATCGCGGAGGTCGGTATTACGGATGATGAAGTCAATCGCTTGATTTCTGTATTGTCAAAGTATCACGTAGAAAGCTTTAAAGAAATAAAATATACGCTAGAAAATCATTTTATGCGTTTTTATGAAAAAGCCACATGAAAAATGCTACATAAAAAGTTGCATATGCATAACATATGTACAACATAATATATGCATAAATGAAAGGGGAAATGATGAATGAAATAATTAAAATTGAAAATCTCACAAAAGACTTTGGACAAGGACGAGGCATCTTTGATGTAAATCTTAGCATCAAACGGGGTGAAGTTTTTGGTTTGGTGGGGATCAATGGCAGCGGAAAGACGACCATCATGCGTCACCTTATGGGGTTCCTGCACCCAGATAAAGGGCGGAGTCAAATAATGGATGGCGATTGTTGGCATCACAGCGCGGAGCTAAAAAAGTATGTGGGATATATTCCAGGTGAAATTTCTTTCCCTGATGTGCGTACTGGTGTGGATTTTCTCAAGCTACAAGCGGATTATATGGGACTTCGTAGTATGAATGATGCAAATGAACTCATTGAGTCGCTCAATCTTGATCCGACAGCAAAACTCAAACGCATGAGCAAAGGAATGAAACAGAAAACCGCTATTGTCAATGCATTTATGTGCGATTCCGATATCCTGTTGCTGGATGAAGCGACAACAGGTCTTGATCCGCTGATGCAAAAGTCATTTACAGAAATTATAAAAAAGGAAAAGAGAAAAGGCAAGACGATTTTCATGAGCAGTCATATGTTTGATGAGATGGAAAGCACCTGTGATCGTGTCGCGTTCTTAAAAGATGGACGTATCATTCATGTGGTGGATATGAAAACAATCCTCGGCAACGAAAAGTCAAAAGAATATAAAATTGAATTTAATAAAGAATCGGATTATCTCGCGTTTTTGACGAAGGATTTTGATATTACACGGCAAAAGGATGAATACAATCAGGTCACGATTCGCATTCCTGACACGCATAGCGATCGTCTGTTCCGTGTTTTATCCTCAATGGATGTGCGTTTTATTTCACACATGCCCTATACACTTGAAATGTGCTTTAAAGAAGTCTACAATAATGCGAATAATACGGAGGTAGCATAAAGATGATTAGCAATACTTTAATGAAACAAACCATCAAATCCAACATCGTACTATGGGTGATTCTCACTGGAATCCAAGCGGCGATGGTTGCGCTCGTAGCAGGCGCAGGTACGAATTTACAGCAAACGGCATTGGCATATTACAATATGCTTCCTGGTCTCATTTCCGCCATTTATGTCATCATCACTGGCAATAAGTTGATTTCACAGCAAGTGGATAAAGGAACGCTTGCCTATGTATTATCAACGCCAATCAAACGCTCCAAAGCTGCAATGACACAAGCCACGTTTTTCGTTGGTTCGCTATTCTTGATGTTTGGCATCTCCGCGGCGGCACATATTTTTTCACACTATATTACAGTTGGAAGTATCACTTTTGAAGAAGTCAAGATGATTCTATTGCTTAATTTAGGGCTATTTGTTTTGAATGTAGCCCTTTCTGGCATTTGCTTTCTCGCATCGTGTGTTTTCAATCTTTCAAAGTATACAATCGCTGTGGGCGGCGGTATTGTCGGGGCATTTCTGATCTTGTCCATCATGTCCATGTTCGGAGAAAGTTTCCACTGGATGAAAAATATCACACTCGTCACATTGTTCGATATCAACTCTGTCTTATCCAATTCCGCTGATTTTATTTGGAAATTCATTGTGCTGGCTGTCGTCGGTATCGTCACTTACACGATTGGTTCGGCAGCGTTTAGCAAACGAGATTTGCCACTGTAAAGTTGTTATCGCAGGGTCGGGTTCATATTATGTGGGAATTGTATTAGGTGGTATTTCTTTTGGTATCGGCGGATATATGATTCTCTCAGCGCATCGGAAGATAAAAACGTAAATTTTAACGTTCAAACAGCTTGATTGATAAATTGTTCACAAACTTTTCAACTGGTCTTTCTATATATTTTTCAAAGATGACTGCAAAAATGACAATTACAGGAACAGAAGCAATGCTTGTAAGGATAGCTGATATCGGAAATGATAAGTTACATTTTGTATAAAAAATATGAAATAAATACGCTGACAGCGAGAACAAAATGATCGTATGCGTGAATATTAGCGCAAAACTGAGCCTTGAAATTGGCTTCCAAAATTTATGCGACAGCACCCGCACGGCAAAATTTGATTCTGAACTTCCACAAATAATGAAGAGTGTTGACAACGACAAAACAGCCGATTCATTGCCATTTCCGCCAAACCAAATGTTGGGAGCAAAGATAGATATCAAAAATCCTAAGATTATCATTGTAATCCCGAAAAGTTCTTTTTTCTCAGACTTCTTTCTAATCTGAATAATATCTGCTGCCATTATGCCCGAAATAAAAATCAAAAATACTGAAAAAGGTTGATAGTAAAGTCCAATTACAATGAACATTGCATAAAATATGCAGCGATTTTTAGCTTTCCCAAACAGTGCTAAAAATCCATATGAAAGATACGAGCCGATAAAAATAATATAGATGCACCACGTTACAGTATGGTAAAGTGTATTCCCGTTTGGCAGGAATATTCCCAAAATACCCGTGAGAATTGCACCGAACAAGTTCAAATTTTGGGGATACATAGACAAAGTCCAGTTTGATGAAATGCCAAGTGCTGCATTGACATCAGTGCCCATTTCTTGACTAAAAATTCCTCCAAATGCAAAAACAATATATGAAATTAGTATGCTTGCAAGGACCGGTGGCATAAGACGAAAATATCTTTTTGCTGCTTGTTTTTGCAGTCCGCTCATAGCTTGCTTGGTGTTCGTATTAGAAAGAAATTTCGTCGCTACGATAAATGAGATCAGTGCGAAAAAAATATACAGCACGAGATTTCCATTTGTGATAATTGAATAAGGGAAATATTTAAAATAATATTCGCTTCTGTCTACGCTGCTTGGATTTATTGCATACTCATAACCGACAAATCCGAGTGGTACAAATGCTAATAGATAGTGAATAATCACTACCAAAATACTACAAATGGCGCGCAAGCCGTCCGCATATTCTATATAGTCTGTCTTTATATTATCATTTTTGACGGTTTTCATTCTTTATCTACCTATTTTAAGCTTGTGAATGTGTATTCTTTGCTTTTTAATATGATAAGTATACAATAGCGAGTGAAATATTGGTAACATTATTTACATATTGGCATATCGATTTCGCTTGTTAAACTTGGGGAAAATCAAACTTCGCCATGTTCTTTAGCAGAATATGTTATACTATATTTAGTAAACAGAATCTAAAAATGGAAAATGGTGTAAATAATGCAAAGACTACCAGTAGGCGTGCAGTCTTTTGAGCCAATTCGGACAGACAATTATTGTTATATTGATAAGACGAAGGTGATTCATGAGTTGCTCACAAGGTCGGGGCGAGCAGTAATTTTGTCACGTCCAAGAAGATTTGGAAAGTCACTTTTGTGCTCAACACTCAAAGCAATATTTGAAGGGAAGCGTGACTTGTTTCACGGTCTTGCGATCGATGAACTGGAATGGGATTGGCATGAGTATCCTGTCATCTATATTGATTTAAATTCAGGGGATTACTTGAAAGGATACAGCGAACTTGAATCAACCCTTTCCTATGCATTCCAGGCAAATGCAACAAAGTATGGTGTGAGTGTTGTCAATGGGTCATTCAGTACGCGCCTTGCCACGCTGATTAGTGATATTTCACGAAAATATGATTCTCGAGTTGTTGTAATCGTTGATGAGTATGATAAACCGCTTCTGAATACGATGGAGATGCCCGAACTTCATCTTGAATTAAGATCTGCGCTAAAAGGTTTTTATAGCGTGCTTAAATCCTCTGATGAATATTTAAAATTCTCCTTTCTGACTGGTGTGACAAAGTTTGCGCAAGTCAGCATATTCTCTGATTTAAATAATCTTGATGATATCACATTGAACCCTAAATATGCTGATATATGTGGCATTACACAGAATGAACTTCTTGCGACATTTGCAGAAGAAATCAATATCTGTGCAGAAAACAATCAATTATCGCGTGAGGCATATCTTGATAAGGTGAAGCATTTTTATAATGGGTATCGATTTACGCGAAAGGAATTTACAGTATATAACACATTTGGACTATTGAATCATTTCCTAAACGAGGGAGAATTTAACCCCTATTGGTATGAAACGGGTACGCCGACATTTCTGATTAATCTTGTCAAGAATCAACATCTGAATTTACTCGATCTTGAGCATGAGATGGTTGACTCTTTGACACTACAGCGTTTTGATGTGGCAAATATGCGGGCGCTCCCCATTCTCTATCAATCGGGCTATCTTACAATCATTGATTATGATTCGGAGCCGATGCTTTATACGCTCGGCTATCCAAACGATGAAGTACGAAGTGCCTTTTCGCAGTCCTTGCTTGAACATTATTATGAAGTATCTGGTGGGGATATGAATGCTTTTGTCGCGACAATTCCAAGAGCGTTGATGGACGGAAACGTCGACAAGGCAATCGGTGCGCTTGTTACATTATTTGCAGGGATTCCTTACGATATTCAGATTCCTCGGGAGACGTATTATCAATCGATGATTCATCTTTCTTTACGCATGCTTGGTTTGCGCATTGGCTCGGAAGTCTGCGTTGCAGCGGGACGTATCGATTCCTTGCTTGAGACGAGAAAGTTTGTCTATTGTTTTGAATTTAAACTTCGGCGAGAGGATAGTGTAATAATCCCAACTGTACAAGACGCATTGAATCAGATTGACGAGAAAGATTATCTGACACCTTGGAATGGCAGTGGTAAAAAGCTATTTAAAGTCGGCATTGTCTTTGACGAGGGAACGCGCAATATCACAGATTGGGCTTTTACAGAAAGTAAATAATTGATATAAGATAGTCTCTATGACAAAGGGGCTATCTATTTTTTTGTCATTCAAAACGATTGTTTTCTCCGATATATGACCTAAATTCAATTGCGCAAATGTCGCAAATGCTTGAAATTTCAATCTTGTATTTTGTACAACGTTTGCGTAAATACCTGTTGTATGCCTACCTCGCTCATACTATAATTTTAGTATACATATATGATTAGTATGTAATTAAGAATATAGGAGAGATTATGGCACATACACATCTAGATACGCTCGAAGCGGAAGCGATATATATACTTAGAGAGGTTGCCGCTGAGTGCGAGAAACCTGTCATGCTTTACAGTATCGGCAAGGATAGCTCGGTCATGCTTCACCTTGCGCTGAAAGCATTTTATCCTGAGAAACCACCGTTTCCATTTATGCACATCGACACAAGCTGGAAATTCAAAGAGATGATTGAATTTCGCGATAAGCAGGCTGCAAAACTCGGTATCGATATGATTGTCTATCGCAATGAAGAGGCAATTGCCGCAGGTATCAACCCATTTGATCATGGTTCATCCTATACGGATATCCTCAAGACACAGGCATTGAAGCAAGCGCTTACCAAATATGGCTTTACAGCTGCCTTTGGTGGCGGAAGGCGTGATGAAGAGAAGTCGAGAGCGAAAGAGCGAATCTTCTCATTCAGAAGTGCAGACCATGCTTGGGATCCAAAAAATCAGCGCCCAGAGCTTTGGAAATTGTTTAATACACAGATTTACAAGGGCGAAAGTACGAGAGTATTTCCAATCTCAAACTGGACAGAGAAAGACATCTGGCAGTATATACAGAGAGAGAAAATCGAAATTGTTCCACTCTATTTTGCAAAAGAGCGACCAATCGTTGAGCGTGATGGCAATATCATCATGGCAGATGATGATCGGTTAAAGTTAGAGTCTGGCGAGAAAATCGAATACAAGAATGTACGATTCAGAACGCTTGGCTGTTATCCTTTGACGGGTGGTGTCGAGTCGGATGCAGATACTTTAGATGAAGTCATCGAAGAGACGCTTGGCGCAGCAACATCTGAACGGACAAGCAGAGTAATCGATCATGAGGCCGCTGGCAGCATGGAGAGACGCAAGAGAGAGGGATACTTTTAAAATGAATGAATTACTTAAATTTATCACGTGTGGGAGTGTCGATGACGGCAAATCCACACTGATTGGACATATCCTTTATGATTCGAAGCTCTTATATGCGGATCAGGAACAAGCGCTACTATTGGATTCACAGGTTGGAAGCCGAGCAGGTAAGATTGATTATTCACTTCTTTTAGATGGGCTTATGGCGGAGCGCGAGCAGGGGATCACCATCGATGTTGCCTATCGATATTTTACGACGGAGAAGCGAAGTTTCATCGTCGCAGATACGCCCGGTCATGAGGAATATACACGTAATATGGCGGTAGGTGCGTCATTTGCAGACCTTGCCGTGATTCTTGTCGATGCTTCTCAAGGCGTTCTCGTTCAGACAAGAAGGCATGCGCGCATCTGTAAATTGATGGGCATCAGGCATTTTGTGTTTGCGGTCAATAAGATGGATTTGATTGATTATGAGGAATCTACATTTAATATGATTCAGACAGAGATTATCGCATTATCTGAGACGCTTGGACTCGATCATGTAAAGGTGATTCCACTCAGCGCAACAGAAGGCTACAATGTGACGAGAAAATCCGATCAGATGCAATGGTATAAAGGCGCAGCACTGTTGCCATTTTTAGAAGATGTAAACATTTCTGGAATCGCATCTTCTTCTCCCTCTGAAGCACCTGTCGCTCCCGTTTATGCGAGTGTCTCCTCGCGTCCTGTATTTGATGATTCGTCAGATACAGAATTTGGCTTCTATATGCCAGTTCAGCGTGTTTGTCGCCCAGACCATACGTTCCGAGGATTTCAAGGGCAGATTGAAGCGGGTCATATCAAAGTCGGCGATGAAGTTCAAGCACTGCCAAGTGGCGAGACTGCCATAGTCAAAACCATTCATCTGACAGATCGCGCGGTGGATGAGGCAAGCATCGGTGAGCCTGTCACAATTCAGCTTGATCGTGAAGTGGATGTCTCAAGAGGCTGTGTGATTGCATCGGGTGCAGACCTAACCGTAAGCAAAAGTCTGCTCGCAACATTGCTTTGGATGGATGACGAACCACTTGCAATCAACAAAGAATATCTGATTAAGATTGGTACAAAGCAACTGCCATGTATCGTGAGTAGGCTAGATCACAAGGTCGATGTGAACACGGGCGAGAAGCTCGAAGCCGACCAGCTTCACAAAAATGAAATCGGTCTATGTGAGATATCGCTTTCTGGGGTATCTGTTATCGATAAGTTCGAATTGCACAAGACGCTTGGAGAGCTTATACTTATTGATAGAATGAGCCACGCGACTGCCGCGGGCGGTGTTGTCGAGGATGTCACCTTAAAGACAAAATCCGGCACGACTTTTGTGGACGCAGAACAATCCCTCTCACTGGCAATTTTCGATACGTATGTATTTGACGAAAATCTTGGCAATATTATTCGCAAGGCTCCAGAAAGCAAGACGTATCAGATCGGTGAAAATCTACCACTATCACAGCTCGGTTACGATTATCCCGCAGATTTTGATGTGTATATAGATGATAAGTTTTTAAGTGTCCGCGATGGAAAGTTCGCTGGAATTGCAAATGTCAGTGCCAGTGCTTGTGCAAATGCCACAGCTTGTGCAAATGTCACAAATGGCGCAGATGACGAAACAACGACAGATATCGTTCAACGTAGTGAGTATCCAGCCATAAATGAATATGGTATTGGTCTATCCGATGACGGCAGTTTGCAACCATTTGCAACCTATCGCACAGTGATTTACAGCTAGTTATCACTTTAGGCGTGTTTGGGAGCTCAAAAGGGATACGAAATCAACCTGATGTGAAACTAAAATAAATGAAGGACGTAAGATGAAATTCAACACAAAATTACTTCATAGCGCAAGGGACGTGAGCGACCATAGTGGGGCGACACTGCCAGCCATTCATCAATCGTCGGCATTTGCGCACGAGAGCTCTGAAAAACTGGAGAAAGTCTTCGACAATAAGGCCCCTGGGTTCGCTTATACGCGCATCGGTAATCCGACAGTCAATACGTTTGAAAAACGCATGGCGGAAATTGAAGGTGGCTTTGGCGCGGTGGCTTGCGCTTCGGGCATGGCTGCAATATCCATGACGTTGCTCGCAATTCTGAAATCAGGTGATGAAATCATCAGCAGTGCAGCACTCTTCGGTGGTACGTTGGATTTACTTACAGATTTGGAAGATTTGGGAATCCATACAACCTATGTCGATTATGTGACCCCCGAGTCCATAGAGGCGCAGATCAATGCCAATACGAAAGCTGTATTTACAGAGTTGATTGGCAATCCGCGGCTCGATGTCGTCGATGTGAAAGCAATTGCAGAGGTGACGAAGCGTTACAATATTCCGTTGATTATTGATGCAACGACATCAACCCCCGCATTGATTCGACCATTTGAATATGGCGCCAATATTGTCATACACTCCGCATCCAAATATATCAGTGGCAGTGGCAATGCCATCAGTGGTATCATAATTGACAGTGGTCGTTTTGCATGGGATTTCGAAAAATATCCGACATTGGCAAGATACAAACAGATGGGAAAGCTCGCGTTCACGGCAAAGCTGAAAAATGATACATGGAAAAATTACGGCGCATGCCTCTCTCCGCAAAATGCCTATATCGGTTTGGTTGGACTTGAGACATTGGGACTTCGCATGGAACGGCTTTGTGACAATGCGCTTGCACTTGCGGAAGCATTGCAAATTCATGTAGAGAATCACGAAATTGCAGAAGTAACGTATCCTGGATTATCTTCAAGTCGATACAAGGAGGTTAGTACTGCGCAGTTTGAGAAAGGACGCGCGGGGGCAATTCTCACAATCAAAGCAGGTAGCAAAGAAAAGGCATGGTCGATTATTGACAATCTAAAATACGCATCGGTTGCAACCAATATCGGTGATGTGCGCACCTTGGTGATTCATCCTGCATCGACAATCTATGGACATTCAACACAGGAACAATTGGACTGCGCAGGTGTGACAAGCGACTTAATCCGCGTAAGTGTGGGGCTTGAGGACATCGAAGACTTGATTGCAGATTTTACCCAAGCAATTATTACTTAGAAAATGGTATCGGAAACAAAGATGATATCGGAAGCAAAGGGGGGAGTAAACAAAAATGGCAGTAGATTATAAAGCACTGAAAAATGGCGGTTTTATGCGCCAAGTGCAGAAAAATAGATTTTCATTGAGGCTGAAGGTTGTAGGCGGTAATCTTACGAGTAGTCAGCTACAGACAATTACGGACGTCGCCGAGAAGTATGGCGATGGGCATGTGCATCTTACATCAAGACAAGGCGTAGAGATTCCATTTATCAAATTGGATGATGTGGAAGATGTAAAACAAGCATTGAAAGATGGCGGCGTGGATACTGGCGTATGTGGTCCGAGAGTGCGTACGGTCACCGCCTGCCAAGGAAGTGCAATCTGCCCATCTGGATGTATTGACACCTATCCATTGGCTCAAAAAATTTCCGATCATTATTTCGGCGTGGAGCTTCCACATAAGTTCAAATTTGGCATCACTGGCTGCATGAACAATTGTCTAAAAGCAGAGGAAAATGACATCGGTATCAAAGGTGGTTATTCTATCAGCTTTGACAAAGACGCTTGTACGCTGTGCGGCGTATGTGTTGCGGCTTGCAGGGAGGATGCGATTAGCATTGAGGATGGCAATCTAAAGTTAGAGGAAGGCAAATGTAATCATTGCGGGCGCTGCGTCAAGTCTTGCCCATTTGAGGCATGGCAGGGCGAGTCTGGATATATCGTGTCATTTGGTGGCACTTTTGGTAATATGATTGCGCGCGGCAAAGAGATTACACCGATTGTGAAAGATGATGAGACGTTGATTCAAGTTTCAGATGCTGCATTGGCATTTTTCGCGGAACATGCCAATCCATCGGAACGTTTCAGGGTTGCCATAGAGCGCGCAGGTTGGGATGAATTGACGAGCAAAATAAATGCTGTGATTGAGTAGATGAAAGGGATAAACAGATATGGAAAATTACAATATTGACGAATATGCGGATATCACCGATGTGGTGTGTCCGATGACCTTTGTCAAAGCGAAGATTGCGCTTGAGGAGCTCGATGATGGACAGATTATTTCAATCAAGATGAATGCGGGCGAGCCTGTTCAGAATGTACCTCGAAGTATCAAGGATGAGGGGCATCAGATTATTAAGCTGCTTCACAATGAAGATGAGACGTATCAATTGATTGTTAAGAAAGTTGAAGACGAATAAATATAATATATTTATAGAAATAGAAATAGAAATAGAAGGGAATGGAGATTATGACAATTACAGTAGCAGGAAATGAAAAAGAATACGATGCAGGTCTTACTGTGACAACGCTTATCGCTGCAGAAGAGGTTGAGACACCTGAGTATGTCACAGTATCAATCAATGATGAATTTGTTGCAAGCGGTGATTTTGAGACGACAACATTAAAGGATGGGGACAATGTAGAGTTTCTTTATTTCATGGGAGGCGGAAGATAATGGCGTTTACGAATGAGCAAATGGAGCGATATTCTCGCCATATTATACTCAGTGAAGTTGGTGTCAAAGGTCAGAAAAAGCTTTTGAACAGTAAAGTATTAATCATTGGTGCTGGTGGACTTGGTGCACCCGTAGGCATGTATCTTGCTGCGGCAGGGGTTGGTACCATTGGGATTGCCGATGCAGATACGGTTGATTTGTCCAATCTACAGCGTCAAGTAATCCATACAACTGCGGATGTGGGCAAACCGAAAGTTGAGTCCGCGAAAGAGACGATGCTTGCAATCAATCCGGATATCACGGTCAATACATATCATGAATTTGTCCTTGCCAGTAATATTGCAGATATTGTAAAAGATTATGATTTCGTAATCGATGGCACAGATAATTTTCCTGCTAAGTTTTTGATTAATGATGCATGTGTCCTTGCAAAGAAACCATTTTCGCATGCTGGAATTATTCGTTTTCAGGGTCAATTGATGACCTATGTGCCAGGGGAGGGACCTTGTTATCGATGTGTATTTAAGTCACCTCCACCACCAGATGCGGTACCAACTTGTAGCCAAGCTGGTGTCATCGGTGCAATGGGTGGTGTCATTGGATCTCTGCAGGCGATGGAAGCAATCAAGTATATCATCGGCAAAGGTGAACTTTTGACTGGGCAGCTTCTGACCTATGATGCATTGAAGATGGAGTTTCGAAAGATTAAATTACCTCATGGCGATCATTGTGCCGTGTGCGGAAAAGAACCGACGATTACAGAATTGTTCGATTATGAGCAAGCTGTGTGTGGAGTGAATTACGATGAATAAGGATTATTGTAAACTTGATACAAAGGTAATTCTGTCAAAAAATGACTTTGATTTGATTGTTGAACATGGAAAATCTTGCTTACCAGAAGAAGCTTGTGGACTGATTGCAGGTCTCATCGAAGAGGTGACCGCGGACGATTCAGAACATACCTATCAAGTAAAGACCGTCAAAAAGGTTTATCCGATGACCAATACCGACCACAGCAATGAGCATTTTAATATTGATCCAATGGAACAATTAAAGGCAATTAAAGATATGCGTGCGCTCGGTTTCGTGCCGTTAGGTAATTTTCATTCGCATCCTGAAACGCCCTCGAGACCATCCGAAGAGGATAAAAAACTGGCATATGATTCTAAACCTAGCTATATGATTCTTTCTTTGATGGATGGAACGAATCCAGTTTTAAATTCATTCCATATTGAGTCAGATAACGTTAAAATAGAAAAACTCGTTATTTCCGAAGGATGATTTTTAAATTAAAATAGTGCCTCAAAAATAATACTACTAGATATAGTTATTATAAAACCCCGTAATTTCAACGATTTGCGGGGTTTTTTCTCCTAAAATACAATTTTATAATCATTACAAATTTATTAATGTTGAATTTTAACACAATTTTAATATAATAATTTTCGAAAATGCTTGAATTATGTAACCTTATCGATTATTATTAACTAACCAAGTAAACATTATGGTAACCTTGAATAAACTATATTGTTACAAATCAATTGGATTTGTCGTGGCATTAATTAGGAGAAAAAGATGTCAAATGTACGTGTGAAGGCGCAAGGCACGGCGCGATCGGGACTAGCATTTTTGCTAGCGATTATTATGGTGATGTCACTGATGTCGCCAAGATTCTCTTGGGCAAATAATGCAGATGGCCCAAGTAATTCTGCTATCACGCCTCCTATTGTGAGCGATGCAGGAATTGAATCGGAGGAGGACAGTGATGAATCCATTTCAGATATTGATTCAGATGATGTAGCGAGTGATGCTGGCATTGAATCTGAGATTGACAATCCGAATGTGAGCGATTCCTCTATCGCGCAAGATGCAGATACTTCTTCTGAAACAACGAGAAGCGGTCTTTCTGTGCAGGGCGATACGGAGGCACTAGAGATTACGGGGGAACTGGAAAATGATAGCATATTGTATAGATCTCGTTTTATCGGATATGACCACGCAAATAAAGGGCAATCATCTTTAATTTATCATCCATCCGTAATGAAGTCAATTTCAGGCGGTGAAGCTTTCTTTGCGCAAGATCAAGATCCTGTTATCTATTTTACAGATGGCAATAGAGCCGTCTATTGTTTCGAACCTGAAAATGGATTAATTACTCCGAATCCTGCGATTGGTGATTCTACAAATAAATTGACATTCGTTCAAAAGGAAATGTTAGCTTATATTCTTGCCAATGGGCAGAATGAATATGCGGGATATTTTAATAACAATATGGATCCGAAACCAGCAAATGGTTATGGTGAAGCTGTAGAAAACGCGAATGCTCCTGCGCTTCAACGTCAGATTGCTACACAGCTTGCAACGTGGTTGGTTGGATCAAATCATTATAAATCAGATGATGTGGTACGAAAGGCAGTGATTCCAGCAGGTACAGGCGGAACAGGTGCTGGCTTTGCACCGACACCTTACATTGCTCAGATTGCAGGTGAATTGCTTGATAAAGCATATGCAGCATTGACAAGTTCACCAAAATTGGAACCATCTGTAAGTGTCATGACACCTAGTGGTACTTCGTATACTGTTGATTTGACAGATGAGAATAAAGCAATTTCTACGAGTCTTGACCGTTCGTTATGGCAAACTGCAATATTAAATGCGCTTAAAGCGAAAGGACTTTCCGGATCGTTTAATGGCAACATCTTGACTATAACAGGGGACCCAGGCGTTGGAACGGAAGCCTATGGCGGTACTACAATCAATGCAACAATACCTGCAAGTAATTATTCAAAGGCATTATTGGCATATTTCTCCGGCAATAGTAGCTCTTTCCAAGGAATG
>JAISJM010000164.1 GCA_031261525.1 Eubacteriales Family XIII. Incertae Sedis bacterium
CTGGTTCTGAAAGAGATAATCCACTGACGGATTTTGAGACAATCAATGCGGAGTTGACGGGATTCTCTGAAAAGCTGATGAAGCGCATTCAGATTGTTGCATTGAATAAAATTGACATGTTGCCACTCACCGATGAAGAAATCATGGCACTTTCGATGGAAGAGGTGGAAGAACTAGGTGATTCTGTAATCATCAACTATCGCAAGTTCATTGACTATCTGGAAACACACGATTACGAATATTACAAGATTAGTGCTGCTGCTGAAATCGGTGTAAAACCACTGATTGACGCAGCATCAAGAACACTGGATGTGATTCATGCAACAGATCCATATGGCGAAGATTTCTCTAAATTCGAAGCAGAGCCCATTGAGATTCTACCAGTTGAACTTGATCCTGATTATAAGATTATCAATATCTTTGAAGATGAAGATGGATTTGTGCTTGAAGGATTACAGCTTAAGAAGATTTTTGACTCAACGAATTTCAACGATTATGGTTCCTTACGATATCTCTATAAGTACATCAAAGACGCGGGTACGATTGACCAGTTGAAAGAGATGGGGCTTGAGGACGGGGATACCATCAAGATATTTGACTACGAAATGGAATATGAGGATGAGGAGTAATAACGAATTGACGCCTGATACGATTGAGGCACTTTTAAAAGAATATGAGACACCTGATCATGTCGTGCGGCATTGTAATCGCGTGGCGCAGGTGGCTGTAAATATTGCGAAAGCGATTAATGCTGCGCGTTTCAAAGATACAGATGCCGATGCGATTCCCACCGATGTGGAGGTGACTGGAATCGCAGACGATTTTGAAGTAACTGATAACGCAGGAACGACATTGCTTGATGTTGATTTGATTTACAAAGCTGCACGCCTGCATGATATCGTGCGCACACGTGAGAATCATGCTGCGGAAGGAGCAAAAATTATCGAGCCTTATGATAGGCAGGTGACTGAAATTATCCGCGCGCATATGAGCCATGATTTGAGTGCAGATTTGAAGCAAATTACACCGACTGATATCGTATCGCTTGCGGATCGTATGGTCAAAGAGGATAAATACATCGGCTTTGAAGAACGTATGGAAGATATCCTACATCGATTTAAGCGAGACGCACATGCACTGGAAGTCATCAAATCAAGGATTGACCAGACGAGATTTTTAATTGAGCAAATAGAGCAATTGACGGGTAAGCACATCGATTCCATTGCGCTCGGCGGTACCGTTGGGCTTGATGATATCCTCATGAAAGTCGAGCGACCTGGACGATATATCGGTGGCGAGATGAATTCTATCATTAAGGATCCATCGGATGTCGATGTTCGTTTTTGTTTTGCATTTCCAGATTTGTATGAGGTTGGCATGAGCTTTACAGGACTTCAGATTATCTACGGCATGATGAATGCTGATAATCGAATCTACTGCGAACGAGCATTTGCACCACAGATTGACATGGAGCAAATCATGCGGGAAAAGGGCATACCGCTATTCACGCTTGAGACACATACAGATGTACGTGAGATGGACATCATTGGATTTACCTTGCAATTTGAACTTTCGTACACCAATATCTTATTGATGCTTGAGCTTGCTCATATCCCATTTTTGACAAAAGACAGAGACTTGGACTTACCACTAGATGACGTAAAATCCACACCAATTATCGTCGCTGGTGGTCCAAATGCCTACAATCCAGAGACAATTGCAGATATGATTGACGTATATATGATTGGCGACGGCGAAGAGCTCAATGAGTATTTCTGTCACAGATATGCAGATGCAAAGAAATTTGGTAAGACAAAGCGTGAATTTCTTTTGGAAATTGCATTAGATACACAGATGGACGGCATGTACGTGCCATCATTATATGAGCCACAGTATGAAAAGAAGACGATTGCAGTTCGGACACCAGTGATCACAGACGGTTCAGATATCGTTGATATTTCTTATATTGATACAGAAGTCGAAGAATTTATTGGATTCAAAAAGCTCGATGAACGTATTCCCGATCGCGTAAAAGCACACCGTATTCATGATTTGGATCAAGCATTCTTTCCAGAAGCACCAATTGTGCCATTTATTGACACAATCCATGATCGCGCAATCTGCGAGATTATGAGAGGTTGCCCACGCGGTTGCCGTTTTTGTCAAGCTGGTTATATGTATCGGCCTGTTCGAAAACGTTCTCCAGAGCGTATCAATGAGATTATTGACGCGCAACTTGCCAATACGGGCTATGACGAAGTTTCTTTGCTTTCATTATCAACGGGCGATTATCCTGGAATCCAATCATTGATTCTAAATCTTATGGATAAGCTCGAAGGTCTGGATGTAAGCCTTTCACTGCCATCGATGCGCCTCGATACGTTTGACGAAGAAGCGCTGAAACGTATCAGCGAATATCGCAAGAGTGGTCTGACATTTGCTCCTGAGGCTGGGTCGCAACGGCTCCGCGATGTGATTTTTAAGAACATCACAGAAGAAGTCATTCTAAAGACAATCGAACGGACGATTGATCTCGGTTGGAATAAGGTAAAATGCTACTTTATGATTGGGCTTCCTGGCGAGACTTATGCAGATTTAGATGCCATTGTAACCCTTGCACGCACAATCATGAAGCGCGCAAGGCAACTTCAAGAAAAAGGCAAACGAACGTTTAATCTGACCGTGAGCGTAAGTAATTTTGTGCCAAAGCCAAACACGCCATTCCAGTGGTGCGCTGGCAATAGTGAAGAAGAACTGATTAAGAAGAATTACTATCTGAAAGATGCCTTCAAGAGTGTCAAGGGTGTCAATTTCCAGTTCCACGACACACGCACGAGTTATGCGGAGATGATGCTTGCGAAAGGCGATAGGCGCGCACTGAAAGCGATTATTAATGCCTATGAGCACGGTGCGAAGTTCGATTCGTGGCGTGAACATTTTAAGTATGACACTTGGGTAAATGCATGGGCAGATGAAGGATTGGGTTACAGTAAGGATATTTATGTAAACCCAGATGGTGTGTTGCCGTGGTCTATTATCGATACCGGCGTAGATCCATCGTTGCTACGGAAGCAATATGACCTGGCGATGGAATTAGCAGAAACTACAGAAATTACAGAAACTACCGACGATGCCCGATTCGAGCATTCGGAGGACATGACAACAGATATGGGAAATGCCCAAACGACCGGATTCTGTGCGGAGGGTGGTGAATAGATATGAAATACATCCTAAAATTCAGCAAACATGACCGCACCGCATACATCAGCCACCTCGACTTGCAGCGACTTTTCATCCGAATCCTGCGCATGGTCGGTGCACGTCCGACATATAGCAATGGATTCAATCCTCATCCACGATTGAGCTTTGCACTGCCATTGCCATTGGGCTTCGAATCGGATGGAGAGTATCTTGAATTTGAAGTAGACGAACATCTCGATACTGTAGTGGTTCTAGATCGAATCAATACACGTTTACCGCATGGCATGCGCGCGCTTGTCCTACGAGAAAAGAGCGAAGCATATTCCAAACCACTCGCATCCTACATCTACAGTTCTGAGTACAGTATTCTAGCCCCAGCATGGGCAAATGTCGCAGCAGATGTAGATGAATTTGCAAAGCGCGACTCTATCATTATAGAAAAAACGAGCCGCAAGACGGGTAAGACGCGTGAAATCAACATTGCCGAGATGATGATTTCGATGGATGTCATCTTTGCCTATAATTCGCAGATGTTGTTACATTTGCGCGTCCGTACACAAAATAACGACAGTATCAATCCAAATGCTGTGATGTCCAAATTCTATCAGGAATTTGGACATACTTGGAATCCAATCTCAGCCCACATCATCAGAAAACAAATCTTCATAGAAGATGGCACCAATGTTGATGAAATATAATCATCGCCTGTTCCCGAGGACTCCGCAGAGTGCGAGACCGAAGATTGAAGCAGGCAGCAATGGACGTCAACTGTCTATACATTATTAAATCCCACAGATAACGAGTGAATCGTTGTTGTGGGATTTATTTTTTTATTGGAATATATTTACATGGTGCGTTTTACATGATATGATGTAGTAAAATAATGGTATCTAATCAATATCATTACATTATTGATAATATAAGGAGATATCATGAAGTTATTTAAGAATTACAAATTTGAAATGGACATGCGCAATCCGAGAATCAGAAAAAAGGTAATTAAAATATTGGCGATAACATTGGCGGTGCTCATCATTTTGATGTCCTATGCCATCATGACACACAATCGTGGTGACAGTGCTTCATTTGTTGATGGTGATGGCAATGAGATTAAAACGAATGTTACGAATGGCGCAGGTGATGCAGAGGAAGGAATTGATCATTCTGAAAAGAATAAAACGAATGATACAAATGGAGAGGACAATGGCGATTCTCTCAACGCAACAGATTCATCGATTCTGAAGACAGACGGCGATATCTACGTTGATGTGTGCGGTGCTGTATCGAATCCTAGCGTTGTAAAGATTAAAGCTGGAAGCCGTGTAGAGGATGCAATCAATGCAGCAGGTGGTACAACAGAACATGCCAGCATTAAGACATTAAACCGTGCAAAAGTAGTAGCAGATGGTGATAAAATCTATGTCATGACACTGGATGAAGAAAAAAATATGACGCCAAGCGAGTATTATGCTGAAGCTCAAGCGGGTATTCTCCAGTCATCAGATTTGAGTGAATCGCAAGGTGATAATAGCACCTTAATCAACATCAATACAGCTGATAGTCTTACCTTACAAAATATCAATGGTGTCGGTCCCTCCACAGCAGATAAAATCATCACATACCGAGAATCGAACGGTTTGTTTAATACAATTGAAGATTTGAAAAAGGTAAGTGGCATCGGCGAGAAGACATTTGAGAAATTGAAAGACTCCATTACAGTGTGACGATACCAAATACAAATTTGATACGAATCTTGCGACATTTGCGAGTAATTATTTGAAAATTAAATCTTACATATACACAACTGTTCATATGTGCTATAATACATATGTGCAATGAGCAATATGCAATTGCGGGAGTAATCTCGCAATTTTTTATATAATATAATATGAAGATAATATTTGAAATATAATTGAGGATAATACAATACATGAAATACAGATTACTTGCAATAGATTTAGATGACACCTTTGTTCGCGATGATTTAAGCTTATCACAAGCCAATATTGATGCGGTCATTAAAGCACAAGAATTAGGCGTTAAAGTTGTTATTGCAACGGGTCGACCTACATCAGCTACAGCAGATATTGCGCAAGCAATTAAATTGAAAGAATTTGGTGGCTATACCATTACATATAATGGCGGCATCATTCGCCGCGAAAGTGACGGCAAACTTATTCGTGAGATGACGATTACAAGAGGTGAGGTAGCAGCACTCAAGTCACTTGCTGACGCATTTCATCTATATATTCAGACTTACAGTGACAGTGCAATTATCACCCCGAAAGACAATCAGTATACACAGATCGAATCTCGCATCACGGGGCTGCCCGTTGAAGATGTTGGAACTGATTTTATGAAAGTAATTGGGGATGAGGTTATCAAAGTCATCATTCTTGAAGATCCTATTTATTTAAAAGAATGTTCCGATCGGATTTATCCAATCGTTAAGAATCAACTTTCCATGAATTTCTCAAAACCATTTTTTCTTGAATTTATGAATATCCATGTAGATAAAAAGAAAAGCATTGAATATCTTTTGGAGATGTTGAATTTAGACCATACAGATTTGATGGCAATCGGCGATAGTTACAACGACCTTGAGATGATTCGGTTTGCTCGCTGTGGGGTTGCAATGGGCAATGCAAATGACGACATCAAGTCTGTCGCAGATTACGTGACACTTGATAATATGCATGATGGTGTCGCACATGCAGTTGAAAAATTCATATTGCAGTGATACTTGACAAAGTGTGTCTAGTATTATAATATGTAGATATGAACAATTGGACATATAAACATTGATTTTTTAGAATGATTGCTGTATCATAGTATATAGCACCATAACATATATTACATATAAGTTAAGTAGGTGGGTAAGAATGGTATCAAAAGAAAAAATGGAGCGAATCAACGAACTTGCTCGTAAGAAGAAAGCTGAGGGGCTTACAGATGCAGAGTCATTGGAGCAGCAACTTCTAAGAGAAGAATATCTCGCAAACTTTAGAGAGTCATTTAAGATGCATTTGGACAATATTGAGATCGTAGATGCTGAACCAAATGAAAACTAATATATATTAATTTTTTACGAAAGAGGATCAATCATATGGAGAAAAGACAAGTATACCTTGATTATGGCGCAACAACACCAGTCAAGAAGGAAGTGCTTGATGCGATGATACCTTATTTTACAGAGCATTTTGGCAATCCTTCTAGTTTGTATACACAAGGACAAGAAGCAAAGCACGCAATTGATATTGCTCGGGAGCAAGTGGCGGCACTGATTGGTGCAGAGCCAAGAGAAATTTTTTTCACAGGAACGGGTTCTGAAGCAGACAATTGGGCAATCATTGAAACAGCTTTGGCAAACCAGAAAAAAGGAAAGCATATTATCACAAGTACGATTGAACATCATGCAATTCTTCACACTGGTGACTATCTTGAGACATTAGGTTTTGAAGTGACTTATATCGGTGTAGATAGTGATGGTTTTATTAAACTGGATGAACTGGAAGCTGCCATCAGACCAGATACAACAATCATTTCTATTATGTATGCCAATAATGAAATCGGTACAATCGAGCCAATAGAAAAAATCGCTGCCATTGCAAAGAAACATGGCATTGCGTTCCACACAGATGCAGTACAAGCACTCGGAAATCTACATATTGATGTTAAGAAACTTGGCGTAGACTTACTTTCTATGAGTGCACACAAAATTTATGGTCCCAAAGGGGTTGGTGCCCTATATATTAGAAAAGGCTACCAGCTACCAACACATATTCATGGTGGTGGTCAGGAAAATCGTAAGAGAGCTGGCACTGAGAATTTAGCAGGAATTGTAGGTTTTGGTAAAGCTGCTGAGCTTGCGCGAGAGAATCTAGTAGAGCATATTGAACAGGAACGACATCTACGAGATTACTTTATTGAGCAAGTATTACAGCAAATCGATGATGTACAAGTTAATGGCTCGCTTGAATCAAGGCTTCCTGGCAATGTTAATATTACATTCAAATATATTGAAGGAGAAGCTTTGTTACTGTTTCTCGATATGAAGGGGATTGCCATTTCAACAGGATCTGCATGTAGTTCTGCATCACTGACACCATCTCATGTACTCACAGCGATTGGTGTGCCTGTCGAGCAGATTCATGGATCCATTCGCGTGAGCATTGGCGACTTTACAACAAAAGAAGACCTAGACTATACAATAGAAGCACTGAAAGAGTCTGTCGCAAAATTAAGAAATATTTCATCCGTCTCCAGTTCGAGCGGATGGTAAAGATATAAATTAGTACTTGTTTCGTAGAAATAATAGTAGAAATAATAAGGGGTAAATCACATGGCTATGTACAATGACAAAGTAATGGATCATTTTACCAATCCTCACAATGTTGGTGAATTTGACAATCCAGATGGAGAGGGCACCTATGGCAGCCCTGTCTGCGGAGATATGATGAAAATCTCAATCTTAGTAGATGCAAATGACGTAATTACAGACGCAAAATTCAAGACTTTTGGATGTGGTAGTGCCATTGCGTCTTCATCGGTGGCAACAGATATGATTATTGGAAAGACTGTTGAAGAAGCTTTAGAAGTCACGAATAAAATGGTGCTTGATGAGCTCGGCGGACTTCCACCAATCAAGATTCACTGTTCCGTATTGGCAGATCATGCAATCAAGTCCGCAATTTATGATTATGCGCAGAAGCACGGTAAGACTTATGCAGGACTGGAAGGATTCGATCCAAATGCACCTGAAGATGAGGATGAACACGCAATTCCAGAAGAATTAAATTAATTTTAGAATATAATTTGAAATGCCCCATATATAATGCGAATCTTCATTATATATGGGGCATTTTTATTTTAGTTATTTTAGTTATTTTAATTTCTTTATTTATAATATTTACAATATTTATAATAGAATATAGTCTAACAATAATTGATTATGGTAATGTTGGAAGCTCATAAAGACGATAGTTACCATAATATATTATTGTAACTATTATAATATTAGAACATAATAATTGCACGAACGGGGCAGGCTGGAGCGCAGTAGCCGCAGGTGATACACACATCATAATTCACATCAGCTTTGCCGTCTTTATTGATATATATGGCTTTGTTTGGACAACGAATGAGACAGCTGCCACAACCCTCGCAGTCACCTTGGTCAATTCTGATTTTCTTATGTGCTACATTTGGCATAAAATCGTCGGGGAGTCTGCCTTCAAAATAGGCAATGGCTTCATCGACATCAGATGTCTCACCCATACCAATCATGACAGAATCGACGCCATTTAGATAGGATACATAATCGAGTGCTTCCACATAATCTTTTGCGATATTCCCACCGCCGAAAGCTTTCATGATGAACACACCTTTTGAATTCTTATGTGCACTTTCAATTGCGGCAGCCATTGCTTCCTTTGTTCCGAATTTATCAATCGAATCTGCGTCTACGATACGGATTCCAAGACTGTGTATGTTGATCAGCGGGAAGATGACATCAATATTGGGATCCACAGCGGCTTTTAATACCGCGTCAATGTGATGCGTGCTGATGCCAATCGTCTTGACTTTACCAGCTTTTTTTGCATCAATCAGTGCATTTAGGGCACCAAATCTTAATTCATAATCGTATCGACCGCGCACCTCATGCATTAAGAATATTTCAATTTGCTCCAATCCCAATTCTTCTAAACACGCATCAATTGCCTCCATCATGCCATCGTAGTCGGAGCATAAGGATTTTGAGGAGATTACTAAATTTTTGATTATCTCTTCTGACGAATCAGGAAAGCAGGTCTCAATGATATTCAATGCCTCCCTTATATATGGATAAGTCTCGTAATATTGTGCGGTATCTAGAAAATTGATACCTGAAAGTAGGGCGTGGGCAATGACTTCTGCACCATCTTCAATACTGAGTTTGAGTTGTGTCTTCCCAATTGTAAGGACGCCCATTCCGACAGGAGACACATTTATTCCAGTGGCGCCAAGCGTTGACATTTGCATAATTCACCTCACATTGACATTTGCATAGTATACCTAAATCATGATATAATTTTAAACTGTGGCATTGTTGTATCATCAAGCGTTACTATGATTAGATACAATGATTATAATACCACAAATCTAAAATGAACTTAAAGTTTTTTAAATAAGGAGATCTCATTATGACCGCACAAGAACTGAGACGTCTATATATCGATTTTTTTGTCTCAAGAAATCACAAGGAAATTGCTTCGGCGTCCTTGATTCCAGAAAATGATCCAAGTGTATTATTTACAACGGCTGGTATGCACCCACTCGTGCCTTATCTACTCGGAGAGAAGCATCCATCAGGACAACGCCTTGTAGACCATCAGAAATGCCTTAGAACGGGCGATATCGATGCTGTCGGCGATGCGAGTCACCTGACATTCTTTGAAATGATGGGCAACTGGTCGCTCGGTGACTATTTTAAGAAAGAATCTATCACGATGAGCCATGAATTCTTAACGCAGGAGCTTGGAATCCCGCAGGATAAGATTTCTGTAACGGTATTTGCGGGGGACGAATCTGCGGAGCGCGACGAAGAAAGTGCTGACGTCTGGAGAAGTCTTGGCTATCCTGATGAGCGCATTTACTATTTTGGTAAGAAAGAAAACTGGTGGGGACCTGCTGGAATCACGGGACCATGCGGACCTGATACGGAGATATTCTTCGACACGGGTAAAGAAAAATGTTCTGAAAACTGCAATCCCGCTTGTAGCTGTGGCAAATATGTCGAAATCTGGAACAACGTATTTATGCAGTACAACAAGGATACGGACGGCAATTATACTTTGCTTGTTCAGAAAAATGTCGATACAGGGCTTGGGCTCGAACGTGTGCTCGCGATTATGAACGATGCGGCAAGTGTATTTGACACAGAATTGTTTGTTCCGATTATTAGCAAAATCGAAGAACTCACAGGTGTGAAGTACGAAGAAAGTGTCTATCATCAATATCGTGTCGTTGCAGATCATCTGCGCGCATCAACCTTTATTCTTGGTGACGACAAGGGGATTGCGCCTGGCAATGTAGATCAAGGATATGTACTCAGAAGGCTGATTCGAAGAGCATACAGATATTTAGTGCAAATGGAAGCACCTACGGGCACACTTTCTCAAATTGCTCAGGTTATCATCGATCATTACAAGGATGTATATCCAGAACTAGGCAGAAATGAGAAATTTATCATCGACAATCTTGATAAAGAAGATGCTCTATTCGGTAAGACTCTTGCAAAAGGTCTAAAAATTGCAACGAAATTCATGGACGCGGTTGGTGAAGATAAGGTTCTCAAACCAGAAGATGCGTTTATGCTCTATGATACATATGGATTCCCACTTGAATTTACGCAGGAACTCGCGGAAGAAAAGGGTATTGCCGTTGATGCAGCAGGTTTCAATAAACTATTTGAAGCACATCAAGAGAAATCGCGTCAAGGAGCTGCACAGAAGTTTAAGGGTGGTCTTGCAGACAACAGCGAAGAGACAACAAAACTTCATACAGCAACGCATCTGCTCAATGCAGCACTACGCAAAGTGCTTGGTGATGATGTCTATCAACGTGGCAGCAATATCACACCAGATCGTCTGCGTTTTGATTTCTCCTTTGATCGTAAGATGACACCTGAAGAAATTGCTGAAGTGGAACAGATTGTCAATGATGTCATCACGGCTGGTATCGATGTCGTATGTGAGGAAATGTCACCAGAAGAAGCGAAAGCACAGGGCGCGATTGGTGTATTTACCGACAAATATGGTGAACTCGTCAAAGTGTATACGGTTGGCGATTATACAAAAGAGATCTGTGGCGGTCCACATGCTGGGAATACTGCGGATCTTGGATCGTTTAAGATTCAGAAAGAAAGTAGTTCGTCCTCTGGTGTCAGAAGAATCAAGGCCGTAATTGGAAAATAACATTTAGCTATGTTGAGGTGACATACGCAACTCGTAAATTGTTGTTGTCAATGAAGAATATGCAAAATAGGTAATGTAGAATATTTTTCTTGTCATATTCGTCAAGGGAATATATAATATGGTTAACAAATGAATGAATCTTTCATCAGAGATAGCAAATATAGGAGGTTGCACAATGGATAATAAAAACACACAGATTTTTAAAGCACCAGATAAAGCTGGGGATCAGACGATTTTGGATATCCTAGAGACTGTATATGAGGCACTTGAGGAAAAGGGATATAATGCGATTGATCAGATGGTTGGATATATATTGTCAGGTGATCCCTCTTATGTGACGGCTCATAACAATGCACGTAGCTTGATTCGGCATATTGAGCGTGATGATTTGGTCGAAGAACTTTTGAAATCCTATTTGAACAAGTAAGATACAAAAATATTATAATCGTTAATGCAGACAACAGATTTATTGTCTGCGTTTTTTATTTGAAGGAGTGAATATGAAGCGAGCGATGGCATTGGATGTTGGCGATAAGACGATTGGTGTAGCTACTTCTGATTTATTAGGAATTACTGCCAACGGGATTACGACAGTTGAGCGCGTTGGCATACGTAAGGATACATCCATTATCATGAATTATATCAAAGAATATGATGTTGATACGGTTGTTGTTGGATTGCCACTTAGTTTTGATGGGTCTGATAGTATCCAGACCCAGAAGACGCGAGAATTTGCGCAGACGCTTGGTAACAAGCTAAAAAGCAATGGTATGGCTGATGTGCGTATTGTGATGGAAGATGAACGATTTACGACAAAGATTGCGGAGCGTGTCTTGATTGACGCTGATGTGTCTCGTAAGAAGCGCAAAGGGGTTATTGATAAACAAGCTGCTGTTGTGATACTGCAAAGTTGGCTTGAGAAGCAACGATAAGCACACGAGAGAAGCGAGATGTTTATCTAAAACGCCCGCCCACAACTATTCCTAAAATCATTATTTTGGGAATAGTTGTGGATGAAGCTCATTATATTATAGATTTACTGGAATCTTTAAGGAATCACCAACATATACGGTGTTGCCATCTAAATCGTTGATATCAATTACGTAGTCTATAAATGTATCGAGACTTACATCGTCAGAGGCATATTCGTCCGCTAACGACCATAGAGAGTCTCCAGGCAATACGACGACATCCATGTACTGGATCTCTTCAGCAGCAGTCGCTGTACTTGATGTGAGACCTGGTAATGCGCTCATAAGAAAAATAAAGATTGTCAGAATGACAAATCCAGCAGCTAAAAATCTCAATGTACGTGTAACAGCATCTTTATTGATAGGAATACCTTTTTTGATTGTTGCAGTAGGATTGGTTGTTCTGTAGCTATCATTTACTTTGATACTTTCGATGACGTCTGTAAGCTTCTTATTGTATTCACTATTATCTCGATAGGATTTTATCTTCTTAAGATCTTCAAATGAATCTGTTAAATTATATGTATATGTACCTGTCATGTTGCACCTCCGACTATGCGTTCGCAGAACGCTAAAACATTTGTTTTGTTAATAAGATAATAACAGAACACACATTCATTGTCAATACATTTGTTCGGTAAATTTAAGAACAAATGAGAACAGGGATGTTTATTGGACAGTATCGTGGCATTT
>JAISJM010000171.1 GCA_031261525.1 Eubacteriales Family XIII. Incertae Sedis bacterium
TTTCCTGCGTCCTGAAACCGCACAGAGCGAATACATAAATTTTCAAAATGTGCAACGCTCAATGCGACTTAAATTGCCGTTTGGCATTGGACAAATTGGTAAAGCGTTTAGAAACGAAATTACACCTGGCAACTTTATATTCCGTACCAGAGAATTTGAGCAGATGGAATTGGAATTTTTCTGTGAACCTGGTACCGATATCGAATGGTTTAACTACTGGAAAGACTACTGTAAGAATTTCTTGCTTGCACTTGGCATTAGAGAAGATCGAATTAAACTGAGAGACCACGAAAAAGAAGAACTCAGTCATTATTCCAATGCGACGACGGATATCGAATTCCTCTTCCCATTTGGTTGGGGTGAACTTTGGGGTATTGCAGATCGAACAGACTTTGACTTGAAGCAACATATGGAACATTCTGGTCAGGATTTAAGCTATCGTGACCCTGAGACCAACGAGAAGTATGTGCCATATTGTATCGAGCCATCTCTTGGCGCGGATCGTGTGCTATTGGCATTTTTATCCAATGCCTACGAAGAGGAAGTTCTTACAAGTGAGAAAGCAACGGACGATGCACGTACTGTTATGCATTTTCACCCTGCACTCGCGCCATTTAAAGCTGCAGTTTTGCCATTGACGAAGAAGTTGTCCGAGAAGGCAGAAGAAATTTATGATGAACTTACAAAATATTTCAATGTCGACTACGACGCTGCTGGTAATATTGGCAAGCGCTATCGTCGTGAAGATGAGATTGGTACACCATATTGTATCACTGTAGATTTTGATACGCTTGAAGATAACGCGGTCACAATTAGAGACAGAGATACGATGGATCAAATCAGATTGCCAATTGATGAGATTGTAAGTTACATCCAAAAGAGTCTGGAATTCTAACTTTTTTTCCCTACGCGGTGCGTGGGGATTTTTTTATTGCTATCTAGTTCAAAATATGATATAAATAGCTATCAATGTTTAGTGCTCGTATTAATTATTGGGGTTCGTATCTATTATTGGGGTTAGTGTTACGGAGGAAATTATGGCTGAAAAATACGTATATCTGTTTTATGAGGGAAAAGCATCGATGAAGAATCTTCTCGGTGGTAAGGGTGCAAATCTGGCTGAGATGACCAACATCGGTATGCCAGTCCCTCCAGGGTTCACAATCACAACGGAAGCATGTACAAAATATTATGAAGATGACGAGACGATTTCTGATAGTATTAAATTAGAGATTCTTCAGTACATCAGACGTCTTGAACTGAAGAGTAATAAACAATTTGGTAGCAATGAGAATCCACTTCTCGTATCTGTAAGATCTGGCGCAAGAGCATCGATGCCAGGCATGATGGATACCATTCTAAATCTAGGACTCAACGATGAAGTTGTTGAAAGTTTCGCAATAAAAACCGGAAATCCAAGGTTCGCATATGATTCTTATCGAAGATTTATTCAGATGTATTCCGATGTCGTTATGGAAGTTGGAAAATCATATTTTGAAAAAGTCATCGACGAGATGAAAGACGCGCGTGGCGTTGAGCTGGATACAGAACTCACCGCAGAAGACTTAAAGGAACTCGCGGAGAAGTTCAAGGTAGAGTATAAAGATAAGACAGGGGAAGATTTCCCGCAGGATCCAATCGATCAATTATTTGGCGCAATTGAAGCTGTCTTTAGAAGCTGGGAGAATCCAAGAGCGCAATACTATAGACGTATGAACGACATTCCATCTTCATGGGGGACAGCGGTAAATGTCCAATCGATGGTCTTTGGCAACATGGGTGATACATCTGGTACTGGTGTGGCATTTTCAAGAAATCCATCAACAGGTGAAAAAGGTCTGTTTGGTGAGTTCTTGATGAATGCACAAGGTGAGGACGTCGTTGCTGGCATTCGTACACCTGAACCGATTGAAGTATTGAAAGATATCAATTCAGCCGTTTATAGCCAGTTTGCAACCATTGTTGAGACACTGGAGCAGCACTATCGGGATATGCAGGATATGGAATTTACCATTGAGGAAGGCAAGCTCTTCATGCTTCAGACTCGTAATGGTAAGCGTACTGCAGATGCCGCACTGAGAATTGCTGTTGATTTATATGATGAGGGTATGATTTCCGAAAAAGAAGCGGTTATGATGCTTGATCCGAAGCAACTCGATGCACTTCTTCATCCGCAGTTTGATCCAAAACAATTGAAGATTTCAACGCCAATTGGCAACGGACTTCCAGCTTCTCCTGGTGCTGCAACGGGTCAGGTGACATTTACCGCTGAAGATGCGACCGCATGGGCGAAAGCTGGTAAGAATGTAATTCTTGTAAGACTTGAGACGTCGCCAGAAGATATCGAAGGCATGAATTATGCAGAAGGTATTCTTACCGCTCGTGGTGGTATGACTTCACACGCTGCTGTTGTTGCTAGAGGCATGGGCACTTGCTGTGTTGCAGGTGTCAGCGATTTGAAAATTGCAGAAGACGGAAAGAGCTTCCAGCTTGGTGGGCAGACCGTAAATGAAGGTGATTTTATCTCACTCAACGGTTCAACGGGTGAAGTATATGGCGAGTCGATCTCAACAGTTCCAGCAAAGATTACAGGTGACTTCTCAAGGCTGATGGACTGGGCTGACAAATACCGTACCCTCCAGATTCGAACCAATGCGGATACGCCAAATGATGCGGTACAAGCACGAACCTTTGGTGCGCAGGGTATTGGTCTATGTAGAACGGAGCATATGTTCTTCGAAGCAGACCGTATCTCAGCGATTCGGCAGATGATTCTATCTGAGACTGTAGAGCAGAGAACGGAAGCACTTGCGAAGATTGAACCCTATCAGCGTAAGGATTTCGAAGAATTATATGAAGCGATGATTGGTATGCCTGTTACAATCAGACTTTTGGATCCACCGCTCCACGAATTTCTTCCAACAAATCCAGAGGATATCAAATTGATGGCAGAGAATCTAGGGGTTAGCGTGGAAGATGTCGAGTATACAATCAGCACACTTCACGAGTTCAATCCAATGCTTGGACATCGAGGTGTAAGACTGGATATCACCTATCCTGAGATTGCAAAGATGCAGACGCAAGCGATTATCAATGCCGCTGTAACCGTGAAGAAAAACCATCCTGATTGGCCTGTAAGACCAGAGATTATGGTTCCACTTGTGGGTGATGTTGCGGAGTTGAAATTTGTTAAGAAAGTCATCAAAGAGACGGCGGAGTCTATTATTGAAGAATCTGGTCTAGAGATTGATTATCAAATAGGTACGATGATTGAGATTCCAAGAGCAGCACTCACGGCTGCTGCAATTGCCGAAGAGGCTGACTTCTTCTCCTTTGGCACCAATGATTTGACGCAGATGACTTATGGTCTCTCTCGAGACGATGCAGGAAAGTTCTTAGATGCATATTATGATAAGAAAATCTACGAAGCAGATCCATTTGCACATCTTGACCAGACGGGTGTTGGTCGTTTGATGGAAATCGCCATTGCCGATGCTCGTACCGTAAAACCTGCCATTAAGCTTGGTATCTGCGGTGAGCATGGTGGAGACCCTCGTTCCGTTGAATTCTGTTATCATCTAGGACTTGACTATGTAAGCTGTTCACCATATCGAGTCCCAATTGCAAGACTTGCCGCGGCGCAGGCGGCACTGAACGAAGCTGGCAATTAGACAATGAAAGAGGACGAGCTTAATCATCATTGATGATTAAGCTCGTTTTTTTCTGAATGTCACATATATGTCACCACGGAGTGCAATTAATTTGATACAATATATATGTATGTATGGCAATCTGGACGATGTCTGTGCTATGATTGTACCCAAGGAGGAATAATGAAGAGAACTGCATATATAGATCGCGATATTGCACTAGATGCAACAGGCTCTGGTACGCTTGATGGACTTACATTTGCAGTTAAAGATGTGATGGATATCAAAGGGCATGTTGCAACCATTGGAAATCCTTTGTGGCGAGACAGTCACCTAGATCAGCCAGCACAGTTCAATGCACCCGTGATTGATCGTTTGCTTGCGGCAGGTGCCAATCTGCGCGGCACGACCATAACCGATGAGTTTATGTATAGTATAAATGGAAAAAATATCCATTATGGTACGCCATTGAATCCACTTCGGCCTGATAGCTATACGGGTGGCTCTTCCTGTGGCTCTGCAAGTGCAGTAGCACAGGGACTTTGTGATTTTGCGCTTGCTACGGATGCCGGAGGATCTTCGAGGGTGCCAGCCGCTTATTGCGGCATTTACGGGTTCAGACCTACCTATAATCCGCAACTACTCACAGGGGTTGCAAAACAAGCAAAGTCGTTTGAGACGGTTGGATTGTTCACGAGAGATATTGATACACTCCTTAAAGTTGCACCTGTTATCTATGATGGTTCTTGTGCAGAATACACAACAGAATTATCAATGGACTCTGTATTATTCTATGAAGATAGTTTTAATTTGCTTCCAGAAAATATCAAGAATACCATCTATGAATTCTTGGTAGATGGGTTGCCATTGCCTAATCTGAAAGTGTTTTCGTTGATTCCAGGATTGACGATTAAACTTTTATATGAAGCGTTTAAACGCATTCAAGGGATTGAGATGTACGAGGAATATGGTTCATGGCTTGAGGCACACAAAGATGTTGTGATTGAGCCTGAAATCAGAAATCGGTTTGAATGGGCATCTACTTTAACGAAGGGTGATTTATATCATGATGCGCTTGACATGAAAGAGTCTTGGACAAAATATGTCTGCGCTGCACTTGAAAAGGGGCTGATTATCTTGCCAACAACGATAAGTGAGGCACCACAAATTGGCTCGACAAGTATAGAAATTGAAGAAATTCGCGCACACACAATGGAGTTAACCTGTCTTGCCAGCTTGGCAGGATTACCACAGATTAACATTCCAGTACTCACCGGTGGGCGCGTGTTGGGGTTATCACTAATTGGACCACGTGGTTCGGGAATTGCATTGATTGAATTTGTTAAAAAGTACTTTAATGCTTAGAAAGAAGGTTGTAAATGCTTACAAAAAAATTGAAAGAAGATTTCTATTGGGTCGGAAATTTAGATCCAGATCTGAGAGTTTTTGATATCGTAATGTACACAGAATTTGGCACGACGTACAATTCTTACATATTGAAAGGATCTGAGAAGACGGTATTGTTCGAGGCAGCAAAACTAAAATGTTATGATGAATATATCAAGAAACTTTCTGAAGTTGTGCCTCTTGAGGAGATTGATTACCTTGTTGTAAGTCATACGGAACCAGATCACTCCGGTACGATTGAGAAGATGCTCGAGGTCAATCCGGACATCGAGATTATCGGTTCTATGGGTGCTCAGAACTTCTTAAAAGAGATTATCAATCGTACGGATTTTAAGTTTCGCGTTGTCAAGCAAGGCGATGAGCTTTCCCTTGGCAATAAGACACTACAATTTATTCTTGCTCCAAATCTTCATTGGCCGGATACAATTTTCACATATGTGCCAGAAGATAAGATTTTGGTTACCTGTGATGCGTTTGGAAGTCACTATAGTGATGAAAATATCACAGACGATAATCTAGCAAACCGAGAAAATTATCTTAAAGCTGCGTTGTATTATTTTGATAATATCATTGGTCCTTTCAAGGGCGATATGATGAATGCACTGAAGAAAATTGAAGACCTTGATGTGGAGATTCTTGCTGTAGGTCATGGACCTGTGGTGACAACATATGCCAGAGAGATTATTGAGTTGAATCGAGAATGGGCTACACCTGATAAACCTCATGATAAGAAGACGATTGTTATTCCATATGTGAGTGCCTATGGTTATACGAAGGCACTTGCGGATGAAATTGTCAAGGGTATCAAAGATGCTGATGATATCAATGTAAAGCTTTACGATATGGTCTATGCTGATTTTAATGAAGTGATGAATGCGATTACACTTTCCGATGGATTCTTGCTTGGAACACCTACAATCGTTGGTGAAGCATTGCCACCCATCTGGAAGATTGCAGCGGAGCTCAATTCAAAGGTTCATGGCGGTAAGTTTGCTTCTGCTTTTGGTTCCTATGGCTGGAGTGGCGAGGGTGTGCCACATATCATGGGTCGTCTGAGTCAGTTGAAGCTTACTTTGTTCGGAGACGGTCTTCGCGTGCGATTTAAACCTAGTGAAAGTCAGGCTCAAGAAGCTTATGATTTTGGATATGGATTTGGTGCTTCTGTACGCGACGGAAAGATTCATGATTAAGCGATCGAAGAGAGGAGCTGAATGAATGTCAATATCTGAATCTGACGATATCTACGATTGCGTCATCATTGGCGGTGGCGCAAGTGGACTTGCTTGTGCAATCTCTACCGCACGCACGTATCCTAAAGCAAATATATTGGTCATGGATCGTAATCCAGAACTTGGTCGTAAGATTCTTGCGAGTGGCAATGGCAAATGCAATATCGACAATGTGAACGCGATGCATTTTGAAGATGTAACTACTTTTTTTAAATCGCTTGGTGTGATTTTTACGGAGCCTGATTCGGATGGACGCGTCTATCCGCTTAGTAGGCAAGCGTCAACAATACGAGATGCCTGCTCCAAAGAATTACAACGCCTTGGCGTGAAGATTAAGCTTTGTGCCGAAGTAAAAGCTGTAAGAATTGTGGATTCATCTACAACTTATGAGATTGATATTCATGATATTGCTTACATTAAAAAAGGCAAAGGTGAGAAAGAGCGCTTTGTCAAAGCAGATGTGCAAGGGGAAGAGACGCTCTATCAGATTCGGACACAAGCCATTGTCATTGCTACGGGCGGTAAGGCTGGTCCGCAGTTTGGTTGCCTTGGTGATGGACTTGATTTTGCGAAGTCTTTGGGTCTTGAAATCATTCATACACAGCCCGCACTATGTCCACTTATCTATGACGATCGGAGTTACAATAACTACGAGAAACTTGCAGGTGTCCGTGCAATGGGACAGGTGAATCTTGTGCGTGATGGTCATGTGATTTACACCGAGTTCGGTGAGATACAATTTACGAAATCTGGCATCTCCGGCATTTGCATCTTCAATGTGAGCAATCGATATCAGCAAGGAGATAAGCTCGTTTTGGATCTCGCGCCATCGATGACGGAACCTGCGATCGGTGCGCTGCTAAAGGATAAAAAAGTTGCGGGGCTCGAGGGCATTGTGCATGCTCGTGTTGCTGCATTGATTTATGATATGATTGGTTCGAAGAAAGCATATGAACCTCTCGCAAAGCTTGTGAAATCTATCACAATTGGAATCAAAGGTACATCAGGGTGGGGCGATGCTCAAGTTACAAGAGGCGGCGTGCAAATGTCTGAAGTTTTGAGCGATACGTTTGAATCTGTCCATCATAAGGGACTCTATATCTTAGGTGAGACGCTTGATTATGCGGGTGATAGTGGTGGCTATAATCTTGATTTTGCAATCTATAGTGGCATTGTAGCTGGATGTCATATATTAAAAAAGGATAATAAATGCTAAGAATATTTGAAGTTCGATTAAGTATCGGGGATAAGATTACAAATCTACCCGATAAGATTGCGGAATTGCTCGGTATGACTCGTTATGATCTCGGAATCTTGAATTATAAGATTAGCCGAAAGTCGATTGATGCTCGCCGAAAACACAATATTAAAATAGTCTACAATGTTGATTTCTCTTTGTCTGATCCTGACGAAGAACAAGATTTACTCATTCTTTCGAAACAATTTAAAGTGAAGCTTGAAAAGATTGAAGACGCAGGTATGGTACATCCCATTGACGTGCTTACTTCGGAATTCAGGGGGCAATCGGAGCAATCGGATAAAGACATCTCAAAACAGCCTGTCATTATCGGTTTTGGACCTGCAGGCATGTTTGCGGGACTCGTTCTTGCTAGAGCTGGATTGAAACCGATTATCATTGAGCGAGGTAAGGCAGTCGAAGAACGTATCCAAGATGTAGAAGCATTTATGAATCACGACAAGCTTAATCCAGAGTCCAATATGCTCTTTGGTGAAGGTGGTGCAGGCACTTTTTCTGATGGTAAATTGACTTCTGGCATTGGCGGTTCTCTTGCAGGATATGTCATTAAGACATTTTCAGAATTTGGCGGTGGTGAGGAACTTACGTATCTTGCAAAACCTCATATTGGGACGGATGTCTTGCGTGACGTGGTAAAACGTATTCGGGAAGAGATTATCAGTCTCGGTGGTGAAATTCATTTCTCTACGAAATTGGCGTCCATATCCATTAAGCATCATCATGATGCGCATCACGATGATGTTTCTGAATCCAGTATCCAGTCGTCTGAAATATCGTCCATTTCATGTGTGACGCTAGATGACGATGGCGAACCATCAGATAGTTTTGACATGGATACGCATCATCTGATTCTTGCGATTGGTCACTCTGCACGTGATACCGTTACAATGCTTTACGAACATGATGTCAAAATTGAACAAAAGAAATTTTCAATGGGCGTGCGAATCGAACATGAACAGTCGATTATCAATGCGTCACAATATGGCAAAGACTTTGAAAATATCTATAAGAAGACGATTGAAAAAGCAGGACTACCTGTTGCGGAGTATAAGCTTTCATGCAAGGCGGCAGATGGCAGAGGGGTATATACGTTTTGTATGTGTCCAGGCGGTGTCATTGTACCTGTTGCGTCAGAGCAAAACCGTCTGAGCACAAATGGCATGAGTTACAGCGCTAGAGATGGAAAATACGCCAATGCTGCGATTTTAGTTGATGTAAGTCCAGAGGATTTTGGATCAAGTCATCCATTGGCTGGTATCGATTTTCAGCGTCATTATGAGAAGATTGGCTATGAGCTTGGTTCGATTGGATATAAACCTCTAAAAGAAGATTTGAAGACATTTGCAGATGGTACAAAGAGCTTGCTGCAAGAAACACTTCCGAAATATGTCTATCAGGATATACTCGAAGGAATCACTTCTTTTGGACGCAAAATTCATGGATTTGATGCGCAGCATGCCACCGTACGTGGACCCGAGACAAGAAGTTCCTCTCCTGTAAGAATTGTCCGGAATCACAATCTACAGGCAGAAGGCATCTTCGGCTTCTATCCATGTGGCGAGGGTGCTGGCTATGCAGGAGGCATCACAAGCGCTGCAGTTGATGGAATCAGGTGCGCAGAACAAATATTATTAAGCGAACGAATAAGCGAGAAAATCGAAAAATAAAGGAGCGAAATGGCAACATATTTAGTTGATTATGAAAATAGAAATCAAAAGGGTCTATATAATGGCCTTAGTGGTGTGGACAAACTTGAGGCGACGGACAATGTATATGTCTTTCTTGGATCCATCAGTAAAGTCCCATATCATGTACTCAACGCTTGTATCAATGAAAGTAAGGCAAGTATAACATTTAAAAAATGTGAGAAATCAGGTGATAATTATCTTGATTTTCAGCTTGGTACCTTGCTTGGCAATCTGATTGCAAGCACAGATGAAAAATTATATTATATCGTTACGGAGGACAACGACTTCCTTGCATTAAGTGACTTTTGGGCACGTGAAAATATTGGGGTGCAGATTATTAAGCAGCCTGTTGTGAAGTTCGTTCCCGAGATGTTTCAGCTTGGTGCCAATACAAATTCATTTGTAACGGGCAATACAAACGGTAATTCAAACGGCAATAACTCTAATAATTCAAGTAACAATAATGGTAATAATAACAATTCGAGGCGTGGTCGTGACAATAGACCCACATCGAAAAAG